>JARGFS010000121.1 GCA_029211095.1 bacterium | reverse complement strand
AAGTTAGCGATTATACTGTAGCAATCACCCGTTCGACTCCGCTCAGGGTGACTGGCACAGCCAGGGTGACTTAGTGGAAAGAGCAGGATTTGTGGTTGGCGGACGTCCTCGTCTGCCAACAAGTGATAAGCTGGTGCACGGGGGCGTACACCAGCCAGTAGTTTATTTGCATCGATGATCGACGTCGGTGAATGATAAACCCACCCTAAAGGGCTTTGTCAACAAGCCCTTTAGGGTGGGGTACCGGAGCTCCATGACGCCTTGATGGCCCAAGTCACCCTGAGCTCGGTCGAGAGGGGACCACAGTATATCTTATCCAAGCCAGCCCAAGTTTTATTGTCTTTGGGCCCTCAACAGCATTATTATCACTCCAGTTGTACCAGAGATCGAACCTTTTGGCCAGCGCCCTGTTATAAGGGGCATTGAAACAAACTTGAGGTGAATGTGAATCGAATCTACACAATACTGATTAGCACTTTTTTACTGCTCGCAGCCGCTACCCAGGCCAGCAATTTTCAGAACCAGATACTCTCTGCCCGTGACAAAGTCATGCCGGCGCTGGTACATATCCAGCCGATTATCAAAAACTACAACACCGGGGAACTGGAAAAACAGGCTGTAATTGGCTCGGGAATAATCTTCCATCCCGATGGCTATGTTGTCACCAATTACCATGTGGCTGGCAAAGCGGAGAGAATTATCTGCACGCTTGAAGATAAAGAACTGGTCCCGGCTGAGTATATCGGCGGTGACCCGATGACCGATCTGGCCGTGATCAAGCTGGACCTCTCCAAATATACTGGCACCATTCATGTCGCGGAATTTGGTGATTCGGATACGGCCGAAGTTGGCCAGTATGTGCTGGCGATGGGTTCCCCGTTGTCGCTGTCACGCTCTCTGTCAGCCGGGGTTATCTCAACTCGGGATCGTTACTTTGGGTCCGATGTCCGCTTGCCCAGCGGAGAACAGACCGGTAGATATAATCTCTGGCTGCAGACCGATGCCGCCATCAACCCGGGTAATTCCGGCGGTCCGCTGGTTGATATGCAGGGGAGAGTAATTGGAATCAACTCCCGGGCAACCCTGTTTGCCAACAATATCGGTTTTGCCATTCCGGTGAACATTGTCAAAAAGGTGACTTCGGAGATCCTCGACCATGGTAAAGTTGTGCGAAGCTGGATTGGGCTGCATTGTCAGGCGCTGCAGGAGCTCGAAGGGTATTTTGGGACCGGACGGGACAACGGCGTATTAGTATCATCAATTGATCCCGGATCGCCGGCCGCCGAAGCTTTCCTCAAAGCAGGAGACGTCATCCTTGAATTCAACGGCGAGCCGGTTTCAGCCCGGTTCCTGGAAGAACTCCCCCTCTTTTATGATAAAATTGCATCTCTGGCTCCGGGGAGCGAAGTTGCCCTGAAGCTTGTTCGGGGAGATGAAGAATTCAGTTTTACCGTAACCACCCGCGAACTGGGTGACCTTCAGGGAGAGATTTTTGAATGCAAAGGGTGGGGAATCTCGGTAAAGCATATAACGCGACAGATGCAGGTTGAAAACAACCTGAAAGACTCCCTGGGAGTGTTCGTAGAAGGAGTCAAACGATCGGCCGACACCGATGACGGTGGCCTCCGCCGAGGTGATATTATCAAATCTGTCGATCGACAGCAGGTGGCCAACCTGGGAGAGTTTATTACTGTCTATCAGAGATTGACCGGGGCTGAGACAAAAAAAATATTCGTTACTGTTGATCGCTCCGGGGCAACCCGCTTTGTCGTTCTGAATGCGGATGAAATCAAAGAGGAAGAAAATGAGAGTTAAGTCCCTGTTCACAGCTGTTGCGGCGGTAATCTTCTTGCTGGCTGGCTCGGCCAGCCTTTCCGCTCAGGATTTTGATTTTGAAAAACTGGAGAAGAAGGTGTCCGGTTTTACGGTCGTTCTGGATATGACTATCGAAGTTTCGTTCGGAATGAATTCCAGCGAGGAACAGGAGAGTTTCCTGGGGACAATAGTCTCCAAAGATGGTTTGGTGATTTTCAACGGCGCGCCGCTGATTGGTGAAAACGGGGGATCGTTGCGTGGTATGAACATCAAAACCGAACCTACTAAGATTGAAGTCAGCACGCAGGATGGCAGAAGCTACGATGCAACCTATATGGGCGTGGACCGCTTCACCAAAATTGGCTTTGCCAAACTTGATGCTACCGATGATGATGCATTTGAACCGGTAGAATTTGTCAAGAACGCGCAGTTTAAGACGGGTGATTGGCTGGCGTTGTACATGCTCCTGCCGGATTATATTGAACCGCCCCTGGCCGCCGATGTCGGGATGATCTCAACTATAATTGAATCTCCGGAAGAGATGCCTCTGACTATCGGGTTCAGTACCCTTCAGATGACCTCGGTCCTTTTTGACAAAGCTATGAATGCGGTAGGTGTCCTCGGCCTGGTGCTCGACCCCGCTTCGGCCAGTATGGACATGAGCGGTATGCTTGAGTCTATGGGGCAGATGGGACGACCGGTCCTGGGCGTGATTACATCTGAAAAACTGGAGCGGATCATTGCCGATCCACCTCAGAAGGGAACTACCGACCGCGGGTGGTTGGGAATTTCGTTACAGGCGCTGACAGCCGACCTGGCCGATTTCTGGAATCTGGATAGCCAGGGCGGGATAATCGTCAATAATGTTGTGGCCAGCTCCCCGGCTTTCAAAGCGGGTATTAAGACCGGTGATATTATTCTGGAAGTTAACGGTCAACCGGTTGATGTTGATCGGGAAGATAAAATCCCGGTCTTCCAGCGGTCTATCGCTGAAATGGGCCCGCATGCTTCGGTGGAGCTGACTATGTTCCGTCCGGCTGACGAAGGCGGAGAGAAAATCAACATGATCGTGGAGTTGGAGCCAACCCCGATGTCGGCGGCCGATGCTCCCGAGTACGAGAGTAAAGTTCTTGAATTCAAAGTAAGGGACATGGTCTTCTCAGACTATATGATTTTCAATCTCGATCAGGATGAATTCTACGGAGTTGTCGTGACGGAGTTAAAACAGGGTGGCCTATCCAATGTTGGTGGTCTTGGAATCGGAGATATTATTCAGCGAATTGATAATGAATCCGTCGATGGTGTAGAGTCGGTTGAGGGCATTATGGCCAGAATTGAGTCAGAAAAGCCAGGAGAAGTCATTTTCTTTGTCTGGCGCGACAATAAAACCCTGTTTGTGAATGTCAAAACTGACTGGTAGTCAGACTATTACAAATGAGAGCCAATCCTTTGCAATTGGTTGCATGGTTTGGCCGCTGAGCTTATATTATTTCCAAGCCCGCAGGACAGAATGGGCGAAGAATCGCCTTCCTGCGCAATATCCGTATCCGCTTGTAAGCCTTGGAACCAGAGCAGTTTAGGCCTGTACTGGCCTGTTTGATCGATCAAATCGGTTCTGTCTCTCCAAAAAGACGATGGGGGCACACCCTTTGCGTAAATGGGATTCGGAAAGAAGGGGACTCGGTTTGTCCGAGGGCCCGGTGAGGGTTTGAAAGTCTGGTGTGAAAGGAATGAGTAATATGAGAAAAGTTCTAATGACAATAGTTGCCAGTTTTCTTCTGGTTGGGATGATGATGCCGAGCAATGCTTTTGGAGCATATAACGGGGCGATAAATATCGACAGCGTCTCGGCCCAGGCTGGCGAGTCTTTCCAGTTTGGCGTCTGGCTCTCAGGCAATGACATCAGCTTCTCCGGAATGAGAGTCCCAATGAAATTTGACAATTCATTGATCAATATTGATTCTGTCTCTTTCTCCGGATCAATGAAATCGGTAGATTTTCAGGCCGGAGCTGATTTCAGCAATTTCGATGGCCTGCTGACTATTACTTATCTGGCCAACTTCCAGGACCCGCTTCCGGTAATTACCGGAACGAGCGGACTATTGGCCACCGTGTATGGCCACGTGGATCACGGCGCGGCGGCTGGTTCCAACGCTCTGATAGTTACGGTCAATGACTCCATTTCTGTGGGTTCCGGCGTGTATCGTTGGGAACGGCCCGAAGTAACCGATAATAGCGGAAGCAGTTCGGAGATAATCACCAACATAGATGACGGAGCGGTCTCGGTTGACCTCTCAACGTCGGTTGAAGACAAGGATGAAAGGGCTCTTCCGGCCAGCTTCTCACTCGCCCAGAACTACCCCAATCCGTTTAATCCATCAACTGTTATTGACTTTTCCATTCCTAAGGCTGGCGATGTTAAACTGAAGGTGTTCAATATCCTCGGGCAGTCGGTCCGGACCTTGATTGATGGTCCCATGAGCGCCGGTCAGCATACGGTCTATTTTGACGCCAGCGGCCTCCCCAGCGGTATTTACTTCTACCGCTTGACTTCATTGGCCGGAAGTTCTACAAGAAAGATGGCGTTGATTAAATAAAAAGCTCTGATCTGCCGATTCTTATAGGGACAGCCCATAAAGGGATGTCCCTATTTTTTTGGATTTAAACAGAGCTATGGTAGAAGCAGTAGAAGAGAAAAAAAGCATCAAGATCGGGGACTACAATCTGGTCAGCAAAATTGGCCAGGGTGGAATTGCCGAGATATATAAAGCGCGTCAAGCTTCGCTCAACCGGGAAGTCGCGATCAAAATCCTGTCGGCGGAAATGACCGAAGACAAGGAAATCGTGCGTCGGTTTGAACGGGAATCCATTGTCGTCGCCGGTTTGAATCATCCCAATATCGTTCATGTCATCGACAAAGGGGTTACCTCCGGTCGTTACTATTTTGTGATGGAGTATATCGATGGAACTTCAATGAGGGAAGTGATCGACTCCAGTAAGATTCCGCTCAAGACCAAACTCGAAGCCATGGTACAGGTCTGCAAGGCACTGGACTATGCGCACAAAAACGGGGTCATCCATCGGGACATAAAACCGGCTAATATCCTGATAGACAAACAGGGGAATGCGCTGGTAGCCGATTTTGGAATCGCCCAGATGGTCGGATCGCCGGACAGTGAAATGACCGCGACCGACATGATCATGGGAACTCTGGCCTACATGTCCCCGGAACAGAAAATCAGTTCCACCAATGTAGATCAGACGACCGACATCTATGCGATGGGCGTTATCCTGTACGAGATACTCCTGGGCAAAAAACCGATGGGGCATTTCAAACTCCCTTCGGAATTGGAATCCTCCATAGACTGGAAATTCGATGCCATCATTCAGAAATGCCTGGCGCCGGAAGCAAAAGATCGTTTCCAGACCGCGGTTGAACTCAAAGACGCTCTTCTGGAAGGGATGAACGCGGATTCTTCTCTCTCCAAGGCGGATGACTATAATCTGGAAGAAAACTCTGACTCATTTATGGGGAAGTGCCGCTATCTGGATACGATCAAAGAGACCCGGTTTAGTTCTACAATATTGGTCGAAAACAAAGTCAACAAACGTCTTTATGTAATCCGCAAACATAGCCGGGGAGAAGTTGGACGGAAAGAGGCCAACATTCTCAGGTCAATCAAGCACAAGAATATAGTCAATGTCTTTGGGAGTGGCGGGGATAACAAGTCTACCGTTATTATCAGCGAATATGCGCCCGGCGGTTCCCTGGCCGACCGTATGGTCCGGCATTATAGCTGGGAAAAGGCGGCCGCAATAGTCTTGCAGGTGGCTACTGGTCTTGATTTCGCCCATAAGAACAATATCGTTCATGGGAATATTCGGCCTTCAAACGTACTCTTTGATTCTGATGATATCGCCAAGATCTCTGATTTTGGAATGCCGGCCCACTATGACGAAGAGAAAAAGCGAAACTGGTATGCCGCGCCGGAGAGAAAAAAATCCAAATCGGCCGATCTATATGCGCTGGGTGTCATATTTCACCGGATGATTTTTGGCCGCAACCCGGACTATGATACCCGCAACAACCTGATCTTTAGCAGCAACAGCAATCTCATGCCGCAGGAAGTTAAGAGCATTTTTGGGAAGCTGCTGGCCATCCGGGTTTCTAATCGTTACGACAGTTGTGAACAGTTCCTGCTTGAATGGGATGACTTTGAACAGCGGCAGCATCAGGCGGCCAAACCGCGCGAGCCAATACCGGTTGCTGCGCCGGCCCCGGAAAAACCAAAGTCACAGGTCTGGAAGTATCTCTCTTTTGGTGCCGTGATGGTAGTACTTGAGTGGATCATCCTCTACGCTACAGGTATGTTTAAGTAGCGGTTCTGCCGTCGCTATTGCTGCCCATAGAGTAGGAAGAGAATAGTGCCCGACGGGTGGCCGGGTCAAACTCGCTTTGTCCCGGATTTCAAAGTTAGTAACCTCAGTAATCTGAATCACGCCCAAACGAGTTGGAACGTGGCACTCATGCTCTCAAGTGTCTGTTCGTAGGTCAAGAGGCTTGTCCTCCCGACAATCAATTGTCAGGTGTCTATTGGTATATACAGAATTTGTCGGGACCACAAGGGTCACCGACCTACAGAAATCAGAACGATTCCTCATCCGAGGGAAAATCGCCTGCATTAACATCAGCGATATACTTTGAAATTGCCTCTGAAATTATCGAAGGCAAGTCCGCGTACTTGCGCAAGAACTTCGGGTTGAATCCTTCCGGTGTCATTCCCAGCATATCATTGACAACCAGAACCTGACCATCGCATCCAACCCCGGCACCAATTCCAATTGTTGCCGCCGTCTTCAGTGACTCAGTGATCTCAGACGCTATATCGGCTTTCACAAGTTCCAACACGATAGAGAAGCAGCCTGCCTCTTCGAGTGCCAAAGCTGATTCCATCAAATAAGTTCGGGACTTTTCCTGTCGTCCCTGAACTTTGGGACCGCCGAAGCGATGGATGGACTGTGGTGTCAGACCGATATGCCCCATGACCGGGATGCCGCATTCGACAATTCGCTTGACAGTATCTACCATCTCAATCCCACCTTCAACCTTGACGGCTTCGGCTCCGCCCTCTTTGAGGAACCGCCCGGCATTCGTTATTGCCACCTCAATCGATGGCTGGTAGGACATGAACGGCATGTCGGCTATGACAAAAGCAGTCTCGGTTCCGCGCGACACCGCCGCGGTGTGGGCAAGCATGATATCCATCGTCACCGGAATGGTCGACCCGAACCCATGAATAACGTTTCCGGCTGAATCCCCGACGAGGATAGAGTCAATCCCGGCTCTATCCAACAGTCCGGCCATGAAATGATCGTAGGCGGTCAGAACGCTGATCTTCTCCCTCTTGGACTTCTTCTTGAGAAAAGTCAGGACAGAGTTTTTCTTTCGGCTCTTCATTCTGGACATAGTTTATCCTGCGGCAAAATCTCCGGCGGGAGCGTAGTATTTTTTTCCACTGATCGGTTTATGCAGCTGTTCAATGAGATCGTCAAAGTGCTGCGGATTATTCACAAAATCTATTTCATCGGTGCGAACGACCAGCAGGGGAGTCTCAGTATAGTTAAAGAAGTAGTAGTCATATGCTTTGTTAAGCATCTCAATGTACTCAAAGTCGATTGGCTTCTCAAACGCATAGCCTCGTTTCTGAATTCGCTTGAGCAAAGTCTCCGTTGAGGCCTGCAGGTAGATGGCCAGGTCTGGCCGGGGGATGTTTTCAGAGAGAATTGGTGCAATCTTGTCGTACAGAGCGAGTTCTCGTTCGGAGAGATTTATCGAAGCAAACATGCCGTCTTTGGCAAAGAGATAGTCAGCCACAATCCGTTGCGCAAATAGATCACGCACCATCAGCTGTTGTTGCTGTTGGAAACGGGAGATCAGGAAGTACAACTGACAGGAGAAAGCAAACCGTTTTCTGTTCTTATAAAAATCAACCAGGAAGGGATTCTCAAAGACCTCTTCGTTGATCAGCTCGGCATCAAGCCGCTCGGCCAGCATACCGGCAAAGGTTGTCTTGCCGGCCCCAATGACTCCTTCTACCGAAATGTAGTTGTACTCAAATATTTCTTGCGACATGATCTTTGAACAGGAGGACTTTGCCCGCCTCTTTTTCATTCAGGAATTCTGACACCGGTTTTTTTGTTACAGGGTGAACAATGTCAGGCGTTATCTGGAGCAGGGGAACCATCGCGAAAGCACGGTTGAGCAGTTCTCGGTGGGGGATGGAGAGATTTTCGCTTTCAATGACTTCATCGCCAAAGAGAAGAATATCCAGGTCAATATTGCGGGCCTTGTTTTCTCCCTTTTCGGAGCGGCCCATTTTCAGTTCAATGGTTTCAAGGTTGGCCAGGAGTTCGTTGGGACGGAACTGGAAGTCTCCCATCACGACCTGATTCATAAAGTCCGGGTTCTCGCCAACCATCCCGACTGCCTCGGAAACGTAAATTCCCGAGGAAGCCACGATCTCGAATCCTTCTACCTCGCGAAGCCGCGAGATGGCGTTCTTCAGGTTGCGTTCGCGGTCCCCGCTATTTGATCCCAGTAGAATATATACTGTCTCGGCCATTGGAATTGTCCTTACTCTTTGGAGTCGTCAATCAATTGGTGTGGGTCGGTCTGGTATCTGGTTATCTCAACCTCAATAAACTTAATATGCCCGGATATCGGGGGTGTTCTCTTGCGCACCTTCAAAGTTACCCGATAGATT
>JARGFS010000120.1 GCA_029211095.1 bacterium | reverse complement strand
CCCGACTGAGGTCAACGCGACCGCCCTGGTTCATATCGAACTCGCTTGCCTGGGCCGCCTGGCCAATTCCGGGTCTGTTCAAAAAATCTAAAAATTCCATCTTGTTCCTTTCTAATTGAGAAGTACCAGGCAATCGGTTGTGCCGTTCACATCCAATACCGTTCCCCGGGCTACATTCCCCCCGGCCGGATCGGATGCTACCGCTGTCGCCTGTTTGACAGTTCCACTGGTGCCGCCAATAACGCGATTGCCGACCGAAGGAACCGTTGCCGAAACGGCCAGGCGACAAACGCCGCCAATCTGGACGGTGGCTTTGCGGCTGCCGTCATCGTTGTCGGTGAGAGTGAGACTGATCAGCTTCCCCAGCAGCTGTCCCCCGGCGCTGATAGGGCCAACCTCGCTATCGTCGGTCAGTTCTACCGGTTCACCCAGGTTGCTGTCCTTGAGATCATCCACCGATCCTGTCTGGCTGATACTGAATGTGGCCAGCACGGGAGCAATTGATTCAAGATTCTGGTCTCTAACGCTCATACTTATCTCCTTCCAATTTATCTGATTTCATTTTCTGGCCGGGGCCGCACTCTTAGGGCGCAGTACCCCTCATGGCCGGGAGCGGAGACTCCCTCGCGTCTATTTGTAATCTCCCAATTGTCTATTTCGAGCCCGCGCCGCTCCTTTGTTTGGACCACCAAAACTGGTTGGAAAGCTGTCGCGAAAACGAGCCGAAAGCTTGCGGTAGTTGGCAATCAGGTCAGAAGCGCTCATGTTGGGAAGTTGCTGTATGAACTCCAAGGTCTCCTGTGACAGTTCGTGACTCTGGCGCACCGCCGCAATCGCCTTGGCCATTCCGGAGATACGTTCTATGTAGTCCTGCCGCAAGAGTGCCGTTTCGGTTCGTGCCGTCTCCAGTTCAACCAGTTTCTGCCGGGCAGACTTCATCCAGGCGGTAAGGTCATCCAGATTCAAAACTGATAGATCGGTTTCGGACAATTTCTCAATCAGCTTGTCCGCGCTATTGATTAGTTTATGGTTTGTTCCCAATTTTCTCTCCTGCCTTGTCGGCCAAGTATGATTCAATTCTTGTTAGCCGGATTTCTATTTCCCGTGATAATTCAAAGAACTCCTCTTTAGTTACCACCGCCTCCTTCAGGATCACCTCAAGGTTGTTAAGTTTTTTGTCCAACCGCGTTACAACCTCCCCTTCCGCTTTTGCGGCCAGATCGAGCCGCAAGGATTGGATCGTCATGAAATAGGCGGCGGCCAGGCCAAGCGCGAGACTGAACAGATTCAGCAGGAACCCGTTCACCACAGAATTATTCCTATGCCTGCTCATAGATCTCTCTCGCTTCCCGCGATTGATTGCGAGCAAGCCTGACCAGAAACTTCTTTCGACCGCCTATAAGAAGGGGTCGAAAAACCAGGTCCCCCTCAAGCGCCCCTTCACAGTCAATAACCAGACTATCACCGACACTTCTGAAAGAGCGGATTGCATCGCCGCTTGCTTCCATCCAACCATCAGATTGAATCTCCGCGGCAGCGGCTGGCTCGGCCACGAAAGCCACCCCCGTCTGGCACCGTTCCGATGAAAAAGAAAAGAGAATATACGAGAGCGACTTTCCAGCCGAGCGAATTTGCAACAGGCAGCGGCCACTTGCCCTTTCCCTTTTCAAGAGATACTTCCCAACCGCCTTCCGCCTGGCCTGGAACTCCGGCTTCCATCTCCACACTTTCTGGTCAGACAATCCAACAATCAGCACGCCGTCGCGCGAGGCTATCGATTCCGCTTTTTCACCTAATGTTTCACTCGTTCCACTAACGCACCGAATGGTCCTGAAACAGAGTTGGCCGGACCGAACCGGTTGGCTTACCCCGGTAGACTTGTCAAACGGAATTGTCATGATTTCCAGATGGCTGACACCGGATGATTCCCCCGCAAGAAAACGATCCAACTGGGCCAACGAGGTTCGTTCCTTACCACGGTAGCCGACCAGCAATGATGGCGTCCACCGAAAGTCGGGAACTTGCGTAGATACTGTCGCGAGTTCACGGGGGAGCCTGATCGCCACCCCTCCCGACCGTAGTTGGAGCTGGCTGCTCTGAACGGCAACTTCGGCAAACCTACCTTCATAAAAAGGGAGCAGGATCAGCGGTTCTTCGGGGTTAAGTTCCCCCGGACGGACGAGCGGATCGGCGTCGTTGCTGGCAGAATAGTTGCAGGAGATTGATCCGACGGCAGCAGGTCGAGCCGAAGAGAGTTCATTGGTTAGCGAAGTATCCGGTACCGCTCCCCGATAGACCAGCGAAGTCTCCAGAACCTTGTCGATCTTTCGGTAAAGGAAACAGCAGACAGCGGAATTGTCGCTATCCGAACGATACCGGACCAACGGTTCATGCCTGCAGCTACGTATATCCTGACCACAAATGGAGCATTCAGCCAGGTGAAAAGTGAACCCGATCGAGCATTCCTTGTAAACCCCGCCGTCAATATTCTGCCTGAGCTGTTCGGAGTTTTCTGAATCCTTTAGCCAGTAGAAGTATGCTTTGACCCAGGGAACGGAATCCTTCTGAGTCAGGACAGCATGGAAGTTCCTCCCAATCGGCAGGCTGTCCTTGCGGTGCCCCACCATTACCGGGGAGTCAATCAGCTTGACCGCCAACTGCTCCAGCTCATCTATCGGGAATTTCCCTCCGAAACTGTTCACCCTGTCCGAAGCTACATACATAGCCCTTACAAGAACGTCCTCCGCCTTCAATTCTGACGGAGGGGCAACGTTCCTATTGATCATTTTAATCAGTTCGGGCATGGCGCCGGAGTCATCCGGCTCGGCCAATTGAGCAATTATTTTTCCTGTTCTGTTCTCCATCCAACCTCCTCCAGAGCTTTTGCCATAGCTGGCCGGACAGAATCATCTTTGAACCACGACTATTTCTGCGCAATGATTTGCGCCCCAGAAGATGCAACCAAACCGGTATGGGCCGCTCCCCATACTCTTTAATTCGTTGTCACTCAGTCTTTTATCAAGGACAATCAAATGGATTCAAAGGGGCACGCCCGTTGCTCTATAGGAGACTGAAATAGGAAATAGAAAGTAGGATACTGATATGATGGTTTACAAGAAAAGTCACGCACAACCATTCAAATGGCTACTCGCCATTCTGATTTTCATGCTGGTTATGTCGGTTACTTTCTCGGATGTACATGGATTCCAGGTCAACTCCTCAAACGATAATTCCGAACAGGCGGCCAAGACCAATAACGAAGTCTCATACTCTGACGTGAAACCCAATCCGGATAATAGTCTGCCTCCGGAAGATAACCCGGGAAGTTCCACCATGCCGGTTCCCGAACCCGGAACGCTGGTAATGGTGATCGGCGGCCTGACAGCAATATACACGGCTCGGAGGCTAAGACAGAGAGCTCAATAAACGGATAACAAATTCTGCCTTCTCATGATCCTCCCTATCCGTTCTTACACCCGTCCCAGTCTCGGGGCGGGTGTAATTTTATCTCCTTTTCTGAGCGGCCAAACCGCCAGCGCCAGAGCCATTAGAGCATCACAGCGGTTGTTGTTGTCCCACTGAGCCTGCCTTAGTTCATCCTCCAATGACCAGATCCTCCCCGCCCCGTCCGGAAGTTCCCAGCGGGAATAACAGATTCTCTCACGGGCGTGCAGCATTTCCAGATGAGTCAGCAATTCCGCCTTGCGGCTTTGAGTGAATATCACCGACTCCGGTTTATATTCCGACAACTGCTCTACAACCACATCCCCCAAACCGGTAGCATCAACAATCAGCCGCCCCGGGAATCGATCCTGACGCTGTTTCATCTTCTCAATGACTATTTTCCAATCGAACTTCCTGAACCTCTCAAGTTCCACCACCCGCACCTGATCCCCCCGCACCTCAACCGTGATCCCCACCGTGGCCGTCTGTTTCCGGGCCAGGTCCCAGCCTGAGAGGAATTGTCCATTATCGCGGTCTGATAAATCCTCCTGAGCAGTATGTTTCCGGAGAGCACGGTCGACATATTCACCACGCAGGATTTCTCCCCCGCTATCGACAAATTGTCCCTTGATATTCTGGAGCACTCTCTTCTCTGAAAAACTCTCCAAGCGCTGCTTCAGATACCTCGATGAGATATTCCTGTTTTCACGACTGTCGCCGGATTGGAAATAGCCCTTTCTACGCCCCGATAGTATATCCTGGGCCCTCAGATAAAACCAGTTCCGCCCGTTGGGAGTACTGACCAAATCAAGCCGACCTTCCCGATCAGCCAGTCGCATCAGGATTACTTCTTCCACGACATACTCCGGGTCGGTCTCAAAGGCTACTTCATCAAAAATAAACAGATCAAAGTCATTTCCAAGAAGATACTCCCCCCGGTTCTGTGTCGACCTCGCTTCAACGGTGACCCGGTTCCCCAGTTCCAGCTTGGGGTAGGGTGATCGCTTATAATCGGAAACGAGTGATCCCAGCAGTTCCGACTCGTTGATAAAACTAATCACCTGCGAAAATATGATGTTGGCCTGATCCTGGGTTATCGACGCCGTACAGATACGATATCGCTTCCGATTATATTTCAACAGCCGCGGACGAAAAATGGCGTGGTGAATGATTTTGACCGCGCAGACAAAGGACTTCCCCCACCGATTACCGGTGACCAGAAGATTCTCACTCTTTACAGATTTCTTAAGCCATTTCTTCTGTCCGCTATGGAGTTCCACTCCCAACACGGTCCGGGCAAAATAGGTAAGGTCACCCATCGCCCGGCTCCAGTCGACCGCGCGGTAGCTGTCTATCAGAGCAATTCTCCCGCTTTTTCTCTGGCCTCGGACTCGCTGATCAATCCAGCCTGATATAGTTTGAGAATGCTATCCAAGCTGCTGGAACGGACCGATTCCTGCTCCGTCGCCTGATAGGCAAAGCTGTTGTCAAATTGGAAGCGACACCTCTCCTGCAATCCGTGCAGACCTAACTCCACATTTCCCAGCCACTGGAAAATCCGGGCGGCTTCTGCCTGCACTGTTCGGACCTGCCGCATGACCAGATCGAACTTAAAACTGGCCCAGGTTGTGGTGGCCCCATAAGAATAACCCAGCAGAAACGGAGCCAGATTGGTACCGGCCGCAATCTCTTCCACCATTGCCCGGTGCTGCATAAACCAGCTGTTGGTGACACTTCGGCTATTCTCCGGGCCAATATACTGCACTTCCACATTGTCCCAGGTAACCGGGTTCTCATCGACATCGCAGGACTTGATCATCTCAACAGTCGAGTCAAAATACTCGTTGATACGCCCCACATAAGACTGATCAGATTCCCCGCCATATCTCTCGGGCGGCGTTATCTTGACATGGAGCCGGTGGAAACCACTGTTATGGCTGGCTCTCCGCATGTCATCCACCAACTGCTGTTCAATATAGGAGACAAATGGAATCGGCTGTAGGATTGAACGACCAGTCGGATATCGCCCGGTATCGCCCAGCGTCACCATGCTGAAATCCGGTCGATCAAGATTAATCACCTGCTCCTTATCATTGATGGCCAGCCTGAGAACCCCGCTATCCGGGTCAATTTCAAGATCAGCCGGGTCAATCAAGTGAAAACGGTCAACTTGGCGTCCTCCCTGATCAAGGAGCAAAAACCCGCCCGCGCATCCATCGCGGAATAAATTGGTAAACAGATCCGGGAGGAGGCCGGACAGCCCGGAGCGATGCCCCTCGTTTGAGGCATAAACTCGATCAGACAGAGCCTTGAGAATTACCTCCGCTTGTTCTGATCCCTTCCCCTTCGTCTTGAACTTGCCGCTGGCCGCCGAGAGCCTGGCCCAGGTCCAGATGCAGGATGAAATCACCGGGATATTATCTGCCAGGAATCGGTAGAGCTGTATTTTGTGCCGACCGGAACTGACATCCCGCCGCGAAAGCTCAAGCGTTCTGACCAGCGGATCAGTACTTCGGACCGGTTTCGGGCTGGCCAAGCGCAAACGGGACGGTATCCGCTCAGCCCTCGCTGACCGACTCCCCTTTTTGACTCGTTTCAAAAAATCTAACATATCTTCCTCCTTTTTCTCAAACAGGCAGCCGTATAATCAGCTATGATCTGGTAGTCTTTTTGCGAAAACAGCCGAACGGGGTCAATATCATTGCAATACTGTACATGTTTTGAACATCTATCAGACATGTTGGACCTGACCAGAAATACCCCATAAATATTAATTTGTTGTGTCATTATCGCTTACGCAGAGATTAGGCACTCGAAAGTGATTGGCACATCAATTGCTTTAAACAGTTTGCTACATACATCTCTTTAAATTAGGATATCAGAGGTTTTGATATGACAAAAAGGATTTTAGCCGCAGTTTTACTTTTGGCGTTGCCCAGCACAGGGATAGCATTTTCGGTAGGCACGGAGACTATCGAAGATTACGGGGTTGACGCGTCAGGATTCAACTATGTCTCTACTGTTGAGTTTGACGACGGTTTTGTTGGTTGGATGAATGTAGCAACTTGGGGACACACTCTGAACCCGGACTATATGTCCGTGCCTGACAATTTTACTGTTGCCCAAGCGACCCTTCAGATCGAAGGCTGGAGATATTCCGGTTTTGGCGGTGAAATTGTCGCCTGCGGGGGCACACTTCAGTGGAGCGGCCTGCAGGGATGGCAAACACTTAGCTTTGCCGACAATACTTTCGACATCACCAATATTGACCACTCCTTCTGGAACTCTAGCCCGCTTTATGTCTCTTTGTTACCAGTATTTGAGGCTGGCATCAATTTGACCCGTTCCACTCTGTCTGTAAACTACGATGTCGCCAATATTGTCAATGGGGACCCGAACGGATCGGGACATTTGGCCGCCGTTCCTGAGCCATCCGCTCTAATCCTGATGGGCTTTGGATTGATCGCGGCAGGCGGCTGGAGACGTTTCAAGAAGTAATCAGTCCGCAAAAATTAACCTGATTAGCCTCGCCCGATCGGCGGGGCTTTTTTTATCCCCTTCCGTACCGGATCACACCCTCCTTAGTGGATAACATGGCCCCAGTTTCCGTCAGTTTGCGGTTGCCTGTGGGCTTCCGGTTGGTTATTATCTACTCACTGGCAGACGGCAACAGAAATAGTCAGAACCTCTTGCCGGCCCCGTCTGTTACACAATTTGAACGGATCTGAACAACAATATGTCTGAGGTAGAATATGAGCAATACTCTGAATATCCGCGGTTATGACTTTGTTGAATTTTATGTTGGATCGGCCAAAATGGTCGCCTACTGGTACGCCAAAGCGCTGGGCATGGAGATCAAAGGATTCCTGGGGCCGGAAACCGGTGTCCGTGACCGGGTTTCTTACTATCTGGTCAAGAATAAACTGAAATTCCTGATTACCTCTCCGGTTGACCCGGGTAATTTTGAAATCTATGATTTCATCTCCCGTCACGGTGATGGCGTCAAACGCTGGGCGGTGGAAGTTGATGATGTTGAAGCCGCTTTCAAATATGCCACCTCCAAAGGGGCGGTCATGGTGCGTCGCCCGGAGAAACTGGAAGACACACATGGCTATGTCACCGAAGCAGCCATCCGGCTGTACGATGACACTGAGCTGGTCTATGTCAACCGTGACAACTACGATTACATTTTTAGACCCAAATACTGTGAGCCAATTCAAAAGATTGAGATTGCGGCGCAAGATACCGGCATTATGGGAATCGACCATATTGTCGGAAATGTCAGACAGAACGAAATGAACCTCTGGGCTGATTACTTCAATAAGACCATGAACTTCGAAACCTTCATCGACTTTGGCCCCGGAGATATTGGTACCAAATACTCGGCCCTGCTCTCAAAAGTCGTCCGCACCACTGATTTCAAAATCAAAAATCCGATCAACGAGCCGTATGCAGGGATCAAGAAGTCTCAGATTGAAGATTATATCGAGCACTACCACGGTTCCGGCGTTCAGCATGTTGCTGTCTGGACCCATGACATTGTCAAAACCGTCCGAGCTCTGCGCAAAAACGGAATGGAGTTTCTTCATATTCCGGACACTTACTATGACCACTTGCGCAGCCGTGATGATCTTGGTATCGCTGAGAACATTGATGATCTTCAGGAACTCAAGATCCTCTGTGACAAGGAGTCCGAAGGATACCTCTTGCAGTTGTTCACCAAGCCAATTGGTGATCGCCCCACTTTCTTCTTTGAGTTTATCTCACGCAAAGGGGAAGCCAGGGGATTTGGCAAGGGGAATTTCCAGGCCCTCTTTGAATCGATTGAACTCGATCAAAAACTGCGCGGAGACCTTGGTCTTGAAGCGGAAGAGATTATGCCGCCATGCTGACACGCTCTATCACCACGGTGCGGATATCACCAGACACTGTCACGCACGTGCATCCACTCACTCCGGGCAGGATCAAATTAGAAGGAACTCATTAGATGCCATTCTATCATAAAGTGGGACAAATCCCGCGCCTGAAGCACACTACCTTTTACAAGGAAGATGGCAAGTCGCTCTATCGTGAAGAGCTTGTTTCCAGCAAGGGATTCTCCGGCATTTATTCGACCAAGTATCATGTCCACATGCCAACCTCGCTGAAAAGCA
>JARGFS010000011.1 GCA_029211095.1 bacterium | reverse complement strand
CCGGAGCTACCATTCCCATTCTGTTTACTTCGGCTCGCGATCAGACCAATGACCGGATTGACGGGCTTCTCTCCGGCGGCGATGACTATATCACCAAACCGTTTGAAGTGGCAGAACTGCTGGCCCGCATACAGGGGATATTCAGACGGCAAGCCTGGCTGACTCCCAAAGAGGAAGTTGAAGATAAGTTTGAATTCGATGGTCGCTCGATAGATTTTACCACTTATGTAGCCAGCGGTCCCGGAGGTCAGTTTGACCTGACGCGTAAGGAGTGTATGGTAATGAAATACCTTACGGAGCGGATGGGGACCGTGGTCAGCCGGGATCAACTGCTCGATGCTGTCTGGGGGTATCATATTTATCCGACTAACCGGACGATTGACAATTTTATCTTGAAACTTCGCAAGATTTTTGAGGACGACCCGAAAGAGCCGAAGTATATCGAGACTATTCGGGGTGTCGGCTACCGATTTGCCAAGGTCGACTGACTGACATAGCCAGATTTATGCCTTCGGCCCGTATCACCGGTTTGAACTGAATCTCATACAATCTGAGTAGCCCTGTCGGGATGGGGTGCCACGCCCAAACTTGTTTGGGCATGATTCTCTCTGATAATGTTGATGCATGAATCCGGCACAAACGAGTTTGAGCCGGCCACCCGACAACTGGAAAGAGTACACTCATCTGGGATGGGGTGCCACGCCCAAACTTATTTGGGCATGATTCTCTCTGGTGATAATGTTGATGCATAAATCCGGCACAAACGAGTTTGAGCCAGCCACCCGACAACTGGAAAGAGTACACTCATCTGGTATGGGGTACCACGCCCAAACTTGTTTGGGCATGATTCTCTCTGGTGATAATGTTGATGCATGAATCCGGCACAAACAAGTTTGTCCCGGCCACCCGTACTCAATTTTTATTCTACTTAACAAAGGGCATTGCCTCTAAGTCCACTGCAATTGGTCCATGCCCCAAGTTCGCCCAATCTTTGAAACTCGACCACTCCCATTCGTCTGGTGACTGAACCAAGCCTGCCTTAACTGGGTTATTATGTATATAATCAATGGACTTCCTCAGTGCAACTTGGCTGATGATGTTTCTGTCGTAACCACCTCCCGGCTGCCAGAATCTGAAAGGCTTCGACTTTGATTTGGTTTTGAAACTATCTAAGCTGTTTGGATTAGTCTTTCGTGTCAGTATCATTACACTACGAGAAACGGATTGTTTAATGCTCTTTAGAATGAGGCTGATCTGGTACTTTTGTCTCAAGGGGAGTATCAACAGATGTATATGATTCGGCATGAAAACATATCCCAATAGACTGAACTCAAGTTTCTCTTTGGATCTATCAATTGCTTCCACCAAGAGTTGACCGTGATTGGGATCATTCAGGAATGGTCGTCGATGATAGCAGGAAAAAGTCAGCTCATGTATGTGGTTTGGCGTGTTGAAATGTACTCGCTTGTTCATGATTTGATCCTGTGAATGTGAATCCGGCACAAACGAGTTTGAGCCGGCCACCCAAAGTTGTTGTTTAGTTTACACACTTCAAGTTAGGAAGCTGGACTGACAATGGGTGTCAGTGAATCTGAATCGGCATGTCCAAAGTTCATGAATCCGGCACAAACGAGTTTGAGCCGGCCACCCGACAACTGGAAAGAGTACACTCATCTGGTATGGGGTGCCACGCCCAAACTTGTTTGGGCGTGATTCTCTCTGTGATAATGTTGATGCATGAATCCGGCACAAACGAGTTTGAGCCGGCCACCCAAAGCATTTCATGAGATCACCCTTCGACAGGCTCAGGGTGACTTAGCCGCAATAGCCGACTGACGGATACTGCCAGTTTCTGCTTTACCCTCTCCGCCAAATCTGCTATAGAATAGTATGATCTCAGTGATTATCGGGCTCGGGAATCCGGGTAGAAAATATGAGAGTACCCGGCATAATATCGGGTTTGAGGTGGCGGACTTGATTGCTGCCAAGTTCGACAGGAGTTTTGTGCAGACTCATCCAGATTTCCTGTATGCCAGCATCACTCATAAAACTAAGCCGATCCTGCTGGTTAAACCATTGACTTTTATGAACTTATCCGGAAAGGTCGCGGTTTTGTTGAAGCATCGGCTGGAGATCGATCCGGAGCAGATGTTAGCTGTGGTCGATGATTTCAATCTCCCGGTCGGCAGAATTAGAATTCGGAAAGAGGGCTCCGATGGCGGCCACAACGGCCTTCAATCAATAGCCAACTCATTGAACAATAGTGCTTTTCCCCGGCTCAGAATGGGGGTCGGACCGCTCCCGGAAGGAGTTGATCCGGCTAGTTTTGTACTGGGCCGTTTTTCCGAGAGCGAGTTGGAACCGGTAAAAAAGTCCTTGGAAATTGCGGCCGAATCTGCCATATTTATGGCCGTTCATCAAATCGACGAGGCGATGAACAGATACAATAGATAACCCTGCTTAGCTGTTTTCCGATATCCAGGCTAAGCCGTTTTGAACCTTTAACGTCCAAAGGGAGGATACGCAGTGCAAGTCTACGAAACGACCTTCATTGTCAATCCCCAGCTTGAAGATGCCGGCATTGATCAGCGCGTTGCCGAAATTGCTGACTTGATCAGCAGCAACGGCGGCAAGACGATTCATGTCGATCACATGGGTACCCGCCGATTGGCTTACCAGATCCAGGGCCTTACCCAAGGCTACTACGGTTGCTTCATTTATGAAGCGAGCGAAGATACCCCGAGAAAACTTGAGCGCCATTTCTGCCTCAACGATGTCTACCTTCGTCACCTCACCGTTCGGTTTGAGGGTGATCCGGCCAAATTAGGTGAGAAGCCGGAAGAAGAGAATGAACGGAGGAGTGATGGTCCTTCCCGTCCACCGGTCGGAACACGACGTCCGGATGCCGCTCCTGCGGCTAAACCCGCACTTCCTGCCGAGGCAGCCGAGACAACTGAAACAGCTGCAAAGACAGAAGAGGCCGCCCCAACTCCGGAACCGGAGCCGGAAAAGCCGGCCGACACCGAAGAGCCGGAGCAGCTGTAAAGTTGACGGTGAATAAACTTGTGCGTGAATATCTGAGAAAATAAGGATTAGATCATGGCTGAACATAGAAGAAGAAAGATTTGTCGCTTTTGTGAGAACAAGATCGACGTTATCGCCTACAAAGATGAACGGATGCTCAGACGTTTTGTCAATGAGCGCGGGAAGATTATCCCCCGTCGTGTTTCCGGCAACTGCGCCGTCCACCAGCGGAAACTGACTACCGCAATTAAGCGGAGCCGGGTGCTGGCGATCATGGCCTTTGAGAGCGAATCGTTCAGATAACAGCGGTTCGTTCAAGCAGGTCTTATAGGTGGCATTAGCCGTAGAGCCGGATCATACCGGAAGCGATTATCCTGTCGGCAGTACCGTTCAGACCGGTCATGCCGGTGGAACAGGTCGCATCCTGATAATAATAGCGATGTTTCTCTTTTCGCTATTCAGGTTTGGTGTTCCTGAGGGAGCATCTTTCGGAACGATCCTGTTGTTTTCGATGGCGGCTTATCTGCTCACTATCTACCTGTTTTACGGAATCTCCTGGCTGGCTTATCTCCGAAGCGGATACTCGCTCTGGAGCAGCCTGTTGGGCGCGATTGTTGTCGGTTACTTACTTAGTGGAATTGGAGAACTCTGGATGTTAGTCACCACCTGGACCATGTTGATATCTGCCTCGGTCATCACTGGCAGAATGAATATCGACCGGTACAAGCAGATGCCCATCTATATTGGCGGGCTGATAGCTGTATCATTGGTGGGAGTGGCTCAGATGTATCCGGTCTGGACAGAATACGTCAGGGCTATTTCACTTTTGGCCGCTGACATGACCGAACAGCTTACGATTAACCTGCAGAACGCCGGAGCCGAGCAGTCACTGATTGCGGACAACATTCAGTACTTCCAGAAAGCAATGGACGTGACAGTGAGACTTCTTCCGGCCGCCCTGATACTGGGGATAATGGCGCAGTTCAGCGTTGGGTATCTCTTTTTCCTCAGAGCGGTGGACCGTCGGGAACTGTTCATCCAGAGACTTCGCCCGATGCTGGAGTGGAAAATGCCTTTTGCAATGACGCCGCTGCTGATAGTTGGGATTTCCATGAGAATATTGGGAAGTGAAGAGTTCCGTGTAATTGCGGATAACCTGCTTGCGATACTCTCAGTATTTTATTGTGTCACCGGCCTGGCCCTGGTGGAAGGGATATTGCGGAAGATCAAGATTCCTATCTGGATGAAAGTGCTGTTCTATCTCATGCTTTTTTTGACGCATGTAATAGGTTATATTGTCACCGTGATGCTGGGATTTGTCGACAGCTTTGCCGACTGGAGAAAGGTCCAGAACCGGCCCATAGTTTAGAGCAAACAATATTGCAAATAGAATAGAAAGGACTTAACATGAAAGTGATACTTAGAGAAGATGTTCCGGACGTTGGCAAGGCCGGACAGACAATCGAAGTCAAAGGCGGGTTTGGAAGGAATTACCTTCTGCCGCGGAACCTTGCTATTGTAGCTACCAAAGCAAATCTTCAGGCTATTGGCGAACTGCACAGACAGAGTGAGATCAGAGACAAAAAACGCCGCCGTGACGCCGAGAAAGTGAAAGAGCGGATTGAAAAGCTCTCTTTGAATGTCGAAGTTCTCGTTGGCGAAGAAGAGAAGTTATTTGGATCAGTCACCAATTCGGACATTGCCGAATTGATGGTGAAAGAGGGAGTTGTGGTTGATAAGCGGTCTATCGTTCTTGAAAGCCCGATCAAGACTCTGGGTGTCTACACCGTCCCGGTCAAGATTGAGAAGGATGTAACCGCGGAATTAAAACTCTGGGTTATTAAGAAGTCCTGACGTATGAATTTCCTTGAAGCTCGCATTGACGGGTTGGCTCTGGACATGACCACCAATTCACCGGTGGTAGTCTTGGCGGCGCTGGAGACGGATCGGGTTTTGCCAATCTGGATTGGTCATGCCGAAGCCTGGGGAATTGCCATGCAGTTGTCCGGTGTTGAAGCCCAGCGTCCTATGACCTATGACCTGATTAAGTCAGTCATTCATTCGCTGGAGGCGGTTGTCAACAGGGTTGAAATTACAGAACTGCGGGAGCAGACTTTTTATGCTCAGCTGCATCTTGAGGCCAACGGAAGGAAATACCAGGTGGACTCTCGCCCATCAGATTCCATTGCTATCGCCCTGAAAACAGGCGCCAAGATTTTCGTAAATGAAGTTCTGTTCAATCTCCAGACCAGCAGCAGTGATGCCACACCCGATATTCCTAATGATCCGGAATCTCTGCGCGAAAGACTCAAGAAAATTAATCCCGAAGATTTTGGGAAATACTCGCTATAGATGTCTATTAACATAAGAGCGTTAGCTCTCTGCCTGCTGGTACTCATACTTCCCGGCCAAATGGTTGCGGAAGTGATTGATGATGAACCGGAAGTGGTTTCCCTGTACGCCAAGGGGAAACGACTGATGCAGGAAGGGGACTGGCTGTCGGCCTCCAAGCTGTTTGAACAGATGGGAGGGCAGTACAAGAGCTCGCCCAACCATGATCTCTTTCTGTTTAATCGTGCCAAAGCTGATTACTACTTTGGGGATCATGACAAGGCGATAGCCGGATTCACTTTCTTCATCAAGAAATTTGAAAAATCGGCACAACTCCCCTACGCTTACTTTTTCAGGGCCAATGCGCACTACGCCAAAGGGGAGCTGGACGCGGCTATGGGCAGCTATCTGGAAGCTTATGCTGCCTCAAAGGACAGGAGGCTGGATCAACTGGTGACGGCCTCAATGAAAGCCGCCTTCAAATCAGCTTCCTCAGTCAGTTTTGGGCCCGGTGAATTTTCCGAATTGTCACCTGAGCGAAAGTGTCAGTTGATACCGGAATTAGCCGAAGCTCTGACAGATCGTGGTGACTACGAAAAGGCGAAGCAGTTGCTCGGCCTGTGTGGACTCTCGTTGGATCCATCAACAGAGAAGGAAGTTAAGGAGCGTCGCGGCAAGTCAGATTTTGAGATCGCCCTGCTCCTTCCATTCTCAGGTGAACTAAAGGCATTTGCCGATGACATCTACAACGGCGCTGTAATCGCCGCCGAGATGTATCGTAAAGAGGCAAACAGAAGACTATCGATCACTCCGTTTGATACCAAGGGAGACCCGATTGATGCCGGTCAGATCGTACTGGAACTGGCCAGATCGGCAACCGTTAATGCCGCGGTCGGCCCATTGACCAGCGAAGAAGCGGCGGTGGTTTCGGCTGCTCTCGGCAATTCTGACCTCCCCCTGTTGATCCCGGCGGCAACTCAGTCCGGATTGACCCGGTTGTCCTCGTCAACGTTCCAGCTCTCCCCCAACATTGAACTGCAGGGGGTTCGAATGGCCGAGTATGCCGTGCGTGAACTTAAGGCGGACACCGCAGCTATCATCACCCCCACCTCCACTGACCACCTGAGGATGGCTGAATCTTTCCGCCGGAGGTTCAAGCAATTGGGCGGGACGATTGTAGCGACTCAGTATTACCGCCCCCGAGATAATGACTTTGGGAAACAGATCAGAGATACCAAAGGAATGGCTCTGGGCTACGCCCCGGATTCAACCTATATCATAAACAACCAGGGGGACACCCTTGACCTCGATGAATTACCGGTCAGACTCGATTGCCTCTTCCTTCCCGGTGAGCCGACCACACTACGACTGTTGATTCCTCAGATAAATTTTTACAATCTGAAGGCTAAATTACTCGGGTCCGATGGCTGGGGGGGCGAGGCGGTTCTGAAACTGGATGACAACATTACCAAAGGGGCCGTGTTTCCTTCGCCGTTTGTATCTCTCGGAAGCAGCCGGGAGTATTTTGATTTTGCCGCTCAGTATGATCAGAGATACTCTAGCCAGCCGACTCGATTGGCGACTCTTGGCTTTGATGCTGTTCGGCTCATTACCGGAGCGGCGCAAAACGGAAACTCCCGGGCTGAGTTGATTGCTGAATTGAAGAGATTGAGCAGCCACATGGGAACTTCGGGGGCAATTCGCTTTGGGGACAATCGTGAGAATGTAGAGATGCCCTTGTATCGAATTCAGCTTAATCAGGCCATACGTCTGGAAAAAGAGGCGCCAGCCAGTTCCGACCTGCCGGTCGAAAAGTAGTTGGCCCAACTCTCAACCCGGAAAGGAACTGAGGATGGAAGAGAAGAAATTTGCATTAAAGATGGTAATCGATGGCAAAGAGCGCGAGATATCCTACGAGGAGCTGGCGCTTTCCAACAATCTTTCTCAGGAAGCGTTAGTACGACTTCTTATCGAGAAAGAACTGTTCAAACCGGATGAACTGCTTGAGATGCTGGAGAAGGTTAAAACTGAACGGTATAGGAATCCTGAATCAGAATAACCATGGATGAAAACGGCGAACAGAAACTTAAGGCAGCCGCGCCGGAGAAAACGGAAGTTGTCGAATTGTCATGGACAACTCATCCGGTCAAGAGGCGGCCACTGCTCTCTCTGGGCGTCTCACTATTTCTGCTGGTGATTACTTGGATCGTTTATAGTATGACCGACTCGGAGATATTTGCTGCCCTCGCCCTTATCGCCATGTTTGCCTCGGTAGCCAAGTTCTACCTCCCCACTTATTTCACTCTAACCGACCGACAGGTGGTCATCAGGTCGACTACCCAGACGATCAGGAAAGACTGGTCAATGTTCCGCAGTTATTACGCTGACAAAAACGGCGTACTCCTCTCCCCTTTTGTAGAGCCATCCCGTCTGGAGAATTTTCGGGGGCTTTATCTCATTTTTGATAACAACAAGCAGGAAGTTTTGACTATCCTGGACAAGCATATCGGAACCAACTCTGCGCCCGATGAGAAAGACTGATAAGTAAGTATGGGACTTCTCGGCGACAAACCAGAATTTTCTGATCCTGACAAAAACCCCCTGGCACCAGAAGAAAATGTCGTGGTGGAAAAAGTCGCTCGCAAGGTGGTTGAGAAAGGGATGACGGTTCCGGCTATCCTGTTTCTGGAGTCAGTCAAGCCGCTTAATTTTATCGGGGCACAGGCTCTCGTTTTTTTTGAGCCGATTGTCCAGACCCTTTTTAATTTCAACGACTACAATACCTTCCAGACCGCTCTTGAGAAGCGAGAGTCAATTGAAGTTCTGCTGCTTAAGATTGAAGAGTACGATGCAGTCGAGCACAGGCGGCAAAAAGCAATTAAGAAAATAATCAAGACGGAAAAGAAAAAGTGGAAGTGGTATCAGCGCTGGCTCGGAATTGCCACACCCAAAATCGAATTAACCGAAGAGGATATTAATCCACCTCCACCGGAAAAACCGCCGGAATCACCTGCTCAAAGCTAAAACCCCCTTCAACCCCGCCCGGATTGTCTTAGCGATCCGTATCAGCCCATTTTCAGGTATGCCAACATTACCAGTGCGGCAACGGTGACAAACCCAATTAGAGTCCAGTTGAATTTGGTTTGTTCGGAGTGACGACTCTGTTGTTCCATAGTATCCTACCTTTCTATTATTGTGCCCGCAGTAATAGACGGATCAGGCAACAATAGGTTGCAGTTCTCAGCTGATCGATCTGAAGAAAGGCACGGGAAAAGAACCGACTTATGATTGGAAATGCTTTTTTAGAGCCGCTAATACATTCGGCCAGGCAGATTCAAAGTAGGCCAGATATTCATCCCATTCCTTGCCGACTTTGATGCCGAACTGCCGAAACCTAATTGCGGTCTTATTAGGATCGAGCGCTTCAAATTCCAATACAACCCAGGTGCAGGGCCCCAGTTTTCGCAATTTGGGGATAGTGGGCGGGGCATTCCAGGAAAAGGAGAGCATCCTCTGCGGCGCATAGCTCAGGACTTTGCACCCTTCGGCCCCCCGACTCCCTTTGGGAGCCTCAATGGCAAAGTAGAGCTCATAGGCTCCGCCGATTCTAAGGTCAATTTCGGCTTCCTGAACCAGCCAGGAGGTGATCCCCTCGGTAGTTGTCCACGCCGCCCAGACTTGTTTCAGAGGGGCGGCAATGGTTTCGTCGAGCTCAATGGTTCGATCAGAGAGTACGTGGCGCATTTACTGGTCGGTCTCTGAGTTGTCCATTTTCCTGCTGAATTCGTTCAGACGATATAACTTAATCGCCTGGGCGAGAGTGTCGGCGTAGAGCGATTCCAGTTGGATCAGTTGAGCCAGTTCTGCTTCGGCTTTTTCCAGTTCGCCCATCGCAAGATATGTCTCCCCCCGGTATTCTCTTGCCTGGGCAAAGTCCTTGTCTAACTTGATCGCTTTGTCGTAGGCGGCCAGGGATTCGGCCAGCTTGCCCAGTTTACGATAGCAAAAGCCAAGATTATTATGAGCCTCTTTGTATTCCGGGTTAAGCTCGGTCGCTTTGACAAAGTTCTCAACAGCCTTTTCGTATTCCCGTCCCGCTTTGGCGCTGGCCGTAGCACGATAGTTGTAAGCGAAGGCTGAGTCCCCAACGATAGCGATCTGTCTGGCTTTGTCCATATGACCGACGCCCTGATTGTATTCCTCAGTCGCCTCTTTGACCGAGGCTTTGTCTGCCTTGGGACTCTCTTTTGTCTCAGAACTGGGTGCGGACAGAATCGGTCCGGCGGAGAATAGCAGCGATGCTATGGTTAACAATAATAATAGACGTATTGATTTCATGGACCTATCTCCCGGATAGATTTATCTGATTCTGCTTGTAGATATATAACAGTAAACTTATTGGCAATGTTTCAGGCGGCTGAATTTGAATTGGCTCGGCCGCCTGAGAAAGTCATTGTGCCCTGGTTAGATATCCAGATTGCGAACGTACTTGGCGTTCTCCTGAATAAATTTACTTCGCGGGGCTGTTTCGCTCCCCATGAGGACAGAAAACAGGTGGTCAGCTTCGGCAGCATCATCAAGAGTAACCTGCAGCAGGGTCCGTTTCTCCGGGTCCATAGTAGTAGTCCAGAGCTGCTCGGGGTTCATTTCGCCGAGACCTTTGTAGCGTTGAATGCTGACGTTGGTGTCTTTCCCCATCTGCTTGGCGACTTTGTTCTTTTCGTCCTCGCTATAGACATACTGCTCTTTCTTCCCTTTTTTGACCCGGAAGAGCGGCGGCTGGGCAATGTACATGTAACCCATATCAATAAGTTCACGCATATAGCGGAAAAAGAAAGTCAGCAACAGGGTGCGGATGTGGGAGCCGTCGACATCGGCGTCGGTCATGATTATGATCTTGTGATACCTGACCTTGGAGACATTGAAATCATCTCCGATACCGCAGCCCAGGCCGGTGATGATGGTACGGATTTCTTCGTTACCCAGAATCTTGTCGATACGGGATTTTTCTACGTTAAGAATTTTACCCCTGAGAGGCAGGATAGCCTGAAAGCGGCGGTCACGCCCCTGTTTGGCCGAACCTCCCGCCGAGTCACCCTCGACAATGTAGATTTCACAGGATTCAGGATCGCGCAGGGAGCAGTCGGCCAGTTTTCCCGGCAAAGCTCCGGAATCAAGCGCTGTCTTTCTTCGGGTGAGCTCCTTAGCTTTACGGGCCGCCTCTCGGGCGGTAGCGGCCGCAACGA
Source organism: bacterium (assembly GCA_029211095.1). Taxonomy (GTDB): domain Bacteria; phylum Zixibacteria; class MSB-5A5; order GN15; family FEB-12; genus JARGFS01. The sequence goes on along the minus strand of JARGFS010000011.1, from coordinate 28,055 downwards.
GTTTGTCGACAATCTTCTTTCCGGCCGAAGGATTCTCTTCAAAGAAAGCGCCAAGATGTTCGTTTGTGACGGCTTCGACAATACCGCGTACTTCGGAGTTACCGAGCTTTGTCTTGGTCTGACCTTCAAACTGTGGTTCCCGCACTCTGACGGATACAACCGCGGTGAGTCCTTCGCGACTGTCATCGCCGACCAGGTTGACGCCGTTCTTTTTGACGAGATTGTACTTGACCGCATAGGAATTGATTGATCGTGTAAGGGCCGTACGAAAACCGGTCAGGTGGGTGCCACCTTCGATAGTGTGAATATTGTTCACATAGGAATAGACAGATTCTGAGTAGCTGTCATTGTATTGCAGGGCAACCTCCACATCCACGTCATCTTTTGTCTTCTGGAAGTGGATTGGTTTTCTGTACAGCGAGTTTTTGTTTTCATTCAGGTATTCCACAAATGAGGAAAGGCCGCCGCTGTACTGATAGACTTCTTCTTTGTCAGATCGATGGTCTTTCAGCGTGATCTTGAGCCCCTGATTGAGAAAAGCAAGTTCTCTGAGGCGGGAAGCAATGATGTCGAATTTCATATCAATCTTACTGAATATCTCGCTGTCTGGCAGATAGCAGGTTTTGGTTCCGGACTTCTTGCGCTTACCGGCGCTTTTCACCAGACCGGTCGCAACACCCCGTTTGTACTCCTGTCTTTTGACTTCGCCATCACGGGAGACTTCCACCCAGCACCACTCGGAAAGCGCGTTGACAACGGAGACACCAACACCATGCAATCCTCCCGATACTTTGTAGGAGTCATGATCAAACTTTCCACCGGCGTGTAGAGTTGTCATAACAACTTCCAGGGCGGAAACTTTCTGCTCCGGGTGCATCTCGGTGGGAATTCCGCGGCCGTTGTCTGTGACAGTTACGGAGCTGTCTTTTCCAAGTTCCACCAGGATAGTATCACAATAACCGGCCAGAGCTTCGTCAACCGAGTTGTCCACCACTTCATAAACGGTGTGGTGCAAACCACGCTGGCCAACATCGCCGATATACATAGCCGGACGACGGCGAACGGCCTCAAGCCCTGCAAGGACCTTGATTGTCGTGGCATCATAGGTGTGTCCGGGGGCGGATTTATCGGTCTTAGCTTTGCTTGAATTCTTCTTTTTCGACTCTTTCATAACCGTAGCCATTAATGCTGATTCCCTTTCTTGCCTGCAACTAACTGGATTTTCTTAATCACCCGTCCGTGAGGCAAAGCATGTATTTTCTCCAGAATACTCTCTTTCCCCATCGACAATTCCTGACGCCAGGTGTCATCGGCAACGGCAATAAAGAGAGTTCCGTCCTCAAACTTGATCGCTTTTGAAATCCTGGCGATATTCTCACCCGCAATTTCCGGCCAGGCGGTTACAAAGGACCAGCCATAATATCTTCCGGAAATCCCCAGGGAACGAACGATTTTGTCTACAATCGTGCTGATTGGTTTTGGCTGATTGCGACCATTTTGAGACGATAAATTAGTAACCATAATATCGAATAAAGATACGAAGTTTTATGCCTGTTTGCAAGTAAAAAACCTGACCTATCTTATTGAACAAAAAGAGTTTACGGCTTGGGATCGACAGCTATTATTGAGGCCGCTTGCAATTGGTTAACAAGGCCAGAACAGGGATGTATGCACGGACGCTAAAAAGAAAAACGACCGGAAGATTCCGGCCGTTTTCTTCAGAGCACTGCTGTGTGGGTTGGTAGCAGATATTTTTGTCAGCGTTTTCTGATCGAGCCAGAGCCGGAGACGCTCCGGTCAACATGTTTGGGCTTTCCGTAATAAGTAATGTCGCCACTGCCGCTAACCGAACCATCAAATGACTCGGAAGCGTAAACCTGGATATCTCCGGAGCCGCTCAAGCGGCAGTCAACCTCTTCGGCGATCAGGTCGCGTGTATCTATGTCCCCGGAACCGGTAAGTTTGATCTCCAAAAACTCGAGTTTACCTTCGGCCCTGAGGTCTCCGGAACCAGACAGTCGGTAATCAAATTCTCCGCCGTTCAGTCCTTCAATTTCTACATCCCCGGAACCAGACAGGGACATGGATTCCAAGCTGGGGACGGTTATGTCGATTCTGGGGCCCTTTCTGGTACTGAAACTCCCTTCGCTGTCAATGATCAGACTCTTCCCCCGTACCTTAATGATCATATTGTCAATGAGGTTGTCATCGCAGGTGAGTTCAACGCTTTGCTCGCGGCCAATTTTGATATAGATGTCGGATGAGCCTTGTGCTTTTATGCGCGAGAAACTGTCAAGGTCAAAGCTGACCGTTTCGAGATCACCCGAGCCTTTTTCCGTGTTGCCCCACCAGCTCCCGGCGTGAGCCTGCGATATAAGAATTTGAGAAGCAAAAAAGAGCAGGCCAAATGCGGCCAGAACAGATTTCCTACGCATGGACATTCCTCCATATCCAGTTTTTGTGCTGTCAATTCTGGATACGGAGAAAGGATGCTAAGGTTTCGGTTGCGCAGAATTTATTGGTGTGAAGTCAAAGAGTCAGCAGGGCTCGACATAGGTATGTTTGACGGACTTCAGTTTTTTCCGTTTGGGGTCCTTGGTTGAGGGGATGTAGAAATCCGGTCCCTCCTTGCGGCGCATACGGACGGTGTAGTCCTGGCAACCTTCGCAGCGTCGAATCCGGCCCAGGGCCTCTTTTTTGATCATGCGGCGACGGCGGTGCGTGGGTGCAAAGATCGGTTCGCCGATTATTTTCCAGCCACGGAAAGGGTCTTCATTGTCCAGAAACTTGACCCCGCCGATAACATTGTTGGTCCCCGGTTCATACAGGGTAGCTCCGGGGCATTCGATGAAGACTGAATCATGGGGGATCGAGTCATCATGAAACGGCTGGGTAGAATCCAGGTCATTGGAATTGCAGTTGAGGCAGAGCAGAACTCCGTTTCGTTCAACCAATTCCCGCCCGCAGTTTACACACTGATGTGTTTCGCCCATAGCCGCTCCCCAAAGAGAATCAATAGGTTTAAGACAGATTTGTTTCAATCTGTATAATGCAAGCGGCTTGCCGGAACAGGCCGGCACAGCTTAATTCATTGATCTACAACCACTTATTGATTGAGATGGGCGGAGAGAGGCGTCAATAATGGATGGCCGAATATAGGATTTGGACCAAGAGTTATCGGGTCAGGCCTTGTAGAGCAAAACCAGCGAACAACCGGCCGTTGAAACAGGCAGAAGAGTCGTAAACGTGTACGGCAGGAAAAGAGAACCGAGCCAGGCCACCGCTACGGAAGGGATGACTAAGTAGCGGAGAATTGAGAAGAGCAGACTGAGCGCTTTCCAGGCGGCCAGAAGAGTGATTACAATCAGCACCAGGTAGAAAGCAAGCTGGCCGGTCCGCCCGAACTGTTCCGCCACAAGGGTGGCCAGGCGGCCAAATAGTGAAACCAATTGGCCTGACAGAGCAAGAGCGGTGTCAAGAAGGTTGGATAGTATTTCCATTTACCTGTTTTGCCCGGTAGAGTTTTCTTGTGGTCCGGGCAATTCTCCCCAATTGCCATAAGAAGTAAAGATCGTATAAAACATCCTGATCCGTTAGTATACTTTAAGGTACTACATATTCCCTTTGGGGGCAAGCTCCCGCTTCCCTCAGGTCAAAAAAAAGACCGCCCGGAAGGGCGGCCTGTCTATATGGGACTGAGCTGTCAGCTCTGTTATCCTCTAAAAAGCAGAAAGAGAGAACTGAATGTAACGGTGACCGGAAGTAGCGCAAAGAATGTATACGGGACAAAGAAGGAAGCCACAAAAGCCAGGGCGACCGCCGGAAGGACCAGATACTTTATGGTAGAAAAGGTGATCTTGGCCAGCCGGGAGATAATAAACAGAAGAAATGCCGCAAGAGCAATATAGGCGGCAATGAGACCGTTCTCACCAAAGTTCTGAATGATGAAACTACGGGCGGTCCCCAGCAAACCGGAGTATTCTTCGGCCTTGCCGGAGGCGGTCTCAGCGATTGCTTTAGCCTGGCTGATCAGCTCAACGCTATTCATCCGAGACCTCTTCCAACGGCTCTATAGTCAGGGTTGACTCCCCTACCCGGGTGAGACCGTCCATACGGGTGGTGAGGAAATTCTTGGATGTAATCCATCGGTGCGAAACATCGAGAATCTGCTCCTGGTCTACATCGCTCTCCCAGTCAAGGACCACTTGATCGATTGACTGGTCATCCACCACCAGATTATCCATGGTCAAAACGAATTTAACTTTCATCGAGAAACGTCCTGGTCAATTGGTTTTCGCTTTGTTCTGTTCTCTGGATATGCAAGGGGGATGCCGGACTGGCAGAAGAATTGGCGGTCAAGTTAAATGCTTGTCTTGCATGGGAGTGCGGAAGTTGAAAGACGAATCTACCGGCCTCCGGATCGGATTGTTAGGAGAGATGGTATGGGGAAAAGACAATAGTCTGTAGGCCAAAAAAGCCCGACAGCCAAAAAGAGGCTGTCGGGCTCCGTATTACAGTTTGTTTGTTCGCAGCAGGTCCGACGGATTGATATTCGGTTTAAGGCAAATTGTCAGAGAAGCAAACGGGCGATGAGCTTTTCCGAATCAGCCTCTCTGGCCCAATCCATGGGCAAGATGACCGAAACCAATTCTGACAGAATTAGCCGCGAAAGGCGTAGATTGGTACGTTTTCTCTTTCGTCTTGGGCTAAAGCAGTGACTGCCATACTGTTTAGCCGTCAATTCACTCCATTGGCAAAATCCTCCATGACTCAGTCAATTCTACTCGGCGGTTGGAGTTGCAAGATAGGGAAAATGGGAGTTCCAATAAAGGTGCTACGTTAAACAGAGTTCCAAAAGTGAGGGGCAATAGAGAAAGGATACTCTGCGTTTCCGCAGTCTCTACTGGTATTAAGTTAACTCCTGAACATGGAGTCGGTCAAGAGATATTAGGGCCGGAGCAGATCCTGCGGCGGCCCTGTTTGGCTATACTACGGACAGGGAGGAGGAGCCTCGCCTCCTGCAAAGAGGAAATCAACGAAAAAGGTCAGGTCGGTTATGTCCTGAGCGCCATCATCATTCATATCGCCCGCTTCGGGACATGGAGATGAGTCTCCGCCGGCAAACATAAAATCGACATAGAAGGTGAGATCAGTGATGTCTCTGGCCCCGTCATTGTTGGCATCGCCACGGATCAGGCAACAGCAGGCATCGCCGACCCCATCGCTGTCGAAATCTTTCTGGCCGGGGTTGGCATGACTGGGACAATTGTCATCAGGACAGGAGCTGTTGCCGTAGCCGGGATTACCGAAACCATCCCCGTCGGTGTCGGTGCAGGAATCGCAGACATCCCCTACACCATCGTTGTCAGCATCGACCTGATCCGGATTGTGGCTATCGGGGCAATTGTCATCCGGGCAGCTATTGGCCGTGAATTCCGGGTTGCCGAACCCATCATTGTCGGTATCGGTGCAAGTGTCACAGCTGTCCCCTATTCCGTCGAAGTCGGAATCGACCTGCCCCGGATTATAAACTGCGGTACAATTGTCGCAGCTGTCTCCGAGCAGATCGGAATCGGTGTCGGTCTGATTCGGGTTGGCCGCATTAATGCAATTGTCACAAAGATCGCCGACCTGGTCAAAATCAGAGTCGGCTTGAGAACTGTTGGAGATGATCTCGCAGTTGTCACAGAGATCACCGACCTGATCGCCGTCTATATCTGACTGATCGGGATTGTGGACATACCGACAGTTATCTACATCATCAAGAAAGCCATCGCCGTCGGTATCGATAAGAAGTTCCAGGGTCAAATTCAGTTGCTGGTTGCTGCTCATCATCAGCACCGTGTCGATTGGCCAGTAGCCATCTTTCCGAATTTGAATCAGTTTTGATCCCCCCCCTACCGAAGAGAACTGGAAAGCACCGGTGCCGCTGGTCGTGTCCGCTTCACCGGTATTGGTAATAGTCACAATCGTTCCGGCCGGATCGGCGGCATCGCTGGTGAGTATTTGTCCCGACAGGGAGAAGTAGTTGGCAATGGTGACACCAATTGAGACTACCGACGCATTCCCGGAGGCATCGGTAGCCCGAACAGATACAGTATAGGCACCATTATTGTATTCGGCCGTATTCCAGGCGGCTGATCCATCGGACCAGCCGAGAGCAGAGTCGCCATCGTTGTTGGTAACCACGAAATAGTAGTTACGGGTAAGATAGTCAGCTTCGCTGAGACAGGTAGCGTCATCCTTGTAGAGAGAGTTTACATTCTGCTGTGCAGCTGATCCATAGGTCCCGAGTTCAAAATCAAAATTCGCGCCCAACAGCCAATCGGTGGTGTCCGGTCCGACGAGCTTATACTCCAGCGTTCTTGGGGCTATGCGCCAAGCACCGCCGTATGTATCCTGCACCTTGCAGATAATATCCAGAGCGCCGGAGAGAGTAGAAGTTGAAGGAAGATAGACCGCAGATTCGTTTACGGCAAAGGCAAGAATGTCAGCGCCAACCGTGTTTTCAAATTGCGGCGGGACAATATCGCCGGATAAAGCCAACTCTTTGAGCGGGTCCCTGATGAATTCCCAGGAAACGTAGTTTGACCAGCTTCCTCCCGGCCTGATCTTTGAAAAATGAATGTGATTGAAGTCAAGTCCGACAATCCCGGGATCGAAATGGACAATTCGTCCGAGGAACTGTCCCGCTTCAACATAGTCCCCAACAGTAAGTGCAGCTTCTATCTTTATTGAATTTTCGATTAAGTGAGCGTACAGGAATGCTTCGCTGGGCTGACTTCCGGCTGAGTCCGCCACAACTACCCGCCAGTGTTGGTCCCCCGAGGTAGTCAGGATCGCTTTGACCCAACCGGGCTTGACCGCGTAGACTTCGGTAGACTCCGGCACCATGATATCTATTCCGGTGTGCATAAAGCCGGAGCCCGGGCCAGTGTAGCGCTGGTACTGGCCGTAGTCATTCCCTAAAACATGAAAGGAACTGTCGGGCCAGACCGGCCAGGAGAGCGAGTCATCTTGAGAATGCGCCGTACTGGCACAGAGTGCGGCCATGAGAATGCAGGCCAATGCTAACATAACTTTTGGGACTTTGGCGGAGGAGTTCTGAATCATCTGCGGTACCTCTTGTCGAAAGCTAATGCGCTACAAATATCGTCCCCTGTTATTGTCGAAACAGGGACCGGATCGTCAGAGAAAACGGTCACTTAATTAGAATATAGGAATTAAGGCAGATTGATCCAATTCATTTTGGCTGCAACGCAGAAACTAAGGCGGTACGAACCGGGTCGTACCGCCTTAATGGAGTTCGCTGAGGATTATTCTTACGGGCAGGGAGGAGGAGCGGCTCCACCACCAAACATGAAGTCTACAAAATAGGTTAGATCAGTGATATCCTGCAAGCTGTCACCATTGACATCCCCTTCCTCAGGACAGACGGCGGGCGGACCACCGGCAAACATGAAATCGACCAGGTAAGTGAGGTCGGTTATGTCGCGTGCTCCGCTATGGTCAAGGTCGGCCCTGAGAACGCAGCAGCCGATAGAACAGGAGGGGACGATGTTGCCCAGGAACCAGGACTTGGCGTTGTCCAGTTCGACATCAAGCAGCCCGCCAGTATCAGAGAGAAATGACATCAGGATGGTGTAGATGTAAAGCGTATCCCCCGGGCTGATGGTACTGGAGTTCAAATAGGTCATCAGCGAAAACTTGTCTGTCAACGCTCCGGAATTAACGTGGGCCGGGTCACGCATCAGCTCATAAAACTCGGGAGCGTCCGGACCATTGTTCGGATAGATATAGACAGAGTTGTCATCGGCGATCAGATTGAAAGGGGACCCCGATGTGTCAACGCATCCGGAGCTGCTGTTCATACCCAGATAAGCCATAGCGGCCAGTCTTTCATTGTTGGGCAGGCAGCCAAAGCCTGAGCCGCGCTGCCAGACGAGCTTGCGGCTGACGTCCCTGTCGCCGGTATTGGAGCCGGGGACATCCCAATCAATGAATTCACCAATGGCAACATTGGAGTAGGTTCCGCCATCGGCGGAATAGACTTTGAGACACTGGATGATATGACCAATACTGGCCGAGTGGTTGGGCGCGTACCAGATTTTCTCAAGTCCGATACTGGTATCGGCGGTTGCAAAAGCCGCGGACTCAAATATCTCGTATCCCCCGGCATCAACAGTTGGCAGTCCCAATTTCTGCCCGGGATTACGAACAAAGGTGCGGGTACCATACATATTGTAATCAAGAACGGAATCGGTACCGCTTATATATGAGATAACCGGTGAACCATCGTAGAGGTAGACTGACTCGCAATCCCCTCCATTGAAAAAGTCCATATTGGTCCCGCCGGTCCCCTGGTTGCCAAAGTTACCCATACCGCTGACAGTAAGCTGCGTCCATCCGGTATTGACGGTGTCAAAGAACTCAGACTCGCAGACATCGCCGATACCGTTACCGTTGACGTCTTCCTGCAAGGGGTTGAACACCGACGGACAGTTGTCGGAAGCAGCGCAGATACCGTCGCCATCGGCATCGTTGTTATGGTCGTTCGGGCAGACATCGCACATATCACCGATAAAGTCACCATCGGCATCGGCCTGACTCGGGTTAGACATACCGGGGCAATTGTCGCAGGCGTCCCCACGACCATCGGAGTCAGAATCGGTCTGAGCTAAATTGGCCGTGGCCGGGCAATTGTCGCAATCATCCCCGATCCCGTCGCCGTCAACATCCCGCTGATCCGGATTTGGTGTGGCACAGTTGTCACAAACATCGCCGACCCCATCGCCATCAGAATCTGTTTGAGCAGGATTGCTGGTTCCGGGGCAGTTATCGGCAACATCAGGAATACCATCGGAATCAAGATCGCCACCTTCGCACAGGTCGGGGATCAGGTTCTCATTGATATCTCCCAGACTTGGGGGAAGAAAACAGAGTCCGGTAGCACCGTCTATATAACCAGCGCCGCGAACGAAAGAGCGGTAGTAACGCCCATCCTGAAAATATTCAAAGACACGTGGCTGGCCACCGTTATCGCCATTAAAGAAGATATTTCCGTCCGGCCCCCGGACAATTCCCCAGGGGTTGATCCAGCCGTAATCATCGCTAAAAGTCTTAACAAAAGCACCAGTGGTGCCATCATACTGCAGGATCAGGTTGTTGCCATTGCTGGTTACGACCAAGTCCCCATTATCCAGGAAGGCGAGACCGCGCGGAGCGGACAGTCCTCCGGAACCGGCCGTAACAAAAACTCCAATGTAGGCGCCGGTGGTGCCGTTGAAGCGATGGACGGCGTTATCTCCACTGGTGGCGTAAAGATCACCCGAAGGACCAAAAGTTATATCGTACGGAGATGTGAGCGGCGACCCGGCACTGGGGACAAATTCCCCCAGATAGGCACCGGTGTGGGCATCGAACCGGATAACCGATCCGGTGGAGAGATCGGAGACATAGAGAATTAGTCCGGCCGCATCAATAGCCAGACCAGCCGGTGCGGCCATTGTGCCGGTACCATTGGCGACAAAGATGACCTGAGCGCCAGAGGCAACGTCGAAGGCCCAGATACCAAGCCCGGCATCGGCTACAAAGAAAGTATCCCCGCTGGGATGAGGCACAATATCGGAGCCTGATGAGACAAAGCCGACCTGGCGAACGCTGACACCGCTGGTAGCGTGGAATTCTTTGATCTCGGTGGCGGCGTCATCAACTACCAGCAGGTTAAACGGTCGGTTCAGGTCGACCCAGTCCAGCTGGCCATTACTGTTGCAGTCTTCGCACTCGTCCAGAATTCGGTTCCGATTCAAATCCAGCGCCATGTTATTCTGAATCTCACTGTAATCAAGAATTGAGTTGCTGTTGCAGTCAACATCGCAGGCATCAGGCACATTGTTGCCATCATCGTCCGGTGACACCAAAGTCCAGGTTTCATAGTCATCCGGGATATTGTTGGAATTGCAGTCATCTTCGCATTCATCCGGGATACCGTTTCCATCGACGTCCGGGGCACCACCGGCAATATCTACCGGATCGAGAATCGCATTGTTGTTGCAGTCCTGGCACTCGTCCGGGATGCCATCCAGATTGCTGTCAGCCGAAGTCATATTGGCGATATCAATTTCATCCGGGATGTTGTTCCCGTTACAGTCACGACTGTGGCAACCGGCATTCCAGATAGAACTATAAATTGTTTCCTGGACCCTCCGGTGAAAACGGAGATCAATATTTGACTGATACCCCTGAGTTGTGTGGCAGTAGCTCATGATTGTCCCGCGCGAGTATGGTCCCCCGTTGCCGCATTCATCAATGGTCGGTGAGAAGAAACTGTCGTGCGTGTGGGGTGCGCCATGATTATGCCCCATTTCATGAGCGACCACGTTTACGTCCCAGTTCCCGTTGTCGGGGTAAGTTACAGGCGAGAGGAAGGAACCATTCAGGTAAGCATCGATTCCGAATCCGGCGGGACTGCAGGTATTTGAGTAGTAAGCAACTCCGCCGTAGGGGGCATTGCGAGTGCCGCTGAACATGTGGACAATGTTCAAACCGGAAGTATCTTCATTGTTAATCCAATGAGACCTGAAACCACTAAGATCACCGGGGCTGAATGGTTCCCCACCCGAAGGCCAGAGCCGGGCAAAGGCGAGTGTCAACCTGATGTTGTTATCTCTTTCATATATCACTGAGATGGCGGCCAGGAGCTGAACAATATAATCCTGGGCCTCTATGGTGGAGCCAAACATCTGAACAAAACGCTGGTCAGCATCGATACCTACCCGCTGCAGCAACGGCCCCGCTCCATCCGGCGGAGGAGTGCGAAGCACATTCTGCTGCAACTCCTGAAGAAACTCTTCATCGGTAACAGTACCGCAGAAAGGGACATCGAGCCCTTCGCTTGAAGAAGTCGGTCTGATCGTAATAACTTGGGCGCCAGCCTCCAGATCATCCGGAAGGGTGGAGAAAGCATGGCCGGATCCGCTTGCAGAGGATGTATACCCATTGATCATTCCTGTAGATGAGATGGCCATAAATACCTTTGAATCTTCCTGCCCGGCCAATGTTCCTTTGAAAGTGATCACTTCCGGGCGTGGCAATGCGGTCTCTCCCAGACCGGACCCATCAAGGAACCGGGCATCCGGCGCAATGACATCAAAACGCTCAATATCCATCAGTACCGACTGTCCGGCCGATACGGGAATTTCCAGTCGCTGATAGTCTCCGCCATCCCGAATAATTGCGTAGAAGTCAGGTGAAATATCGGCGCGAATTTCAGCGCTGGACGGATCAATCGCTTTGGGAGTAAACGGACGCACCGTGGTTGAAGGGAGATTTGTCGCGGCAATTACGTTTGCCGTCAAAAGCGACAGGATCGATAACAGGCCGAGAGCGATCATCGCCGCGCTCAATAAGAGATTTTTTCTACAGGAAATTTGTGCAACCATTGGGTTTCTCCACTATAGCATTTTGGGCGATTGATAGGTGGGACACTACCCACAAACATTTGTTGGAACAAATAAAATGAGACTTCCTGTCGTCCGCCTCACAGATTAAAACTTACCCCATAAGTCCGTTATTGTCAACATATTACTCTTGTCGTCGCACAATTGGCGGCAAATGTCCGAAGTTCTCTCAACAAGCGGGTGGAGCTGGTCCGCCGCCAAACATATATTCTATCATGTAGGTAAGGTCACTTATATCTATCTGCCCGTTGAGGTCCAGGTCGGCCTCTTTCTCACACTCCGGAGATGCGCCCGCTTCAAACATGTATGAAACCAGGAAGGTCAGGTCCGAGATATCGACCGCTCCGCTTGAATTGATGTCACCCTTTATCTTACAGCAGGAAGTGGAACCGGCAACGGTAATCAACTCAGCGTGCGGCCCCCACTGGCCAATACTGTTTTCGGCAATGGCCAGATAGTCGTATTCCAACCCGACTGTCAGCCCCTGATCCAGATAGAGACTATCATCAATCCCGGGATCGCTTAAATCGCCGGATGGATTATCGATACGAAAAAACGAACCGTTAGAGCTGGCTTCGCGTCGATAGAGATGGTAGCGCAATCCGGCAACCGGTGTCCACCGCAGGGTAGCTTCGGCATCGCCGGTCCTCTGGACCTGGAAATCTGTAACGGCATCCGGCCCCGTGACCGCTCCAAGCTGTACATCCTCCTGCTGAAAGGAATTGTTGGGGATAGCGAGCGAAAGATGGAAGCCTTCACCGTTGGAGATGTTGTGAAAAATATAGTCGCACGGGTTGCCAGGCGATTCGGTCAGGTAGTTTTGAAAATCATCATACCAGTTTCCGGCTCCGTAACCGGCCCCATCGCAGAATTCTACCCGGATTTCCTCGTCAGTGTCATCGAGATAGCCGACAAAGAGAATCTCCCCCACGCTCGGAGTGGAGCCATTGCTGTTGGTCACGAGTCCAAAAATTGATCCCTGAGCCAAAAGAGCGCCGCTGGGCCAGAGGATTGCGGTTATGAGGGATAGAGTGAGTAGTCCAGCCGCTTTGATTCGAGACAGTTTACGGAGACCATTCATTGAGTATCGATATATTCTCTGTAGTAGCATTAAAATTCGTAACCTTTTCACCTGAGAGGACAATCTCAATATATCTTAATTTTCGGACTGAGCCATAGAAATTGTAGATCGGCGTTCAAATTGGTCCAATAAAGAGAGGCTGCCGCCTCCAGGCGACAGCCTCTGTAATAAAGGTCAGTTAGCAGGACTCTTAAAAACGCATAATATCAGATCAACATGGGAGTGGAGGCGGGCCGCCACCAAACATATAGTCAACCAGATAAGTCAGGTCAGTGATGTCAACCGAGCCATCCTTGTTGAGGTCCGCCTCGTCCATGCAAGGCGGCGGGGGTCCACCGGCAAACATGAAGTCCACAAAGTAAGTGAGATCGGTGATATCAATAGTCCCATCATGGTTGATATCTCCCCGTATGAGGCAACAACTACACGGTGGCTTTAACGGATCCGTGTCATCACAATCCGTGTTGTCAGCCACGACTCCAGGACAGGAGGCGCAAGTTCCGAGAGGACAGATGACTGGACTGAGCGGATCGCCAAAACCGTCACCGTCAGAATCAGTGTAACAGGTCACGGCGTCAGAGCCGTTGCAGTCCTGATCAATACCGTCATCCGGTATCTCCGGAGCTCCCGGGTAGATGGTTGCATCGCCGTCGTCGCAATCACCACCGCAGAAAGTAACACCGTCTCCGTCAGCGTCAGGATTATCGAGCGTTAACGGGTTGCAGTCGTTGTCTAAACCATCACATAATATCTCCACATTTCCGGGGAAGACAAGCGGATTGTTGTCATCACAATCACCTGTACAGAATGACACGCCGTCACCGTCGACATCAAAGTCGTCGAGAGTCAAGGCATTACAGTCGTCGTCTATACCGTTGCATGGGACTTCAGGATTCCCTGGGGAGATTAGCGGATTGAAATCGTCGCAATCACCGGCGCAGATAGTCCATCCATCTCCGTCGGAATCAAGCAGGCCGCCGTCCGCTCCATCGCAATCCTGGTCAATTCCGTCACAATCGACTTCCGGCGCACCCGGATAAACTGTCGGGTTGCTGTCATCACAGTCACCTGCACATGGCGCAAATCCGTCGCCATCAGAGTCGATTTCTACAGTAGGGACCAATCCATCACAGTCATCATCGACCCCGTTACAGAGCTCCGGAGCACCCGGGAACCTGTTTGGATCAAAATCATCACAGTCTCCGGCACAGAAGCTGAATCCATCACCATCGACATCCAGAGTACCAGCATCAATTCCATCGCAGTCCTGATCGATACCATCGCACGGTATCTCCGGAGCACCCGGGAATATAGTTGGGTTGGTATCGTCACAGTCAACTCCAGCCGGGAAGCCGTCGCCGTCGGCATCAACAAATTTAACAGTTTCAAACATGACATCCTGATCGGCACCATTGCGGCCATCGTTCCAGGAGAAACCAAACCCGTTGGCTGCCTGCCAGTCCGAGGCCAGATAATCACCGAGATAGAGTTCGCCCGGAACTACCGGTCCGGCGGGAAGGGTTGTAATTGGCGGCACAGGTCCGGCATCTGACAATACTCCGTCAACCCAGGTGAGCCCGCAATCTTTTGTTGTTGAAACCCAAGTCTCAATTCCGCCACCCGGAGCAGAACGCCGGTCATAGTATGTGATACATATTTCGCCGGTAGCAGCATCGACCGCAATTGCGGGAGACCACTGATCGGCTCCGGAACCGGCCAGATCCTGATTGACTCTGATCGGGACGGCTGGCCAGGTGAACCCGCCGTCGGGGCTGGTAGCCATCCAGATATCAGCATCCCCGAGAGTGAAATCGGACCAGACGACATGCAAAGCTCCCGGGCAAATGGGTCCGTTGTCATGGGCAATAGCCACCGAACTGGATGCGGTAACAGGCGGAGCGCCGGGTAAAAAGGGAGGATTGAATGCGATTGGATACGGGAGCAAAAGCGGTCCCAATCCACCGGTCAGCACACCAAACGGGGGGGCCGCGGCGACAGCTGGGCCCAGGTCGGCATCGAGCCAGATTCCGGCGGGATCCATCCATCCGACCCAAACGCCTCCAAAACCAACCGCTACTGAACCAGCCGGTCCGCAGACTTCTACTGCCGGTCGGCTGGCCTGATGCGTGGCCGGAAGAACCGGTGTACCTGCAACAAGAGCTATGGGCGCATTAAAAGCAGGATAGGATAACGGCGTGGCGGCCGCAGGATCATGTGAGTATGTAAACCAGATGGTGACAACATCCGCGGGATCGTTGAACACATTAAAGTCACCGTTGGGGTCGCCATCTCCCCCCTCGATATACTCAATCCAGGCCACATGAGCAGCTCCTAGAATCGGAAACGGGTTGGCTGGATTGTCATCCACTTTTATATAAGGGAAGTCGTGCCAGGTTGCTCCGGCGACACCAACAGCCAGAGGGGGAGCCAGTGATGGACCGGGAAAGGGAGCGCCGCCGCCGGGACTCATATTCAAAGTTATCCCACTCACAGCCCCATACGGAGGCCATCCAGCAGCTCCGTGCCCGGCCGCGGCCATGAAGTATGCGCCGAACGGAGAAGCAGAGATTGTAGGGTTCCACTCCGAGACAAACGGAGGCGTGGGAGCTACCGCTCCGAGATATCCCCAGGTCCCGGGAGCGCCTGCTCCGCCGGAAAATGATTGACCGACCAATTGGCCGGCCGGTCCGGGGCCGACGAACTCTGTATAAACGGAATAAATCTCCCCCGGAGTTGTCTCACTCCAGGCTACCGATGAATTCATCTGCTCTGCCCCGGGAACTCCCCCCGGATGCACAAGCGCGTTTGGTGCGGCCACAGTCAATTGCACTACGGGACCAAAAGCCAGAATGGCCATACCCATAGATACAGCTAACAAGTTGCGCAATGTAATCCTCGCCATACCCGCATTCCTCCACTGTTCATCGCTGTCCGCTTCATTGCAGACAGACATTGCTGTTTTATATGTATTTCAAGTTTAGCTGAGCAGTAATTCGTTGCAAACGTTCCCAGCACCGTAGTGCCACCTACAATATATAGATAGGGAGTGTCGCATTCCTGTCAAGACAAAATCCGAAAAATAATAGGATCGCAAAGACCTAATTTACCCATTTCACAACACAATTGCATGAGGCACAGCAACTAAAGCAGTCCTAAGCGTAATTCTGGAGCGTTCTGATTCGGGGCGGATACTGCGCCCGGCAATCAACGGCCAAACCGGATAAGCTTACAAACTTCCGCACACCAGCAATATCGCTAAATCTCTCTATTATTCTTTTTTTGTCTTGGGATTTTAGGGTCAACTTGGTATCTTATTGTTACATGACTCATTTGGCTGCGGTTTCGAACGCTGGTAAGAGCACAAGATTCGGGATCCGCCTACATCAGAGTCAGAGATTAAGGACGACTAATCTGAATTAGGTAAGCTAAATCACAAAAAGCAGAATGCGGAGGTTAAGGTGAGAGGTATCTTCCTGCAGCTACTGCTCCTGTTGGTTTTGGTTGTTCCGGTAGTGACCGGGGCCGAAATACAGCTACAGGACGGCAGTAATCAGTTTCAAGTGTTAGATCGGGACGAAAACGGTTTTTCGTTTCAGACTTCAATAGCAACCCTGAATTTGACCCCTGTCTGGACTAAGCAAGGCGACTTCAGTCTCCTTACATCCCCCGGCCTGACCCGGTCACAGTCGATCGGCGAACCTTCGCTGCCAATGCTGAACAAGCTGATAGCTGTGCCGATGGGGTGTGAACTCAGAGTGGATATACTCTCGGCTGAAGAGAGGATCATTGATCTGAGCGCCGAAGGGGTTGAAGAACTGCTGATGCCAGTGCAGCCTTCGCTCTCGAAATCCGATGACCCGCTCGCGGCTGAGTTCATTTTTGATCCAGAGAGCTATTCAACACCAGGCTATTACCAGCTGCCAATTGTTGAGGCAAAGATAGCGGGGATCATGAGGGGCGTCCGGCTGGCCAAGTTGTTTGTCTCTCCAGTTCAATATGATCCGCTCAACAAGCAGCTGAGAGTATTTACCAATATCAGTGTCCGGGTCAGCTATGACCGTCCGGACCATGCTGCCACTCGCAGCCAGTACCAGGAGACCTACTCCCCTTTCTTTGAGAGTGTTTATAGTCAGGTCACCAACTACGACTATCAGTTTTCAAGTGCACGGGACGACTTAACCAAGTACCCGGTGAAGTATCTGATAATCTCAGACCGGATGTTTGAAGCGCAGTTGCAGCCATTTATAGCTTGGAAAACTCAGAAGGGTTTTGTGGTGGAAGTTGCTTATACCGATATGATCGGAACGACCAACACCGCCATCAAAAGCCACATCCAATCGGTCTATAATGCGGGTACACCGAGCGATCCGGCCCCTTCGTTTGTACTTCTGGTCGGCGATGCCCAACAGATTCCCCCGTTCCCGGGAGTGGACGGTCATATCACAGACCTTTATTTCTGTGAGTTCACTGGCGATGTCTTCCCGGAGATTTATTCTGGCCGCTTTTCGGCCCAGAACCCGACTGAGCTACAGCCTCAGATAGACAAGACAATGGAATATGAGCAGTACCTGATGCCGGATCCTTCCTACCTGGCCCAGGTCACGCTCGTCTCCGGTGTCGACGCCAGCTATGCTCCCACATACGGAAACGGCCAGATCAATTACGGCACTACTCTTTATTTCAATGCCGCACACGGGATAACGCCCAACGTCTGGCTCTACCCGGCCTCGGATGCCGGTGGAGCGGCCGCTGACATCATACAATCGGTCAGCGATGGCGTCGGTCTGTATAACTACACTGCTCACTGCGGACATACGGGACACGCGGACCCTTCGTTTACCACCAGTGACTTTCCCGGACTGACCAACTATCATCAATACTTGTTGGGAATCGGCAACTGCTGTACACCAAATACTTTCGGCACTGCCTATTCGACTCCCTGTTTTGGCGAAGCATTCCTTCAACTTGAGGATAAAGGGGGGATCGGATATATCGGAGCCACGGATAACACTTATTGGGACGAAGATTACTGGTGGGGAGTTGGCAGCGGTCCGATAGTCGGTGCCGGTCCGGCCTATGAAAATGTCGGACTGGGGGCTTACGACGGTGTTTTCCATGATCATGGAGAACCGGTAACGCAGCACTATGTTGCCAACGATGCTATCGTCTATGCCGGAAACATGGCTGTCAGTGAAGCCGGATCCAGCCTGGAGACTTACTATTGGGAAGCCTATATGCTGATGGGTGACCCCTCGGTCACAACCTATCTGGGGATTCCTTCGGCCAACACTGTCGCTCATGATGCCGTTCTTTTGATTACCGCCAATAACGTAACGGTTCAGGCTGACGAAGCATCCTATGTTGGTATCTCGTTTAACGGCAACCTTATGGGAGCCGGTTATGTTGATGCCTCCGGTACGGCAACAATACCGATTACCCCTTTTGGCGTACCGGGAACGGCCAAGATCACCGTCACCGGACAGAACAAGATTCCGTATATGGCCGATGTACAGGTGATCACACCTTCGGGACCGTATGTTGTATATGACAGCTACGTGCTCGATGATGGTGCCGGAAACGGGAATAGCTTGGTTGAAAACGGCGAGTCCCTCCTCATGGGAATCCAGCTGATCAATGTTGGTCCGGACACCGCCTTTGGGGTCAACGCCAGTCTTACCAGCAGCGATCCATACGTTACGATTACTGATGCCGGTGAGAGCTACGGAACCGTGATTCCGGATGGCGGCACCGCCTATGTTGTCAATGGGTTTGGCTTTGATGTGGCCTCGGACATCCCGGATGGTCACCCGCTCACCTTTGACTTAGAGATAACCGGCACCGCGCGCGATACCTGGACTGGCAGTTTCACCATTAAGGCCCATGCACCGGTGATGTCGTTCTCATCCTCCTTTATTGATGATGCGACCGGCGACAATAATGGAATTCTCGATCCGGGAGAAACGGCTGACATAACCATAACCCTGGCCAATGATGGTTCCGCGATAGGATCAAACCTTGAGGCTGTCCTCTCCTGCTCCGACTCATACGTCACCGTAAGTGATGACTACGGTTACTATGGAACTATCGACTCGGCCGGTGGCTTGGGCAACAACGCCGGAGATATTTTCACCGTCGTGGCGGCCTCGGACTGTCCTATCGGATACGCGGTACCTATGCAGCTGACTGTAACCGGAACCGGAGGATACTCGGCAGTCCTCTCGTTCAATCTGACCGTTGGTGACAGGATCGTCTTTTACTACGATGATTTCGCCTTTGATCAGGGCTGGACCGGTCTGGGTGGAACAGCCGAATGGACTATCGGGGCTGCTGTTGGTGGCGGTGGTGATCCCAGCGAAGATCACTCCCCATCAGGAGACAACCATGTTTTGGGGAATGACCTGACTTCCACCGGCACTTACAACGCCAATGTGAGCCCGATGCAATATGTTTATTCACCGACTATTGACTGTGGTTCGCTCTCCGGCGTCATCATGAGTTGCTGGTACTGGTTGGGGATGGAGACTTCCACCTATGACCACGGTAAACTGGAAGCGTACGATGGAAGCAGCTGGATTGTGCTGTACGAAAATCCAGGCAGTACGATTCAGCCGTTTGAGTGGTCAGAGTTGAATTATGATCTGGCCGCTATTGCCGACAGCAATCCGGACTTCCAACTTCGTGTTGGACTGAGCAGCGATGGATCCCAGCAATACTGCGGTTGGAATCTTGACGATATTGAACTGAAGGGGTATGGGCGAATTGGGACTCCATCGGTTGAACTATCGGAAGCGGAACTTAATGCCTCGGTCCAGCCTGAAGATCAGGTCGCACAGAATCTTCGGATTAACAACCGGGGGGATGGAACGCTGAGAATTATCTTCTCGGCCACATCATCCTGGCTCCAGTGCCCAGGTGAGCAGCAGACTATTGCGGCCGGAGACTCGCTGGATATGGCTATCACGTTCGATGCTTCGGGGCAGAGCTGCGGGGACCACAGCTGTGGTCTGAATTACACCACCAATGATAACAGCAACCTGACCGGCACAATTCCGGCCTCGATGCATATCTATGAACCGGATGTGCTGCTTGATCTTTCTGAAATCAGTGGAACGATTGCGGCGGGTGATCAATTGACTCAACCGCTCACAATTACCAACAACGGTCCCGGTCGGCTGTTCTATCAGCTGGGCTGCCAGATGTACGACAAACAGAGTGCGCTGGCCAAAGCCGCGCTTCCAACGCAACTCGGCGAGCGCGCCGCCGACAGCGACAAGTCCGAAACAACCGAGCCGTTCTACTCCGCTTCCGGGCGGAGCTTTGGAGGTCCGGACATATTTGGACACTCCTGGATTGATTCTGATGAGACAGGCGGCCCGACCTACTCCTGGGTTGACATATCCGGGACAGGAACGCCGCTGACCCTGGGGGATGACGCCTTTGTCGGTCCGGTCGGAATTGGTTTTAGCTTCCCGCTCTATGATTCATCATATACGCAGCTGTATATAAGCTCAAACGGAACCATCACCTTTGATGCTGGCACTTCCAACCGTATCAACACCGCCCTCCCCACTTCGACCATGGCCGCTATGGTGGCAACCTACTGGGATGACTTGAATCCCTCGGCTGGAGGCTCGGTCTATTATCAGTCTGATCCGGCTAATTCAAGGTTCATTGTCAGCTTCGTCGGTGTGCCGATCTATCAGTCGGGCGGCGGTACCGGTTCGCTATCGTTCCAAACGATTCTAAACGCGGACGGTTCAATTTTGCTGCAATACGGCAGCCTTGATCCGGGTGCGGCTACGCTTGACGCGGAAACGGTTGGCATCCAGAATTCGGATGCCGATGATGGATTGGAAGTTGTCTACAATGCGGCCTACCTTCACAATAATCTGGCCATTGAGATCAAAGCGAATAACTGGCTGACCGTTACTCCTTCCGGAGGGGTGGTTGAGCCGAGTTCTTCAGCTATCGTGCAGGTCACTCTCGATGCTACGGATCTGGATAACGGTTTATATACCGGCATGTTGAATGTCGGTTGCAACGACCCTGACACACCCGCTTCACCGCTGGCGGTGACTCTCACGGTTCAGACATATATCTGCGGAGACACTAACGGCGACCAGACAGGACCGGATGTAACTGATCTTACCTTCCTGGTTGACTATCTCTTTGCCGGCGGCGCGCCTCCGGCACAGGAGGCGGCGGCTGACATGGATGGATCGGGAGGTAGTCCCGACATTGTTGACTTGACTTATTTTGTGGATTTCCTGTTTGCCTCCGGACCAGCGCCGCTTTGCCGATAGAAAGAACACATTTGAGATAAGAAGAGGCCGAACCCTTCTGGGTTCGGCCTTTTTCATAGAGAACGAATTTGTGTGGGCAGTCTGACCCTCAACTGAGAGAGAAATGCGGGTCGTGGTCAACTTCTTTCCGGGTGGGGCCGCCCTTGGCTTCCAGAGTAAGTTTTAGATGGTGCTCCATCCGTTCAGATTCATCGATGAGGGCGTACGCACGGGCGACAATATACCTTGAATCAGGATCCAGGTCCGGATCATTCTCCACCTGCTCCAGGACCAGTATGGCCGCTGATCGATTCTTCAGACCGGCCAGTATCATCCCTTTGTAGGCCACCAGTGGCAGATTGTTGGGGTCTTTCAGGTCATACTCGTTCACCATCTCCAGCGCTTGGTTAAATTCCTCATCAGCGGTTTCCTCATTCCCCTGCAAGAGGGAACTGAATCCGAGCCAGTATTGAGCGGCAAAACCGAAATGGCCATTTTTTATCGACTTGGCAAACATTTCCCTCGCTTTATCATACTCTTTCCGAATCATATGAATATAGCCTGCTTCGATCAGACTGTTGGGGTCTCCCTGATGGGTTATGGCGGCGTTGAATGCGGCCAGGGCTTTTTCCGTTACCCCCAGCTTATTGTAAGCAACGCCAAGCTGGTAGTGAGCCCGGCCATAATCCGGACCGAGTTCGATAGCGCGTTGGAGGGTTGAGACAGCGACACTCAACTGCCCCTGATCGATTGCCAGTAATCCGAGGAGAAGGTGCGTTTCCAAATCTGTGGGAGCCAGCGAGAGCGCTTTGCGAGCCCAATTAGTCGCCTCAACAAAGTCCTGGCGGGCGTGGTACAGCCAGCCGAGCGTCCGGTAGCCGATCGCGTACTTGGGATTCAACTCTATCGTCATAGTCAGAGAGACTTCGGATTTATCAATTTCTCCGGTGAACATGTAATAGCGGGCCAGTGATCGGTGTGCCTCGGGGAGGGTTGGTTCAATCTGGATTGCTTTCTCAGCCTCGGCCAGAGCAGCGGCAATCTTCTCGGGCGTCCGATCATAGTAGGCCATGTACTCAAAGGCATAGACATCGGAGAGTCCGGTATGGGCCACGGCGAGGGTTGGGTCCACCTCAAGCGCCCTGGTAAACATCTGTTGGGCAAACTTAAGGTCCTCCGGCCGGTTGGTTTGATAATAGCTCTTCCCCTTGAGATAGAAATCATAGGCGGTCACGTCATGAATGAATTCATCGGCCACTTCCACAGCTTCGGAATGGGATGCTTTGGCCAGTTGAGATGAGGTTGCTTCGGCGGCCCGAGCGAGCAGTTCAAACAGATTGTCCGCCGATTCAGTATAGGACTCGCTCCAAATCATCTCTTTGTTTTCCTGCTGGTGCACGGCCAGACTCAGTTTGACTTTCTCCTGCCATTTCATCAGGGAGCCGACCACCACATAGTCACTACGACATATATTGAAGGTCTCGCCAATATCACGTTTGAACGAGGTCGAGGGTTGAGCCGAAACCACCAGATCAGTTCTTCGGGCCAGCTCTCTAATCACGTCATCGGTGAACCCTTCGCAGAAATAGGCCCACTCCGCGTCCTGAGACATATTTTTGAGGTCAACAACCGTAACTGTGGCTCTCGGTTTGACAGCGGTTTCACCGGCCGCGTCTCCGGAGGCCCGACACTGCTCAATGAATTCCTTCACCGCCGCCATAGACTCAAACCGTGCTTCGGGGCGCTTGGCCATCAGCCGGCCCAGCAGGACATCCATCCAGGAAGGAAGGGCGGGATTTATCTCGGTGGCCGGAATTGGTTCTTCGTGGAGGATGTCGTAAATAATACTGGCCGCGTATTCCCCCTCAAATGGCCGACGTCCGCAAAACAGCTCATACAGAATGGTGCCAAAGCTGAAGATATCACACTGAGCTGAAAGCTGCTCCCCGCACAGCTGCTCGGGAGCCAGGTAATACAGCGTCCCTTCCACGTCTCCATCCTGGTTGACTTCGTCCGGATCAATCTCCCGGGCCAGGCCAAAATCAAGGATTTTGGGATCATTCTGCTCGGTCAGCAGAATGTTTTCAGGCTTCAGGTCCCGGTGAATCAGACCGACAGCGTGGGCAGCTTCCATCCCCTCGGCGATTTTTGTGGAGATATCCAGTTTGGCATCCCAACTCAACTCGTCATCACCCGCCCGCATCTCGGAGCCCAGGACATATTCCATGGCAAAGAACGGGATGCCATCCGATTCTGAAGACTCAACAACTTTGACAATATAGGGAGATTCTACCAGCCCATTCAGGCGGGCTTCGGAAATGAGCCTTTCCTGATGTTCGGTCGAAGAGGCAAATTGTTCGTTGAGAACCTTGAGAGCCACTTTGTCGCCTGAGTCCTGATGCTCAGCCAGATAAACAACTCCCATACCCCCTTCGCCGAGTACTCTCTCGACTTTATAATTTCCGAGTGTTGATCCAGCAGCTAACATTTTTACTCAAACAGTTCCGCACTTATTCAGGATGAAATCAGTTTGACTATTCCATGCAAAGAGTATTATACTCTATGATAGAAGGCCAATTAACACTATTTCGCACATTAAGATAGGTTGGACAAAAGTCTAATGCCAGAAATTTCTGACGCTGAATTAACTCGCATGAAGCAGTCTTTGGACGAGCTTTCCACACTGAATAGAATTGCCAGTGCCATCAATGTTTCCATGTCTCTTGACCACATAACCAAAACTATCGTGGATCATTGCTGCCGACGGGTCAAATCTGAACAGGGGGCCATCTTTCTCCTGGAACAGGAAGACACCCCGGAAGAGCGGTTCAAGACTTTTGTCAGAGACACCAGTACCGAGGGGCTGATTCCCTTTCATTTGAATTTGAGTCTTCAGGGATGGATGCTGAAACACCGGTCTATTCTCCTCTCCAATGATCCTGACAATGATGACCGCATCCATGGATCAAATTATGCCAAGGGCGGCTTACGGCATATTCTGGCCGCCCCGCTTCTATCCCGCAAAGGGCTGCTGGGCGTCCTGACGCTGATCAACAAAGGGAGTGAAGATGGGTTTACTTCTCAAGACCAGCGGTTTCTTGGTATTGTCGGAACCCAGGTCTCGAAAGTGATTGAGAATGCGCGCTTGTTTGAGCGGGAGACGGTGCTGGCCGAGATGGAAAAAGAGATGGGGGTTGCACGCATAATCCAGAAGGGATTCCTCCCCCAGGACAACGCAGTGAGCGAAGGATTTGAGATACTTGGCTATAACGATTCGGCCAAAGCCGTGGGCGGAGACTACTATGACATTCTCAAGCTCAGTGACAGCCGGGTCTTCTTTTCGTTGGGGGATGTTTCCGGGAAAGGGCTCCCTGCGGCGCTGTTGACCGGAAATGCGCAAGCAGTGATGCGGTCACGACTGCACGGGTCAGAACTTCCGGACCTTGAGGAACTCGCGGACTGCCTGAACAAGCTGATTTACAACTTCACCTCCTCCGAGCAGTACATTACAGCCATTTTTGGAATCTATGACCATGATGACAAGACCATCTCATATATCAACGCCGGGCACCTCCCCCCGCTGGTAGTCAGCCGGGATGGAGAAGCCAAGCTACCTTCGGACGCAGACCTGGTTATTGGTGTTCTTCCGGAAGTTAAGTTCAACACTATTAAACTCTCAATGAAACCGGGGGACAAGTTCTGCATTTACACCGATGGTATCAGCGAGGCTTTCAACGAAGCTCAGGAGCAGTTTGGCGAAAAGCGCTTTGAGAAGCTGATGGTAGACCACCGGGACAAATCGGCCCGAGAGCTTATTGATCAGATTTTGAAAGAACTTGCTGATTACCGAGGGTTAGCCGAGCAGTCCGATGATATCACCGTCCTGCTCGTTGAAGTCAAATAATCCGAGCGAAGCTGTTACTTTTTCCCGTCATGACCAATCCGAGCGTCATGGACAGAGGGCCGGTTCATCCCCATCTGAAAAGAGATATTCCACCAATGCCGTGACATCGGCAATATTCACGATTCCCTCTCCATCAACATTACCGGCTCCGGCGCATCCCGGCGGGTCACCGGGCGCTTCGTTTCCGGAAAAGAGATAGCCAGCCAGATAGGTGATATCGTTAATGTCGACCTCGTTGGTCGGGTCGCCATCAACATTGCCCGAGGAACCATCGCAGCAAACATCGGTGACATAGACTGCAAAAGTTCGTGAATACTCAGACCAGCTGGCGCCATCAAAGGAGCGATATCTCCAGTAATAGACAGAATCATCATTGAGCTGCTTGTTGGGCAAAAAGTCCGGTGAGACAAGTCCACTGGTGTCAAAAATTGGGTTCCGGAAATCGTAATAGCGGTCCAATTCAAAATGGAATGGTCCGGTAACCGAAGAAGCATGAATGGCCCAATCAAAGTGCGGACGAGACAGACTGACCACGGCGCCATTGGGTGGGCTGATTGATGATACTTCTTCCATGGTGAAGTAGAAGGTGATTGAATCCGGCTGAAAGATGGTGTCCGCCTTTGCGAACCCGCCGGCATTATAGTCCTTGAACATAACCGCCTGCTGTGATCCATCTATACCAATAACACCGGCGTACGTTGGTTCATCCCCGGCATCCGGTTCCAGGTACAGAGTGATTTCGTATTCACCATACATCAGGTTATAGTCGATGGTTCTTTCATCGAGCAGACCATCACTATTCATATCCAATTCCTGATAGTCAGAACCCGCAACCGTGCTGTACTCTTCGGTTATTTCATGTCCATCCGGATTTTTAACAGCTACATCCAGATTGGAGAAGCCAAAGACAACCATCTCATCGGCAAGGACCGGCTGATCCGGTTCCTGGCTTATACTGATTATGAGGTTGCCGCCGCCTAATCCTCCGGAGACAAAGTCGGTGTTTCCATCCCGGTCTACATCGAGAGCGGCCAGCGTGTAGGTTTCATCACTTCCGGTTCCAAGATTCAGATCCTGAGCGGGACCAAAATTACCCAGACTGTCACCGTAGAAGATATTCAGGGAACGGGCCGTTCCGTTGGCAACGGTCAGATCGGTTATGTTGTCACGATTGACATCGGTTGTAACCAGGTTGAAAGCCAACCCATCAATGAGGTGCGAGTTATTTGACAGCGTCCCACCGTTACCGTCCCCGTGAAAGACCCAGAGAATACTGACCGATGAGGTGTCTGTAGCCGGCAGCACCACAGCGAAATCACAATTGCCATCCCGGTTAAAATCGGTTACGCCGATTGAAGGCGGGACCTGAAATGAAACTTCGGGAACATTGAATGAAAACGCGGGTGTGAACAGTCCTGTCCCATCATTGAGAAATGCTGCTATGGAACTCTGGCCAACGACAACGAGGTCGGCTGACCCGGAATTGTCCAGATCGCAGCGTTCCGAAGCCAGCACCGTAAAGGGCAGGGTTGATTCGCTAAAACTGGTCCCGCCAGTCGCTCCCTTGAGCAGTGTATTGGGACCAACAACTATATCCAGGTAGGGATCGGTATCAAAGTAGCCGGTCGTAATGGAAGGGACCAAACCGCTATCTGCTCTGGAGACAGGCGTTGAATTAAGCACCATTATTGAATCCGTTTGGAACTGACGCGCACCCAGATTGGTCAGGATGTAAACCGTGTTTCCACGGACCGCAATTATGTCCATCAGCGTATCCGGATTTACGTACCCAAAACTAAACGCGTCCTGAGAGATGGAAATATAGGAAACGGGCGCATTCAGCGTACCGGAACTGTTGCCGTAGGCGATAAACAGTCCTGCGGTTTCTTTTCCGGTATAGATTACATCCTTGTAATTGTCGCGATCTATATCTACCGTCCTGACAAAGTATAGATCGGCCGAATCTCCGGCGACAACTTCAAAATCGACTTCGTCGGTTATGCACCCCTCGATCAGCTGGGAACTCTCGCAACTGTTTGACACCGACAAGTAGACAGCCACATTTGGATCGCAGGCGCTGTTGAAGCTTCCATCGGCGGGAGGAGCCTCCCCATCGAATTTTGCTCGTACACTCAGTTGCTGACCGAATCCGATCAAATCCAGACCGGTGATTTCCAGACAGGCGTTTCCGTCCTGATCGGTTAGCGTGCTTGCAAACGGAACCTGCCCCACGTTGGCTCCACAGTTTCCATCGCTGATGAAAAACTGCATTTTTCTTCCGACAAGAGGTGTCGTCTGGGCGTTGGGGCAGCGCTGTGATAACTGGGCACAAAACAGAATAGTCTCGGTTAGGCCAATCGTGTCCCGGCAAATCTCCGCGGGAAACGGCTGGACAAACTCAATCGTCGTATTGGTGGCGGATAAACTGGCCGTGGCGGTAAGTCCCGAAGAGGCGCCGATGGCATTGAAGTTAACTTCGCTGAGATTCGGACTATCTTCCGGCACCGTCCACACAACACTAAATTTGCCATCGGCATCGGTGGAAGATTCAGGTAAGCGCTCAACTCGCCCCAGACTGCCGTCAGCCTGGATCAAGGAGACGCTCACACTTACCGTTTCATTAGACCAAAAGCTGTGGCCGGTAAAACTGATATTTTCGCCCGGCAAAGCGGACGGATGCGACAGGACGATCTCCGCCGCCCCAACCGAAGTGGTCAGCATGACCATGAAAATCACGGTCAGGGTCAGGAAAGATGATATAATTGACATGATCTGCCTGAGACCGGTCCCGAATTTATCAACGCGCATGGATCCCCTCCACTTTAGAATTTTATCTATTGGTTCTCTCAATTTGTTGTCATAAAATGTACTATATATACCTATAATGTCAAGTCTTGATGTGCCGCCACCCGCCCGAATAATGCCTAATATCAGTCTAATTGGGTACTGTTTATCTGTTTAGACCTGCGGTAAATTACTGAATATTTGAAGTGGTTCTCGGTATTATGAATAGTCAGCAACAACCAGTTAACCGGGAGTTTCTTGATGAGTATGAAAGAGTGCCCTAAGTGTGGCAAAAAAGAGATTGACGGCGGGTGGATATTGAGTGCCGGGAAGGTTACTCCCTCTCACTTTCGATCCGCTCCGCCCTGACTTGCTATAACAATCCAGAGTGATGTCAATTTGAGACGATTCATTTGCCTCAACCATTTAATAGAACCAAAGGTGTTGACTATTCCCGACGCGGACTTAACTTAGGCTGATAAGATTAAGTTTGATCAATTCTGGAACCTATAGAGAGGCTCTTCTGACTAACCTCAAAGTCAATC
>JARGFS010000119.1 GCA_029211095.1 bacterium | reverse complement strand
GCTCTATCGCCCGGTCAACATGATCGTCTAATCCCGTTGCATCCAATCCGGCCATTTGCGCCAGTCTAAGAAAATGAGCTTTTGCAACTGTTGAGGTCATTCGTACATTCCTGCCGCGATAGCCTCTTTCTCCCCGTCCATCTGCCTGTAATCGGGGACCCAGTGATTGAAGCTGACGTGCGGCATATGATACACTCTCTTCGCTTTGTTCCCACAGTGACAGCGAATAGACTTGGGAGCCTCACCCATTCGTTTCTGAACTTCAATCGCCTGGCCGCATTCGCACTTGTAATCGTAAAATGCCATTTGAACTCCTTTTAATGGCAGGGAGCTTGTAAGCTCCCCGCCACTTAGACAATCACCCAATTAAGGGTCTTTATGCTTTAGTCCAAATCTGCTGCGCAAACAGCGGATTCAGAGCTTTAGCAACATACTCGATAGCCCATCCGACCGTTCCGTAACGGTTCAGAGGATTAGAAGTATCTCCGGGACCCGGAGTCTTGACAATGATCGGAGGCTGCTTCGCAGAAATACCCCGGAAAGTTGTCACACCGAAGGCGTGCTGGCCGAGCACCAGGTTGGAAGTAACCGCTCCGGTTGCGGAGTAGTTAATACCGGCAGCACCCACACCGCCGCCTGTTCCGGCTGTTCCGCGAGTTTCAATCGGGAACTTGAACGGATCGGTGTGTTCGATACACCTGACACCGGCAAACTTGCCGATCTCGCCGTCGAACATCCCCATCCGATTATCACCACCAGCATAGGTATGGACATTGATCCACTTGGTGTCGTCCATCAGGTCCGAAGCCGCGTCGGGATCAATCAAAGCGACATAGTAGCCGCCCGGGAAGAAAGGAGCATGATATTTCTTCAGGTTGGTTCTGGCCCGCTTTAGATTCTCATAGGAGAGATCGTCCCCTGTGGTAATCTCATCGGGAGTCGTCACGACAAAGGTGTCACCAACCGCCATTATCTCATCGAGAGCCGGGATGGTAATCACACCACCAACAGTCGCGTAGTCCGTCACAGGCCGGGACTGGCCGTAAGCAGTTCCGGAGGTGAAGGTCACGATTGACTGGTTAAGGTCATCGTTCGCGTCGCCATAGTTGGTGTTAGAAGCGAGTGCGGTGTCCGCAAACGACGTTGTGGAAGTCGCGGTTGTCACCGTACCCGAATAGGTTGAGGTTGTTGAAAGGTCAGCCGCTATAGCCATTGAGCCGTTAGCGACCACTTCCTGCATAGTCACAAGGTCCATGATGGTCGCGGCGTGTTCGCCGAACAGGTCCACCATGCCTGAAATACCTTTAGAAATCTTGCCGTCGATATGCGACTTCTGCATCAAACTGGAAATCTGAGCAAACGCACCGTATTCCGCGATGGTCGCTGACAAATCCTGCCCGTACAGTTTCGTCGCATTCGGATTGACACCCTCAGTCAACTTTGCGTCAACTACGCCGGATGTCAATGTGACAGCAATGTTCAGCCAACGGAAAAACTGGATAGCCTTGCCTTCACCTTCAGGCAAAGGTCTCCGTTGTCCGAACGGAACCAGCTTCAGAATGTTCTTTACTACATCAAGGAATTCCTTTGAGTAGTAAGTATTCTGGCCAGCTCCAACAGTTGTGGTTTTGGTCTCATACGTACCAGCGCCAAAATCATCATACCAGGTCATTTATAATTCTCCGAGAACGTCCCCGGAGTATTACGTGCCGATCAAACCTCGTTTTTCGTGCCACTTGAAAATCCCATCCGGAGACATCTTGTTGTAATCCGGCGGTTGGTCGGGTCCGGCAGGCTTTTGGCCCTTCGTTGTCCGCGCCAAACGCTTCTTGTCTTCGGAAACAGGGTCAACACTCGGCTTCACAGCCGGTGCGCTAACCCTTTGCTTTGCAATAGGCAAGATCAGTTCCATGATCGCCTTAGACGACATATTGGCATTTGCCAACTCAGGGTGCTGTTGTACAACATCCTGAATAGCATCCCACAGGGGAGCCTTCCCCTTCGGAAAGTTGTCCTCATGCCCCAAACGGACAGCCGAAGCCACCGCTTTAAGGCCAGGATCAATAGACTCTATATAGTCCGCCGCGTCTCGACGCCCTTCCCTTTGCTGTACAGCCGTCAGACCTGATTGTATCTCACTGAGTTGTGATTCAACGTCTGACTTGCGTACAAAACCGAGCTTATTCATCTCCTCAATCGCTTGAGGATCAAGATACTCCGGCTCAAAGGGCTTCTCTTCCGGTTTCCTGGCCTCAGCTAAACGAGCTTCATTGGCCTTCTGCTGTTTGACCAGCACGTCAATATACCGGTTCTGATCTTTAATGCGCCGAAGCGCATCAATCGGGTCAGCAAATTGTTTCTCCAGACCCTCTTCCTTGAAAATCCTCTGGATTGGGTCTTCGTCTATCGGGTCCGGCTCTGGGTCAGTCTCTTCGTCTGATTCAGACGGATCGACCGGTTCTGCCTCTGGGTCAATAGACTCCGGTATCTCTTCTGCATCGTCGGCCTCTTTCGTAACAGGCTCTTCCTCGTGAGCAGTAGCCTCGGCCTTGGATTGAAGAAGTTCTTCCGGCGTTCCCATGTCATCAGAATAGTCCATAATCCTCCTAAATGCCGGTTCTTATGTGTCAGCACTTATTTGAGATTCGTTTATGATTCTATCGGGCAACGTCACACACCAATTGAGTTCCGTTACCTGACCTTTTTCAAACTCCGTATCACCGCGACGGGTGGCCGCAGTCATTAACTGATCGCGCCGTTTGACAATACGCTCAAACAAGCGGTCAATCATGGTCCTGTTCCCATCTATGAACAGGACAAGTTCATCGTCTCGGTTTTGAGACAAAATCCGTCCCTCCGCGATTCTTCAGGCCTTCGGCTACCCGTTCGTCGATAACATACCGGCGGCCATTGGCATCAATAGTCGTAAACTGACCACGAACACGCCAGGGCCACCACTGCTTTGCCCCAAGTTGAGCCGCCTCCTCAAGCGTCAACACCGGCTGCAAAACACGACCAGATTTAATCTGGTCTCTCATCTGAGTCATTACCCCGCCGCCCTCGGCTTCAACACGAGTAACCCCCGTGCTTTCGCGGACAAAATCTCTCGCGCCAAGTTCAGGATCGACCGGCATCTCCGAAATAACCTCTATCTTGTACTCAGGTAACTCCGGCGGATCAGGAGTCTTAAGGGCCGCCAAAATAGCCTGAAGCTCCGCTTTGTTGTAGTTCATTAGAGCCTTGATCTGAATTTCGTTATTTTTGCGCCACTCCACGAACTCTTCTTTGGTCTTGAAACGAACCTCAACTACGGCTCCAATTTCGTTCCGAAGTTGGCTGTTAGTTGGTTCTTCAATTTTCACCTTACAATGCTCCTTGCATTTTGAGGCTCTGCCCGCCTCATGTTAGAATTTACCGCATCACCCTCGCTTAACGACTCAGGACCACCCTGACCACCCTGACTACCCTGACCACCAGGCGGAACAATCCCATTAGCCGCTATCCCCATTAACGCATTAGTCAGCAACATTTGGTCAATATCAAGACCCTGCTCCTCTTCGAGCCGGAGAAGCGGGAAATAACTCAATACTTTATCGTGGCTCTGGCTGAATCCGGACTCCTGCAAATCGGCCAACATCCGGTCAATCCGCACTACCTGACCAGCACTCATCGCTAACGGCGCCATCTGAATAGCCTGCATCATCTGCTGAATCATTACGATTCGATTTGTCTCGCGGGCTGAAGACTCACAAATAAAGTCCACGTCAGCCCTGATCTGCTCCGGCGTAATCGTACGCCAACCCTCGGCCTGTTTCCCAACTACCCGGTAAGCATACTCCTTATCAATCAGAGTTGCATTGATATGGTTACGAAGCTCGTATAGGGGCCTGACAAACGTTTCTTCAACCGACTGTAAGTAGTCTCTCATTATCACATTCGCCTGATTCATCACCATATTGGACTCGCCAAGCGTCTGTGTCCCAGCATCACCCCGGCCGGTTAGAATATCCTGTCTGCCGCCCTGATTCTGCCCGGCCTGCTTCATTATCTCAAGCATGGCGTAAATATCTTTCGCCACCGAAGGGGGATCAATACGATAAGCTACCGTTCGGGGATCGGTATTGACTTCAATCGTCTTACCGCCCCGGTTCAATTCGACATTCTGATCCCCGACTACAGCCATCATGTTGATAAACCAATCGGCATTAACCGACTGCTTAAAAGACGTAATAAGCATTCCATACAAGTTCTCACGGACTCGCTGAACAGCCTCGATCTTCTGGCCCAGACCAAGACCCATCAGACCTTCCTCTTCACTCTGCATCGTGCCGACAATGATATTCGGCCCGTTCCAGTCAAAAGGCTCCTCCCGTAATTGCACAACTACCCGCCTGGCAATTACTCCACAAATAGCCCAAACCTTCTCGCCCGGAGCGACCTCGGCCAACTTCATTGCCTCAGCCTGCGCTAACTCCATCCCCTCATACTTCTGGCCGGGCTGTAACTCTGATTCCATCACCAACCGGCCAACCTCTTGCAGATATTCGTATAGGTCCTTACGGTCGACCCGGCCCTGCCACTCAAGGTGGTCATAGGCTTTCTTGCGAGACGTCCCCTCTATCCGATTCTCACCCGTTCCGGAGGTTTTCTCTTTCACCGGATCACCGTCAACCGAGTCTGATTGATGGGTATCGTCTAACTTATCAATATTGATGAAGAATTCTTCTTTCTTGAGATAATCCATCGTTAGACGAGACTTGACCATAATCGGATATTCATCGTTCATTTCGCACTTATCAGCGCAAAAATAGACGTTCTGAGGATCAAGCCTCTTAGTGACCGCGCCCTTATACACAGGCACGTCCTGAAGCTCCCACCGCATCTTAGGCTGACCCATTTCATCGAAATCAGGCCTCATCACCGGCTGACCCGACTCATCACGAAGCATCTGCCCCATGTTATCCAAAACCGGAGCCTCCACAGGAACCTGTATCCACTTACGCTTCGTTTTCTCGTCATAGTCAACCTGAGCGCACATCTCACGGTATAACGCCCCGTCCCTCAGGAATATCCCCAGCTTCTTAAACATCTGGTCAACATCATCCTGATATTCCATCATCGACTGCTTAGCTTCGGCATCAACCTTATCCGTCCGCTCCCGGCCAACCACAGTCGCCGGACGACGTGCGTAAAACAGCTTATTCCGGGCATCCGCTACAAAACCATCAACATCCTCCTGAATAGTCGTGTCAGGAAACTTATTCTCTTTTTTGAGAGATGTAAACCGTTGCGCATTATGGTAAAAGTCGTGCATTTCCTTCATCCACGGTTGCACGTCCTTTAAGAACGACTCCGCATCAGCGAAATCCAACTCCACGCGCTTGAGCATCTTAGTCTCAAACGGGTGGGTCTGCTCTTCTACGGTCAATTCATCTTCTTTAACGGTTTCCATTATCGTCTCACCGTTACGCTGTTACTCGCTATATCTATGTCAAGCCAAGCCCTCGGATCAGCCGCGACAATCCGCAAATGAGGGATTATCGGGAAATCATCCAAAGACCGCTTCAGAATTTTAACCATAAACAACAAAGCCCGGCCCCAATACCGGATCAGACTGCCCCTAAATATCTGGACAGCCCTCCGCCACTGCGGGGGAATGATCTCAGATGATTCAATCTGAGCACCGCAACCGCACCACAAACTCTTGTATACCAATGTCCGGCGTAGAATCCCGCGGGCGATGTCCTGAGCTGCAAGAATGTTGAACTCGTTACTTTGCATCACTTTTGTCCATTCAATCCTTAAACGTCTTGAATACCGCTTCAAATTTGTATTTCGGCAGCACCGAATTAGTATCAGATACCGCCGCCGAGTCGTGAATCGTGTACTTATAGTACAGCTTTTCACCCAACAGACTATCATCCAAACAGTTCAAAACCGCCGTTCCGGGTATCGCGAAGATCAGCGAATCAAGAGTATATGTCTTTGATCCGATTGACGACCGAAACACGATCCGGCCACTGTCCAGATATCCCCACGTAGAATCAGCTATTGACGCCACGTCGTTAGCAGGACTAACCGTCACCTCACCAACCACGCCCCTGGCGTGTTCCAATGACATCACGTACACCGTATCGGTAACACTGTCAACCGAGACAGGAACAGTTACCGTTGTGTAATGGTTCTTAATCTGGCCGGCAACCGCCGCAACGGCCAATCCCAACACTATCAACACCATCAATTTCTTCATTATCTCAGTCCTTTACGTATATCAAAAACACCGTTTTATTTTAGAGGGCATTACGTATCTAAACCACGTATAGACCAGATTCGCCCACCGCCGCGGCCAATGGACATGGTGTACTCCTAACTCAAGCCCAAAACCAACCCCCTCCTCCGATCTACGTACGATACGAAAACGGCGGTCCTGACCGTGCTCCTCTAAGTATATATGCGACTGCTCAAAACATTGTCCGCATAAATCGTACTCTTTTTCGCCGGTTTTGAGGTTTCGCTTGGCAAGCGGATTTTCAGTACCTGATGTACCCTGAAATTTCCCAACAGCCACCCGATGGACGGCCTCTCGCGAAATGCAAAAATCACACAGCATTACCAACTCCCTTCCAAGGCTGATACAATCTTTCTCTGGCCAGCCACAGGCCCGGCCATAGCGATATAGCGTATATCATCCAGATAATCGTCGTCGACCTTCCTGATACGCTCCCGGAATGTAAATTCATCAGCAGGCATATCAGGTATAAATTGGAACTCCTCGAACTCATCCCTGACACCCGGACAGGTGTCCATCACATATAGCTGGCACTTGCCAGTGATCGGATCAGGATGCAACATCTCCCGAACCTTGTATATGCCAGCCTCATAAGCCTTAGAACTGGCCTGATTGGTCGGTACTACCGGAATACGGTCAGGATAGGTGTTTAACTGTTTCAAGACCGATTCCTCGCCAAAGATATTCAGCCCGTCACCGCCCATCGCTTCATCCCCTAAAAACAACTGTATCCGCTCCCCGGCTGATCTGCCCTTGATATAGGCCTTCAATTCCGGAACAGTCAGCTTTTCTTTAGCGCAACGGTAGATAAATAACTCATTCTCCGGCGACCAGGCCGCCCAAACCATAGCCGTCTCTTTCTTCATGTGCGGATCAATTGAGAACACACGCGGCCACGATGCCGGAATCTCCCTATATTTGATATAGTGGACATTCTCGTCCCACTCATCGAACACCAGACCAGCCAGAGCCACGAAATCGCCGTACAACTTGACCCGTTTCAGTCTTGGATCAGATATCGAAGCCTCAACCTCTTTAATCCCCTCAGGGGATAAGTACGGATTACCATACGTCGAAAATTTGGCCACAAACAAGTCGGCATCCCTACTGCGCTTTTTCAGGTGCTTTTTCTCCCAAGTGATTGAGCCGGATTCGGGAGTCATTGAGGACACAAAGAATCCGGACCGGTCAATAAGCCGCATCTTATTCTCTTGGTAGTACTTACGTCCCCCATGCTCATCCGAATATGCCGCGTCCAGATCATCTCCGGCGAACTTATTGACGTCCTGATGAAATGATTTGAAGTTAATAATAGAACCATTGCGGAAATACAGGGTCGCCTCACCTTCAGACCAGGCGGACTCAAACGAGCCGCCCCTCAGGTCTGACCTGATAGTTAACTGCTTGAACTTCTTAAGGATAACTCGCTTAATCGAATCTTCGTAAGAAGGTGCACAAAAACGGATAAATACTGGCGGTTTGCGGTCCTGTGATCTAACCGGATGTCTGCCAGTCGCGAATAATATGGCATCGGCCACAACGAGATGTGTCTTGCCTGACCGGTTGCCGCCTATAGCCCACCGTTCCGCCGCAGGGGAATAAAAGAACGACTTTTGATCATTAGAAGGAACTTTGAAATGATTGGAGTCAGACGGCTCCACTGGCCGGAACGAACGTATCTGCTCTTCTAACAGCCGGCGTTGAGATTCAGCCACCAGCCGCTTGAGCTTAGTCTTCTGAGCTGGATGGAGGTTTTGTAATGGCATGGATTGCAGCGTCCAGATCATCGTCAGACAGGTTAGCGAGGTTAAAATCATGCTCCGATTTATCAATTAAGACTCCGAGTCCTTTCAGCACGCCCATCGTTGTAGGGACGTCAAGCTTGTGTAGGTTGGCTATCAGCGATCTGACCATCAGAGGATATAACTGGAACAGAGGCAGCCGGTAATCGTCGATATTGAGCTGATCGCCGACAAACTCCTGCACGCGCTGCCGCCGGTTGGTGATCGTGTTTTTACTGCAATTTTGTTTCACCGCCGAGGCTTGGGCCGAAACCCCCATCACCATATCCAACCAAGCCATTATATCATATGGAGTTAGGGCCACCTTTTGCTTGTGCCGCTTCGTTTTTTTTAGACCAGCCATCACGTGCCCTTTCCTAACTACTACAAGTCATAATAGTTAGATAATACGTATATTTTACGTATAACGCAAGAGAAAACTTAGGTTTCTTGATCTTTTTTACCCTCCGGCCCTGCAGGCAGGATATGCGATCCGGATCACGCACTACAAGAAAGCCTCAGGAATGCTCAGAAATACGGGAAAACACTTTTTGGTATTTTTGGTA
>JARGFS010000118.1 GCA_029211095.1 bacterium | reverse complement strand
ATAGCAGCTGGCAGGTCCGTGAGAAAGCTATTGATGCCTTGGGAAAACTTAAGGATGATCGGGGGAGTGCAACGGCTATCTCTTCATTGACCGACTCAGTGGGACAGGTTAGAAAGGCTGCAGCGGTAGCGTTGGGCCGATTGGGGAGTAACGAATCAATACCGGAACTGACCTCCGCCCTGGGAGATGATTTTTATGGAGCCCGGATGTCTGCGATGGAAGCTCTGGTCAAGCTGGACACAGCCGAAGTAATCCTGACCCTGTCTGACTCCATGAGTTCCGCCAATGAAATGATAGGGAATCTGGCCTGCCGGGCACTGGGGGAGATTGGAACCGATGAAGCCCGTGACGTTCTCCTGATTCAGGTCGAGCGAGGTTCGCTGCAGCGGCGGGCTCAGGCGGCCCTGGCCATTGTTAATTCTGACCCGGAAGACAGGTGTGGATTTCACCAACAAATTATAACTGCAGAGACAGATCGTCTGGTAAGAATCCAAATTGAGTCCGCCATCAAGAGTGCGGAAAATGGGAACTGAGAATTATAAGGCTCGTCTGCGTAGTCTCGGATCACACATAAGTGGTTCCAAATCTGCAAGCGTGACAGCATTAGATGCTCACCCCAAGCCACCACCACACTATGAGCAACTTGCCGAAGCTCTGGACGCAGAGCTGATCCCTTTTTGTGGCGGCTCTGTCTGTTTTGTCAGTGAGACTTTTTTGCCCGGCTACAGACACGGTGCTGTTGAATTCCAGCCGCCAGAGAAAGCGCAGCTGCTGCCAATGGCTCCGTTCTCAATCAAAGTTGACACGGATCAGGTCGGTTTTGAATCTCTACTTTTTTTTGATACGGAGACGACCGGGTTGGGCGGTTCCGGGGCGGTAGCCTTTTTAATCGGAGTGGGATCGGTAACAGAATCCGGATTTGAAGTTCGTCAGTATTTGATCCCTGACTTTGGGGATGAGTCGGCCATGCTTGAATTACTCCTCGATGAATTCTCAGCGGATAAGACGTTGGTCAGTTTCAACGGGAAGTCGTTCGACCTGCCGCTCCTGGAGAGCCGGATGATTATCAATCGGGCGGCTCGGAAAGTAGCCCACAAACATCATATTGATATCCTGCATGCTTCGCGACGCCTGTTCAAAAGAAGATTAAAAGACTGCACACTGGTTAATCTGGAAGAAAAGCTGTTTGGCTTTCAAAGAGAGGATGATATCCCCGGCTTCCTGATTCCGGCCACATACTTTGACTGGATTCATGACCGGGAGATTGGCGAACTCAAAAATGTCATGCAGCATAATCGTCTTGATATTCTAAGCCTCTATTTCATTCTGACTCTTCTGGCTGATTCTTATAATCAACAGGGGGAGAACCTGGACGCCGTTGCTGATCTCTATTCGTTGTCACGGCTGTTCGGTCGTCAAAAACTGACTCAAAAAGCGCATGGGATATGCCATCGGATTGAACTGGAGTCAAACGGACACGAGCAGGAGATCTCTTTTTACAATTCACTCATGTTCAAAAGGGGTGGAGATACACCGAGAGCTGTTCGTATCTGGACCGACCTGTCAACTTCTGATACCAGGGTCTCTATCAAGGCCTGTATTGAGCTCTCCAAGTACCTGGAGCACAATCAGAGGGACTTTCCCGAAGCTCTCCGAATGGCCGAGCGAGCTTTCCGCCTGTCCGAGGCTAATTGTGGGCGTACTAAGGAAATAGAGCACCGCTTGGCCCGGCTGAGAAAGAAGATGGCAAAATAGAGAGGTTGGGGACCGCTTATTTTTCCAACTCCACTCAATTGAGCCGGTTAGCCTCCGATAATCCTACTAAATAGAGGATTATATGGACACCCAGCTTTACAACAAGATTATTGCCGACCACAAGGAACTCGCCTCCCTGCCGCAGACGCTTTCTGAGATTCTGCGAGTAGTCCAGGACGAGAATTCTTCAGCCACCGATGTTGCCGACATTATCAAACATGATCCGGCCCTGACCACCAAGATTCTCCGGGTGGTAAACTCCCCTCTCTATAGCCAGGGGCGTGAAGTTACCACGATCAGCCAGGCCGTGATGACTGTTGGGATGAGGGCGGTTTCGGCACTGGCTTTGTCAACTTCCATCTACGATGTTTGCGGGAAGTGGGAGACAACCGTTGATCGTCCCCGATTCTGGAGGCATTCCCTTCAGGTTGCTATTGCGGCGCGGGAGATTGCCGAAGCTATTCGGTATCCTTCATCAGAGGAAGCATTTATCACCGGCTTGATACATGATATCGGCCTGTTGGTAATGGAAAAATCATTCCCGGAAAAATTCCAGCGGGTCTGGCAGCAGGCCGAAAGCGGAGCCAACATCTTTGAGGTTGAAGAGCAGGCGTGGGGAAGTAACCATGCGCGTATTGGGCGGTTCCTGTTGGAGCAGTGGAATCTGCCGGAAAAAATCTGTCAGGCAATCGGCTTCTTTTACAACGAATTTACACCCGGCAATGATGACGAAGATATGCAGCTTCCGCAGATTCTGGCCCTGGCCGACTCGATTTCCAAGTTTACGATTACTAAAGGGAAGCCTCGGATGGAGGCTGAAGGCGAGCGTTGGAATATTGTCTGTTGCAACCTGAATCTGGACCCGGAAAAGCTGAAGGAGATTGAGCAGAGCCTGGCCGAGAAAACGCTGGAAGAATCCAGATTCCTTGAAATTAACATCGGTTCCGAGCAGGAGATGTTAATTGAGGCCAACCGGTTGCTGTATGAGAATTACGCTGCCGTTGAGGCTCTTCTGGAAGAAAACCGTCGGCTGTCCGACCAGATTGCTCAGGAGAAATTGAAGCAGGCGGCACTGGACACTATCAAAACCATCACCGCGACCTTCAATCACTACATCAATAATGCTGCCGCCACAATACTTGGGCGGGCACAGCTCATTGAAGTCGGCCATCAGCGTGGGGAGATAATCGACAGTAAAGGAACGCTGGAGAATTCTATATCCGTCATCAACAATGGCGTCAACACGATCACCGCCTTCATGGGTGAACTCAAGAATCTGACCGAACCAAAGACAATTGTGTATCACGACAGCACCTATATTCTGGACCTGGAGTCCAAAATTCAGAAGCAGCTTGCAGAGATAGAAAAGACGGCCGTGAGTTAAGGCCGCTTATGGAATAGACTGGAGGGTGGTACTTGTGCTGCCCTCTTTTTTTTTGCGCTTTATTATTCGCTAATCATTACCATGCCGGACTTGGAATGGATGGTTAACTTGCTGTCGCCGTTTCCGAAAATGTGCTCCAGCTTTTTGTCTCCGCCCGATTCAGTGATGGCCAGCGGAAGTGCCGTCCGGATGTCACCGCCTATGGAATAGACATTGAAAGCCAGGTCCTGATCCTCGGTCAAACGAATGTTGATCTGACCATAGTTGGATTCGATTCTGGAGTCACCATTGATAATCTCGTCCAGATCTACACTGATAGTTCCATATTCATTACTCAGGGTGAGCGGTCCGCCTATTCCTGAAACCATTATTGGTGCATTACTGTTGCTTGCGGTAAATAGTCCGGAGATACTTTCGGCATGGACGCTGGCATTCAAACTTTTAATGGTCGCCGATCCTTCGATCAGGGCCACAAATGAAGGTCCGTTGCTATTGCTGATCGAAACGTCCCCTTGGGAGCGGACGACTCTCACCTGTCCGTTACGATTGAATATTTTAATTGTGCCGCTATGATCGGAGATGTCAATCTGCCCTTCGCCCTTGAGCGTTACATCGGATTCACAACGCTTTAGTCTTGTCACCGAGAAAGTGTTGTGAAGCTCCATCTTTCCTTCGCAGTCGAGCACATTTATCGCCCCCATACTGCTTTTGACATTCACTGGCCCCTGACAATTTCTGAGCGTAACTGGGCCGTTGTTGCTCATAGCCACTATCTTTCCTTTGATATTGGAAATAGCCACACTGGAATTATCGGAACTCACCTTGAGATTATTTTCCAGACCTGCAATAAGGATTTCTCCAAACGAGGATTGGCAGACAACCGGGTTGTCATAAGGGACCATGATTTCAACATTATTGTTGGCGATCTGAGTGGATGGATCCGAGAGAGTTGGTATCTCCGGATTTACAAACAGGATATCATTTTGAAGGTACAGGTGCAGATTTATTTTGTTGGCAAAGATGCGGGCCTTACTCTGGTCTTTGGCCAGAACTTTCAATTTGGCCGTGACCCGGACATAGTTGTTTCCCCAGGCGGAGATTTTCAGGTTGCCGATAGGATTGTGGATTTGTATAGGAATGGAGCCTGATAGTTCACCACTGCTATCTGTAAAAGTCCTGGTCAGCGAAGTTCGCCCGTCGTAGTCTTGAAAGATTATATCCCGATCAATTACCCGTACCGGCGGGGTGGGGGGAAGAGGGGGAGCCGGAACGTCGGGGAGCGAAGCAGGAACTTCAACCTGAGGCACTTCGGTCGGTCGGTTCAAATTCAGAAAAGCCAGCTCCGGAGCCACAAGAGCGGTAGGCACTGAGACTATAAAGACTTCATCCCCAATCAGAGTGGTATCCAGGATTATGGTGGTGACAATTCCCTGACCCCGATCAGACTTTTCACGGCGTAAGTTGCTCAGGGATTTCTCGATTTTCAGTTCCAGGTACTGGTTAATTTTCTCCGCGTTTTCTTCCTGTTTTAAGAGTTTCTCATTCAGCTCAAATTCAATCAGGTCATCCACGCCTTCAAGATCTTTGAAGAGGGCCAGGGCGAGTTTGTATGCTTTTCTTGTTTCGGAGTCTTCCTGTTTCTCCTTTTTCAGGTTGATCTTCTCTTT
Source organism: bacterium (assembly GCA_029211095.1). GTDB lineage: Bacteria > Zixibacteria > MSB-5A5 > GN15 > FEB-12 > JARGFS01. Next base: position 4,256 of record JARGFS010000118.1, on the reverse strand, counting down.
TAATTCAGCCACCCCCTGTTTGAGATGTTCGATATTCAACAGGTACTTATTGTCCGACATCTGCTTCCGGAAATCACTGATTGCTTTCAGATATTCACTGGCGGCCAGGTCTTCATGACTTTTGAGGTATCTGGAGTAGTCGGTGGTCAGGCGATCAATCTGCTCCAGCACATCCAAGTACTCCCGGACCAGTTCCAATTGTTCCGGGCTGAGGATTGATGCTTTTGATTTTTTCTTTTCCAGGCCCGGAGTTTCATCGGCGGGAATGACCGATTGTGCCCGCATCAGACCGGGGCTGGCCAGCAAAACCAACAATAGTATTGGCAGGGAATATCTTGTAAGAGCATTTTTCATACGAAATATAAGCATAGTCGTCACTTGTTTTGAGGTCAATGAAAATCACTCACAATCCCACGGATCCTCGCTGGTCACAGTTTTCAAAGCCGGGTCGGACTCAGACCGATTCTGTAATCCCACCTCTTTCTGTTTTGAATACCCTTTTGACCAGTTCACTTCAGATCCTTTTCAAGAATAAAATCCATTTCTCAAACGGTCATTTCTCCGTATATTTTTTACGACGTGAGGCTGCATTGGTTGCCTGATAAGATGTTAAAAAAGCAGGCTTTACGCCAAATTTGCGCCAGAATCTGCCGATTATAGCAAATATGACCAATATCCAAGATATTGGTCTTCAAAGAGTTTAAACATGTTCGGCGTTCTGCCCGAAAGTGGTGGAGGCCGAGTATTTAAGACCGGGGAAAGCTCTGTATATGTTCAAGTCTGTTCTATGTCTGCTGCTCTCACTTCCAGTAGTTATGATTGCCAGTCAGGATGGTCTGTCCGGGGAGATTCCCGAAGGCCTCTCTCTTATTGAGCGGCAGTTGGTGGAGGGGAGTCGAATTGGTCCGGCCAAAGGGGCAGCAGCCGAAGACTGGGCAATCTCTGAGACTATCAGTCCGTCCCGTTTTGACCAGCGCAATCCGAGCCTGTCCAGATTCCCGAATGGGAATTGGCTTATTGTCTGGGATGATACCCGTTCCGGCGCAAAAAAGATTTATGGTCGGAAGTATGATGCGTTCGGACTGCCTCTTCAGGATGACCGGTTGTTGGTCGGCTCAACTGTTGGCAGCAACTATATGCGTCCCCTGGCGGCCATTGACAGTTCCGGTCTGGTACACCTGTTTTATCGCAACGCCACAACCGGTTTGATTCTGGGGATGGTTTTTGATTCCAATCTGACCGCGATAGTTGCTGAGTTTCTGATCAATGATACTTCGCTGCAGTCATTCGCCGGGGACTTTGACGCCGATATCTATCCAAATGGCCAGGCAGTTGTTGCCTGGGAGAACTATTCCAGCCTTTCCACTACTATCGAAATGTCTATCATTGATTCAATCGGGGGGACGGTTTTGTCTCCAACCACCGCGAATTCCGCCGGAGGTGGTTTTTCCCGCTTTGACCCGGCCGTAGCGATTGATCCCGGTGGTGACTATCTTATCGCGTGGGATGATCGACGTAACGCGCAGCCGGATATTTTTGTCAGGCTCTTTAACGGTGGGGGGACTGCCTACGGTGCCGATGAAAACCTGCTCCCGTTGCCGAATTCATCTTTTGATCAGTATGAACCTGAGGCGGTTTATTCCTCCCATGGAGAGTTTGTAATCGGATGGAGCGATTCTCGCGGCTCCGGACAGATTTTTGCCAAGCGTTATAGCCGAGCCCTGGGGCAGATTGGCAGTGAGCTGCTGATTTCGGATAGCCTGCTTACGGCAGACAATGGTGCGGCGACAATCTCGGCCAACGCCGACAGTTCATATTGGCTGGCCTGGACTTCTTCGACCCCCGCCCCACACATACAGATGATCCGTTTGGATTCCACCCTCTCTCCACTTGGTGTCTCCATGGCTGTTGACAGTCTGCCAATCAACCAGAAATTTGAGCCGGTTGTAAAAGTGGCAGATAGCGCCGTGCTGGTCAGCTGGGAACTGGTCGCCTCTTCCAATGCCGATATTGTCGCGAGACTGTTTGACAGTTCCGGTCTGCCGCTGATGACGGGCGAAATCACCGTGAACTCTGATACGGCCGGGGCGGCTTCGGTGGCTCCTTCGATTGCAGCCGTACAGGAATCAATAACGTCACGGGCACTAATTGCATTTGCCGATGAACGAAACGGTTCCTTTGATGTCTGGCTGCAGGCAATAGATAAGAGTGGCAGTACCACATCCGGGAACGTATTGCTCAGTCAGGATATTTCGGGGACGCTTCAGGCCGAACCGGACATTGCGATTGCGGCCGATACCGCTCTGGTTGTCTGGCTGGACAGCCGGGTGGTGAATCTGATTCCCGGCCTTCGCCTGTACGGGAGATATCTCGACAAAGTTGGGACCCCGTTGGGATCGGAGTTCCTGATTAGCGACAGCAACCTGGCCTCCCTCTTTGGACAGCCGAAAGTAACCCTTAACAACCAGACCCGAGCTCTGGCTGCCTGGGTCGATCAGCGGATTGGCACCGATTCGCTGAGGGTGTATGGTCGCTGGGTTGAACAGAACGGCCTTTTCCCAAGTTCCGAATTCGAGTTGAGCGGCTCGGCCGATACTGGCTGTACCAATCTCTCGCTCTCCGTTGATTCAGCCGGGAACTTTTACGCGATCTGGTTGAACAAAGGGAAGGATACCGCCGATGTCACTATCCAGTGGTACTCCGGAGGCGGCTTTCTCGCCGATTCATACCACTGGCGTCCGGCCAATGACTCGCTCGGTCTGGAGCAGGTGTCGGCGACCGTATCCGATGATGGGCAGATTGCGTTGTTGTGGGTGGGACAGAGTTCCGATCGGCAGCTGTACCTGACCGTTCTGGACACAACCGGAACCATCATTGTACCCGACCAGCAGGTTACTTCCAGTCCGAATGCCGCCCCGACCGATCCGGTTGTCTCCTACTCCGAGTCCGGCTACCTGCTGACCGGATGGATTGATCGCCGCGAAGGAGTCCGCAAGATGTATCATCAGTTGTACGACAACAGCTACACCCCCGTTGATCCCAACACAGCTGTCTCTTCGGAGCCGGTTGAGACTATGGAACAGCCTGCCCTGATGGCTGTGGGAGGAAGGGCCTGGTTTGGTTGGGTCGATCCGAGAACGGACGGACAAAATGTCTATGCCAACTCGTACGTCTTCCTGCCAACTTCGGTGGACCGGGAAGAGCCGGACGTCCTGCCCAATCAGATCAGCCTGTCGCAGAACTACCCTAATCCATTCAACCCGGTGACCAGAATCAGTTTCAGCCTGACCCGGAAAGCGTTGGTCACGATTAATGTCTACAACCTGCTCGGCCAGCAGGTCAGGCGCCTTGTCGACCGGGAGTACTCTGCCGGTGAGCATATAACCCTTTGGGATGGCAAGAGTGACAGCGGCGGCGAAGTTGCCAGTGGGCTCTACCTGTATCGGCTGCGCGTTGGGGATAGGACCGAATCAAAAAAGATGCTGCTCCTGAAATAAGAGCAGCATCCTATCATCTGTTTCAGCTTTTCAATAAATCGCTAAATCTCTTTTCCGATTGACAGTCCAATACTGTATTGAGTGCTGTGGAAATCATGAGGAATACCGGAGACCGACTGCCCGGTGTCATCACCTACCGAGGCGGGGTCGTCCCCATACCAGGTCTGGGTCTGACTCCCCTGTATGGACAGAGTTGAGAAGGTTGCACTGAACTCCACAAAAAGCGGTTTGCTTCCGGAGATCGGGACAAAGTGCCAGAGGCCGGAGGCGGAAAAACCCTGACCGGTTCCCTTACCGGGGGAAGATTTGAAGCGGCGGATATGGTCATCGAAATCTTCGGCAAAGATAACCTGCCCCAGGAAGGTCATTCTTGCAAACGATCGATTAACGCTTCCGATAGTGGTGGAGAACCCCAGGCCGGGGGCCAGATAGGTGATTTTGTAATAGAGAACAGCGGTGTCAGCTGAGGAGAGCTCAATTGAGTCCTCGTACTGGTAGGCAGATTCGTTGAACGGCATTTGCCATCCGGCATAATTGTCGATATTCTGGACAACCCTCTGGTAGTGGAGGGCCGCATTGAGGGAGAATGAGAGCTTTTCTGGATCACCGCTGACATGACGTCCAACTTCCAGTTTGGCCAGCAGTCCCCGCATCTCCGCATCGGATTCGGTGAAACTGAAAAACTCATCAAAACGTCCGGCAACTTTATCCCAGTCAGAGTCAATCATCTTGCTGCCGGGATCGGAGAGCGAGCGCTGG
>JARGFS010000117.1 GCA_029211095.1 bacterium | reverse complement strand
AGTCTACCAACCCCCAGAAAAGCCTTGAGCCAAGGCAATATTCGGCCGGTTCAGATATCTCCATCAATACCGATCATTATAGTATGGATATGCCATTGAACTTAAGGTATGAAATCGACCGCCAAAACCACCGAGTCTATAAGATTCATTCGGGGTCGGTTGCCCTGGAAGATGAGCTTCTGGTCCTCACCCGGCTCTTCACTGATCCGGAATTTGAAATCGGGATGGACATCGTCTGTGACATTTCCGATGGAGAAATAGACTGGACTCTGAAGGATATCGATAAGTTCCGGTCATTTCTGAACGCTAATTCAGGGATGTCAGTCAAGTCTAAGTGGGCGGTGGTGACCTCCGGTGGCGTCACCAGCCACAATGCCAGACTGTTTATCAAACTGAATGAATCGCTCGGAAGCCAACTCATAATGCGCGTTTTTGAAAGCCGAGAAAAGGCGCTGGAGTGGTTTGCCGAAACCCGTCAGGAATCTCTTCTATCTGAGTCTTGACCTCGATCTCCAACGCATACGACCAGAGCCGAATTCTTACTCGAACAATTCGTCAAAAAAGAGCTGCATATGTTTCCATGATCTTCGGTCAGCCGCCTCGTTATAGGCCACCCCGCTGCTGGGATCATCTCCGGCCCACCACAGATGACAACATCCAATGCGATTACTACAGATAGAAGAACCGTTCAATCCGTTGACTAGCCTCTCTAGCAATTTGCATTCTTATTTGATAGACGGAACCAATGTGCCTATCTTTTCCCAATTGGGATCCTTCTCTAGTACTACTGCGATATAGAAATCACAGGTTTCTCCTATGTAGCCCATGCTCTTGCTCGCGAGCCGAGCCTCAACCTGTTCCGGCTTCAGTTTGTAAAGGCCACCGCTAATAGCGTCAACCGCTAGACCGATCAATCCTCCAAACACGATATTCCCCCAAACCCAGCCACTTGTTGATCTGGTAATAGTAGCATCAAACGGTTCATACCCGGCCAATGTTACGCGAACGACGTGGTTGTCTTTTCTAGATAGTTTGGCGACAACAGGTGTCTGGCCAAACTGCCTGTTGTCAATGGTGACTGTGGCTCCAGTTGGTCGACTCTGAATCCCAATCTCCTGACTGGATCCTTGCATAATAGTGCCACAATTCACGAAAGTCGATGCAACAAGTATGAGGCCAACAAGCCTGAACCGCCCCGGGCTTGCCGGAGACAGAATTATGTGAGAGATTGTTGTTATGGCAAGACGAAGCATGTATTCACCGGAGGTCCGTCAACGGCTCCCCGTTCGACTCGAAAGCATTGGGCGGCCTGTCGAGTCTGTCGGTCTGGTGGATCAAGCTCGGCATCATACCGGAGCGAATTGAGCCCGGCTGCCCCCAGCAGAATGGTCGCCACGAACGATTCCATCGAACCCTTAAAAATGAAGCGATCTCACCGCCCAAAGAGAATCTGTCACGACAGCAAGCCGCTTTCAACCTCTTCTGTCTCGGGTATAACCGAGAACGACCTCACGAAGCTCTCGATGGAAGCACTCCCGCCAGTTGCTATACGGCCTCACCGAGACCGTATCCCACCCGGGTCCCCGAAATCGCCTATCCCGATCAGATGATTGTACGTCAAGTCCGCTCTAGCGGGCAGATCCGTTGGTACGGCCACGAAATCTTCATCAGCGAAACCCTCAACGGTGAACCAATCGCATTCGAACAACTCGATGATCGGTATTACCAAATCTACTTCGGACCGATTGCCTTGGCCAAATTCGATGACAAAAAGAAAATTATCATAAAACCAACTGCTAAAAAGAGAAAACAACATTGAAACCAGAACCAAAAAGTGTTACCTATGTCGTGACGCTATTCTGTTACCCATGTACCGGAACATTCAAGAGAAATGCCAACCCACCAGCAGGTGGGGTACCCGGGTCCTTTAGGATTTTTCCCAATGTCTCCGATCGTGGCCTAAGCGCCTTCTTTTGCTATGTAATCATTTCTGCCATTGGCTTCTCTTTTTGAAGACCCAAGAGTACAAGTGCCTCCTCAGCTTTTTCGACATTCTTATCAGCCTTATCAGCGTTACCTGTGCGAATGGAATTAGACAAGAAAACGAGATTCTTGGCTGCTCCATCCAAATTGAGCTTTGATGGTATGAGTTGTAATAGGATCCAAAAATTGCGAATAGGGACAGAGTAATAGTTCCCCCATAAGTCAGCCGAATCACGCCTCAAAATCTTTTCAGCGTTTTCGCGGATTTCTAGATGCCCGGAACCGGGATTTGCATATATGTTTGCGAGTAGCCTCAAATCGATTGCAATTCTACCTCGCGCCTTCCTAAATTCATGTACAGGCTCCAAGTGTATTTTTTCAACTATCCTTCCAATCACATAAATTAGTACTCCCCCTGTTATCGTTGCAATCGCTGTGTAGACGATATCATACATTCTCCCCTCCATTCTATTACAAAAGAACCTACTTAATAGAGTACAGAAAAATTAGGTTGTCAATCAGATTTTAAACAAAAAAGACCCCCAACCATTTTAAATGGTTGGGGGTTTCGTATTTAAACCCGGCAACTTTCTACTCTCCCACACCGGCTAAGGTGCAGTACCATCGACGTAGACGGGCTTAACTGCTGTGTTCGGAAAGGGAACAGGTGTGGCCCCGTCGCTATTGCCACCGGGAAATTTTCTCCCGACTCGGTTGGTATTCTGTCAAGTCCCCCCTCGACAAGCTCGGGGCAGGTCCTTCGACTCCGCTCAGGATGACTTGATGTCGTCGCCCTTCGACTAAGCTCGGGGCAGGTCCTTCGACTCCGCTCAGGATGACTTGAGTGTCGTCGCCCTTCGACTAAGCTCGGGATGACTCGAGTGTCGAAACCCCAAGGGGATTTCGACCTACAAATGGTATGAACTGATTTGGTTCAGGCATCCCCCAATACAAAAAGCCTCCCTGTGTGCTCAGGGAGGCTTCTTTGGCAAAATTCTAAAACTCTTTGCTAATCAGAACAACAGATCGTCCCAATTACTTCAGCATCATCATCTTCTTCGTTTCGTTGAAGTCACCAGCTTCGATGCGGTAGAAATAAAGTCCACTCGCTTTGGCGCTGGCATCCCATTCAACAGACTGACGACCGGCTTCCATATGACGGTCGACCAGGACATCAACTTCCTGACCGAGGACATTGTAAATGGACAGCTTGACCTGAGATGCCTTGGGCAGCTCAAAGCCAATAGTGGTAGTCGGGTTGAACGGGTTAGGATAGTTCTGATTCAGCGCGAAGGCTGTCGGCAGAGCTTCCTTGGCAACTTCGACAGTAAACGATTCAAAATCAATGCGATCGTCACTGGCGCCGTCACGAGTGACTGTGCGCAGAGTACGATTTCCGGCATCGTCAACAACATGATAGACAAAAATCAGATCATGATGCGGGTTTTCGGTAGTATAAGCTTCTACCGTAACCTCGGTGACGTTGGGGTCATTGACTTCGAAAATGAGATTAGCAACGGTACCGGTGCCGGCCGCCAGATCGTCCTTTTTGTTGGCCGTCAGCTGGGGCAGGAGTCCGATATTCACGGTGCTGGCTTCATTGTCAATGTTTGCGACTTTAAGGTCAAAGTACTCAACGCGGGTATCCACGAAACTCACTTCCTTAAGAGTCACGCCTTCAGAAAACTTCAGCGGGATATCCATTGCCGCCAAATTGGCCTGATTTGAAACCACCAGCGGCACAGTGATCAGGTTATCCCCGGTCATAGTTGCCTTGGCAGCACCAAACTTGGATGAGCCGGCAAAGACCAGCGAAGGGACCAATAGGATAGCAATCAAAACCGTTAAAATGTGGAAACGTTTTGTCAAGATCCACCTCCCGTACGGTTAACATTTGGTTCATGTTCAGGTTGGCGTGGTACTATCCCTGGTGCCACACAACCGCTATCTTAATTTGTAATACGTTCTTGAAAGGTCACTACGCTCTGCGGATAAATCGTCTCGAACATGTGGGAATCGCCCTTCCCACTACTAATTAACTAACAATCAACGGTGATTTTTGTCAAGTCTTTAAATACTTATGCCTGTCCACCTCCTTAACGTCCCTACGTTAATGATCGAATGTGATAATTGCGGGTCGCATCACATCCTCTTTTCATACCTTATTACACTCTAATATTGGGGTTCGTTCCCAATTATTACATAAAAACTTACAAAATCTCAAATAGTATCCATCTTTGCGTTACCAGCACATCAACTGAAGCATTTTCTGCGCCGACCGTTCTATTGCTCGCATCTGGTCACTCCGAAAGCGGCTTTGCCACTATGTGGTCGTACTGCTACGTGGTTGTACCACCACGTGGTCATGCCACCACGTGGTTGTACGACCACGTGGTCGTACCACTAATTTGTTGACATGATAACCGTTTGGGACAAACTTAGGGCAATCTTAAGTTAAACTCTATCAATTGCCGTGGAGGTGTTGTGGCCCAGAACAATGATAGCACTGAGAAATATATTCCGGTTGTCCCTGCTCATGTCAGCATGGCAGAGGTTACCTGGAAAGCTATAATACTGGGATCAATGATCTCGGTTCTCTTTGGAGTTGCCAACGCCTATATCGGCTTGAAATTCGGGATGACGGTTTCCGCCTCAATTCCGGCTGCGGTGATCTCGATGGCGGTACTCCGCTTCTTTTTCAAGAAAGTGACCGTTCTGGAGAACAATATTGTCCAGACGGTCGGCTCGGCGGGTGAGTCCCTGGCCGCCGGTATTATTTTTACCATTCCGGCCTTCTTCATCTGGTCGGCCAATGAACAACTGGTAGCGGCCGGTTATTTCCACGAGATATCGCGCATGCAGATATTCTGGCTGGCCATGCTGGGCGGTTCGCTTGGTATCCTGCTCATGATTCCCCTGCGTAAGTACCTGGTGGACCAGGAACACGGCAAGCTGGCTTTTCCCGAAGGGACCGCCTGCGCGGAGATAATTGTGGCCGGTGACGAAGGGGGCTCCAAAGCGAAAATGGTCTTCACCGGTATTGGAGTCGGAGCCCTGTATAAGATTTCGATGAATATGCTCAAGGGCTGGTCTGAGTCAGTCAACTATGACTTTAAGTCTTTTCTTAAAGGGGGAACGATTGGAATCGACGCCTCCCCGATACTGCTGGGAGTCGGTTACATTATTGGTCCCCGCATTGCGGCCCTGATGCTTTCCGGGGCGGTGCTGGGTTATCTCGGTATCGGACCTCTGCTCGCGTTTATTGGTGACCAGATTCCAACCATGATAATCTCACCGGGAGAGATTCCGATTGCCGAAATGAGTTCCGGGGAGCTCAGGAATTCTTACATCAAGTATCTCGGTGTGGGGGCTGTTGCCCTGGGCGGATTCATGTCCCTGATTAAATCTCTGCCGGTTATTATATCTTCATTTCGGAAAGGCTTCGGCGAACTTCTGGGCAAGAAGATTGAAGGCGGCACTCTCCGGACTGACCGTGACCTCCCCATGAAATGGGTTCTGTTGGGTGTGGTCGGAGTAATCATTGCAATCTGGCTTCTGCCGGGAACGGAGCTGCACTTTATTGGGGTTGCTCTGGCGGTGTTATTCGGGTTTTTCTTTGTGGTTGTAGCGGCGCGAATTGTCGGTGTAGTCGGTTCGTCGTCTTCGCCCGTTTCCGGGATGACCATCGCGACCTTGCTGGTGACCTGTATGCTTCTGCTCTATTTTGGGATTGAGGGAACCGCCGGGATGGTGACGGCGATGTCAATCGGGACGATTGTCTGTATCGCCGTCTGTATGTCCGGAGATATCGCGCAGGACCTCAAGACTGGTTACCTGCTCGGAGCAACACCGGCCAAGCAGCAGGCGACCGAGTTTATTGGGCTGTTACTTCCCGCTGCCGCTATGGGTTTCACTCTTTACTTTCTGAATGACGCCTTCGGTTTTGTCGAGGGGGCGACCGGTCGCACTCCCCTGTTGGCTCCGCAGGCGAATGTAATGGCTACTGTCGTTCAGGGGGTCATGAACCAGAACCTCCCCTGGGCCCCGATTCTTGTCGGGGGGATGATCGCCCTGGCCGTGGAACTGCTGGGGGTGTCATCACTCCCCTTTGCGATTGGTCTTTACCTGCCAATTTCACTCTCAAGTCCGATAATGGTGGGCGGTCTGGTAGCGTTGTTGATTCGGAAAATCTCCAACGGGGATGAGTATAAGAAAAAGAAGGAACAGGGAATTCTGTTTGCTTCGGGACTGGTGGCCGGTGATGCTTTCATGGGCGTGATTGTGGCGTTCATGATTGGCCTGTGGGGAACCTATTCGGAGTTTTATGATGCCCATGACGGCATGATGATTACATTGACCGGCGCCTTTGGTCCCTGGTTGTCGTTAATTATGTTCGCCGGATTGACGGCGCTGATGGCCCATTTGGCTTACCGCGGCTTTAACAGTAGAGATTCAAAGTAGTATTGAACGGAAAGACAGAGTTAGAGTAGTAGTGAAATCAGCCTGGAAGTGGCCGGTAATTCTCGGCCTCGCTGCCGTTGTTGTGCGGTTGATCTATTTGATCGGTCTGTCATCGGATGCCGGTTTTCTGGTTCCGCAGATTGATGAACGATGGCATTGGGAGTGGGCGCAGCAGATTGTGCAGGAATCGTTCTGGGGGGACGGCGCTTATTTTCGCGCGCCATTTTATCCCTATCTGCTGGGACTATTCTATTACATAACGTCCGGCTCAATCTTCTGGGCAAAATTCCTTCAATTACTACTCTGTTTCGGAACGACGATCGGGATATACTCACTTGCCCAGCACCTCTTTGACCGGCGTACGGCTATTGTCAGCAGTCTGATCTATGTCTTTTATGGCACCCTTGTATTCTACGAAGCGATGTTCCTCATCCCGGTGCTGTTCCTGCCGCTGTCAGTATGGGGAATGCTCCGGCTAATCCGCTTGAAAGACTCCGTCAGGATGACCGACTGGCTTATCACCGGTCTGATCTTTGGGCTGGCGGCGCTGGCTCGTCCGAACATTCTTATTACATTACCCTTTCTGGCGCTATGGCTCTGGAAAAAACAGAGCGGCCGCGGCTGGAAGCTGCCTTCGATTAAATCACCGATCATGCTGGCTGTCGGCGTTCTTATCGCCATTGCTCCCGTGACTATCAGGAATATGGTGGTGACCGGAGAATTTATGCTGATCTCCTCCCAGGGGGGAATCAACCTCTACCTCGGCAACAACCCGAAAGCTACCGGGCTTTCGATGCAGATGCCGGAAGTTGACCTCAATGAAGCGGTCAGTTGGAACCACTTCATGGATGCAACCAACGCTGTGGCCGTCAGAGAGTCCGGACGAGCGCTCAGCGACGGTGAGTACTCCTCCTTCTGGACGGGTAAGGCGGTCGATTGGATACTGTCCAATCCGGGTCCGTTTATTGGACTGGTTTGGAAAAAGACAGTCTACCTTTTCAACGGTTTTGAAAACAGCGACAATATTGAAATCTACTATCACCGGTCCAAATCTTTGCTCCACTCCCTGCTGGTTTGGAACTATGGCCTGAAATTCCCGTTCGGGCTTCTCCTCCCCCTTACGCTGGTCGGAATTTGGGTGACGCGCAAGCGTTTCTCAGAGTTGCTGCCGGTTTACATTTTTGTTCTGGCCTATATCCCATCAATAGTACTTTTTCTCGTCACCGCACGACACAGGCTGGTACTCATTCCGTTTATGGGGATACTGGCAGCGGCCGGATTGCTCTGGCTCTGGGATCATAGAAAACAGTTGTTGGCCAAAAAGAGTATTATAGCGCCGGTCATTCTCGTAGTGAGTGCCTTGCTCGTCAATACGACTTACTACGGCGTTGGTTCAACGAACGTTTTCCAGGATCACTATAACGACGGTCTGCGTTATCTTCGTTTGGAAGACTGGACCAGGGCTGAGAAAGAATTCTTGAAAGCGGATGCGGCTTATCAATACTCAGGCGCTCTCCTCAATAATCTGGGATGGGTGCAATATAACCTTGGAAAAATGCGCGAAGCTGACCAGAATTACAACCGGGCATTACAAGCTGAGCCGGACTTCTGGAAGACATACAATAACCTCGGTCTCCTGGTTGAGAAACAGGGACTGCTGGACAGCGCTCTCTATCTGTATCGCCGGGCGATTGGTCTGTTTGATTCCACACGAGCCCAGATGTCTGAGCTGGCTCAGTTCTACCTGAACGCTGCTGATATCTACGAAATGCAAAAAAAGGATGACACGGTCGCGCTCCTTTTCCAGAGCGCCCTCAAGGCGGCACCGGAGATGAAAGCAGCTTACTTTAAGGCAGCCGTCTTTTACGCCAGGCGGAAAGAGTATGAACAGAGCGACAGCCTTTTTGCGCGCGGAGCCCGTCTGGGTGAACCAAGCGGAAACCATTTTTTCAACTGGGGATTGACCGAGTTGGAGCGCGGGCGAAGCGAAGCGGGCTTGATACTGATGCAGAAGGCATTGCGCCGGAAATCAAATATGTTTGAGGCAGCCTATTGCGTTGCCGCCGCCCATCACAATCTGGGAAGTCCGGCCGACTCAATTCAGAAGTATCTTGATTCCTGCTTGTCGGTCAACCCCGGTTTTTCGCCGGCCTTGAGACTTCAGCAGCAGATACAGGGTGAGTCAGGACGATAGATAGCGAAGCAGGTCACTCACTCGACTCCTCTCAGTCTGTCGGTATTGGCTGTTTGTCCAACGAGCTTTCGTTCGGTGCCTGGTGAGTCTTCAGACTCGCCGGGCTGCCGCTGTCTGCCGATCTGAAGATCAGTCGAGTAGGGCGGAACGCTTTAGTAGTTCCGCCCGATATACGGCAGAACCGCTGAAGGGTTCTGCCCTACTCAGCGATTATCCAGTGACTAAGTTAAATTTTGCTATGAGGATCGTTGGCAGGGACTAATACTTCTGGCGGCGTTCGACCATGTAGTTGGAGCCCTCTTTCATCTTGGTTGCCTTTTTGAGATCAGCCAGCATCTTGGAGACCTCACCCAGGTGAGAGAACTTGCCGTTATCATTAACGATAACAGCTATTGAAATTGTCAGGATCGGAAACTGTTCGACCACGCCCCGGCGGTTTTTGGTGACGATAAAACCGCGCTCTCGGTCTTCTTCGAGATAACGGTAAGGAATCAGCGTATCGAATACGTGAATGACCCGGGAACAGATATCAT
>JARGFS010000116.1 GCA_029211095.1 bacterium | reverse complement strand
AGACAGTCTTGGCGGAACTGGCGATTCGTCCGGTGTCATTTCGCTAAACCCAAACGTAAGGATCGTTCCGATTAAGATTTTCCCCGACAGTACTACGGGCTCTGGGGCCACCATAGAAGAAACTGCGAACGGGATTACAGAGGCTTGGTCAGTTTACGATGCCGATGTGATATCAAATAGCTGGGGCTCTGAAATACCTGACTGGGAATGGGATGTACTGAACTATGCTCTCCATTTCGCATATCTCAACGGGCGTGATGGAAGAGGAGTTCCTCTTATTTTCTCGGCAGGGAATAAAGGATATTTCTGGTGTATTAACAATATCGTTGCATACCCGGCACGCCTCGAAGCTTGTTTTGCCGTCGCTGCACTAAAACTGAATGATAGTGCCTGGAGCTACAATACTTGTGGACCAGAGATGGATATTGCAGCTCCGAGTGGAGACATTAATCTACAAGGGGGAATGTGGTCATTGGATCAAATGGATAGTGTAGGGTACAATTACTTAGATACTTCCACTAACTGGGATTGCCCCACTCAGATGGGAAACGATGACGATTATGACTGCCATTTCGGTGGTACATCGGGTGCCTGCCCTGTTGTTTCTGGTGTCGCCTCCTTGATTTTGGCAAAGGATACGTCGCTAACCGCCGGTCAAGTCTACAGTATATTGAGAAATTCTGCGCAAACAGAATTGGATTGGGGAACGGTCACACCACCCGATTATCAGTACGGCTATGGTCGCGTCGATGCCTTTCGAGCTATTCTCTCGTTAGCGCGAGGGGATGCCGATAACAGTGACGTGATTGACATTACAGATATTACTTTCTTAGTTGACTGGCTGTGGAATGGCGGAGCTGATCCTTTTCCAAGTGTACTTCTGGGCGATTGCGATTGCTCGGGTGATGTTGATGCCACTGACCTCTCCTATTTGGTTGACTACTTTTTCGGGAGCCCATACGGCCCGGCTCCAGTCAAGCCCTGTTTTGTGTATTGACTGACTAGTCTACCGAAATTCAGTAATGTTCCAGAGCCTTTCTGAGCACACGGGGAAGCTCTATTCTATCTGTCTTCAATGGTTCAGTCTACACGCATTTTGCTGTTGGATTGTGGCTCAACTTCACCTATACTTATGCTAATTGAGACAGCTTGGTACTTGTTATATTTTGTGGGAACCGATCTGAAACCTCGCTGTTGTATTGAGCAACAATTTGTAATCAAATCTGAATTTTGGAGGATATTATGAGTCAGCCAGTTACTATCACAGACGACAGCTTTGAACAGGAAGTCCTCAAATCCGGAACCCCGGTCATTGTTGATTTCTGGGCGACCTGGTGTGGTCCATGCAAAATGATCGCGCCGATCCTTGAAGAGATCGCCGGGGAATATAGCGGGAAAGTGAAAGTTGCCAAGCTTGATGTTGATTCCAACAACAAGACCGCCGCCCAGTACAATATCATGTCTATCCCTTCACTTCTGTTTTTCAAGAATGGTGAAGTTGTCGATCAAGTTGTTGGCGCTATCCCTAAAGCGCAGCTCAGCCAGCGGATAGACAAGATCTTAGCTTAAAAGCGATTTCCGGAGCAAACAATTCGGCCGGGTGATTTCCAATCGCCCGGCCTTTTCTAAACTCTAATCTGAGCTGACCCGATATTACATTTTGACTTAATCAAGGGGAACAAACGGTTGATCAAGCTCATTTTACTTATGGATACTGTGACGCGATTTTCGTATAATCTTTAACAGGAATGATAAATGGACTTGTATGATCTGCTGACGCTGGTGGCCTTTATCGCCGTTTGGATCTTTCTGGTAACGAAAGTATTTCCAAAATACGGCGTGGGTGGCTGAGCGATGCCTCCACCAAATCTTCCGGCGGAAGATGATGAGACCGAAGAAAACAAAGAGAGGTAATATCCGACCGTCTTGTAAAACAGGCTGACTTCAAGTCTTTTCAGGATATGACGATAGAGGTTAAGTATGCGGCAGTTTTCTAACAGAGGCGGATTTGGTCGTGGCGGCCTGCGAATTGGACCCGGATCACTCTCTCCGTTTATAAAAGTGATGATTATCGCCAATCTGGCGATCTTTATCCTGCAGCAAATCATGCCGGAATTGTCTCGTGCAGCCGGGTTGATTCCGTCTCTCTTTTTCTCTGATTTTCCCAACAAGCTCTTCCAGCCATTCACATATATGTTTCTTCATGGCGGATTTGGACACATTCTCTTTAATATGTTCGCCCTCTGGATGTTTGGAACCGAAATTGAGCATACCTGGGGTAGCCGTGCATTTGGAAAATTCTACCTTCTGGGTGGTCTGGCTGGTGCCTTGTTGACATTAATCGTCTATCCCGGACAGCCTTACCCGACAATTGGCGCTTCGGCAGCGATATACGCGGTTCTGATTGCCTATTGGCTAATGTTTCCCAATCGGCAGCTATATATTTATTTTATTATCCCGGTTAAAGTGAAATACGCCATACCCGGCCTGATGATTATTGGATTCCTTTTTGGGGGGACCAATGTAGCCCACATGGCTCATCTCGGCGGAGCCCTGTTTGGACTGGCCTATTTCAAAGCGGACTGGAAGCTGGCCTTCTTGCGCAATCGGATTAAAAACTTGCGCCAGGAACGGAATGAGGCTAAGCTGAACAAAAATCGGGAGCAGGCTGAACAAACTATGAAAAGGGTCGACGCTATATTAGACAAGATTAATGAAGTCGGAATGGATGGTTTGTCGGCCGAAGAACGCCGTTTTCTGCAGGATGCATCGAGCGAGCTGTCCCGAAAGAACCAGAATAAGTAGATTATTGCCATGCACAAAAGAATTCTCCTCGTTGAACAGTCCGATGCCACTCGCCAGGTAGCTGAATCCGCTTTACGCCAGAACGGCTATGAAGTTATTTCCGTCCCGTCATCTGAAAAAGCGCTCGAAGTGATCGAATTTACCCGCCCCGACCTGATGGTAATAGGTGGCGATGTAATGTCTGGTGGCGACAAACCTCTGTATGAGCGCCTGCAAAATGAGCCGAGATCTTCATCGTTGCCCATGCTGGTTATTGATGATGAAGCGTCCGACAGCCTCCCTTTTCCCGGCGAAGTTGTTGTCTCATTGCCCCTTGATTCAAAGGATTTCATCTCCAAGGTCTCAAGCTTTATCGGGACGCAGGTCTCTACCACTGAGACTGAAGAAAGTGACAATCCGCTGATCGATGGAGAACTGGAAGATGACCTGCTGGATGCCGCCCTGGGATTGGATCAGCTGGAAGTTACCGAATCTGAGATAATGGACAAAACCAAAATCAGTTCCGGTCAGCCGCGCCAGAGACCCGATGATGCCAAAGTAGGGCTGGATGACAGCCTTGATGATTCAAATGGTGGGTCGGATACCGGACGCGTGGAATCAATCAGGATTGATGACGACAGCTCGGATATAGTTCAGCCGCCAAAAAAGCAAGCTCAGATATCACCCGATGCTTCCGGAAAGCTGGAAATTGTTGCCGACCAGTATGCGATTCAGAGTCCCCAGGCACTGGAGGAAGATGACATCGACTCTGATCATGACTACCGCTGGTTTATAAATGAAATGCAGTCTGATTCAATGAACCCGGACAAAGGGTTTTCTTCAGGTTCGGGTCAGGCTTCCTCTGATTCATCCGGGCTACAGCTGGATGAGACTTCTTCCCTTGTCGATCCCGTGACTCCGCCTCCCGCGTCACCTTCCCAGCCGCAGGATTCCAAAGAGGGCGGAGTGGATCATTTCATAGAAGAGTTCAAGAAAGAGGTGGAGAAGATTCAAGCCGATCCGGAGATTAATCTGACGGCAGAAGCTGACAATTCTGATAAGGCTCCGTTAGCTGATATGGTCTGGGAAGAGAAAATTGAGAGTCTTACGGCTGACCAGGTAGGTCTGTTCACCCGCCAGTTCTCACAGGACCTGGCCGCAAAGATTGCCGAACGGATTGTTGGCAAACTTGATCCGGACAAACTTCTGGCCCTTATCAAAGCCGAAATCATTACCAGAGCCCAAAAAAAACAGTGACAAGGTAAACTTTTTTCTCGTTCATTTGTTAGAGAGAAAAGACTATTGGCGACCTGTTGCACGTCCGGTAAGGGAACTGTGTCAATTTGTTAATCATCATTGGATGGCTGGGTCAAACAACTATAGGACATAAGAGCGACCATGAGAATATTGCCTCCTTTCCTGCGCTGGATTTCCTCAGTCACACTTCTTTGCCTCATCATTCTCCCGGTTTCGGCCAAAGCAGGACTTGGGGATAGTCCGTTCGGGGCAGAATCTATTGCCGATCAGGACCTGGTACAGGCTTCGGTACACATGGAGGCCGAGTCGGTCCGACCGGGTATGTCGTATCCGGCCAGATTGAAGGTGGAGATTTCCGAAGGATGGCATATCAATTCGGCCGCTCCCCTTGAAGACTGGCTAATCGCTGCTGAACTCAGCTCTCCTACTGATGGCCCGATTGCCATCCACTCAGTTCAGTATCCAAAGGGGGAGAACACGATTCTTTTGGAGAGTGAGTTCTCTGTCTATTCGGAGCAGTTTTCAATTCCGTTTACAGTTACTATTGCCGATGATGCACCGATAGGGGAGACTGCTCTCCCGGTGAGTTTTACCTATCAGCCCTGCAACGACCGAGAGTGTCGGGCTCCCAATAGTCTTGAGTTGACCTTACCTATTCAGGTCTCGACAGACGGAGAGATTGGTCAGACAGTCAGCGACGATATGTCGGCCGATGGATCGGAGTCCAACTCCGTCAGTGAACCGAACAAGCTGGATCAACTCATAACCGAATATGGATTCTGGGGCTATTTCATGGCCTTGGGGTTGGCTTTTCTCACCGGTCTTTTGCTTTCTTTCTCTCCTTGTACCTATCCGATGGTGCCTATAACTGTCAGTATTTTTGCCGGATCGGATCGTGGAATGGGACGAGGTTTTGTGTTGTCTCTTTTCTTTGTTGGTTCAATGGCTGTCGTCTACGGAATTATGGGACTGATTGTCTCTCTGGTTGGTGGCGTATTCGGCGCCTGGCTGGCCAGCCCGGGAGTGGTGATTGGTATTGCAATTGTTTTTGTGATTTTCTCCCTCTCCATGTTTGGACTATTTGAGCTCAATGTTCCTTCGGCGCTCAGACAAAAACTTGGGACCAGTGGCAGCAGTGGCGGAGTGGCCGGATCAATCCTGATGGGCGCAATTGCGGCTCTGGTTGTCTCCCCCTGTGTGGGGCCATTTGTCGCCGGTATTCTGCTCTACGTGGCCACCAGCGGCTCTCCGGTGCTTGGCTTTTTAATCCTGTTCGTATTCGCGATGGGATTGGGAACACTTTATATACTGATAGGAACCTTTTCTTCGGCAATCAATCAACTTCCCGGTGCCGGGGGCTGGATGGAGACGGTCAAAAAATTCTTTGGGTTTGTGCTGCTCATTATGGCCATCTATTTTCTCCGGACCATCATACCGGTCTGGATAACGGCCCTGCTGACTTCGCTGCTTCTCCTTGCCCTCGGTGTTTTTGGCGGCGGACTGGATCGACTGACCAGTGAGTCAACCGGCTTTGCCCGTTTGAAAAAATTTGTGGGGTTGATAGCCACCATTCTGGGAATCTACCTTTTTGTTGGTCTTCTCTTTTCCGAGGGATTCATATTTGCGCCGGCCTCCAACTGGCTGCCGGCAATCTCTGGAGAGAGAAAAGAGGCGGGCGGAGAGTTGATCTCGTGGGAGCACAGCCTGGAGACAGGATTAGAGCGAGCCGCAAAAGAAAACAAACCCGTGCTGATTGACACCTGGGCCACCTGGTGTGCTAATTGCAAAGTTCTCGACAAGAAGACTTTTGGCAATGCCGATGTTGCAGCTGAGGCCCAGAGATTTGTTGCTATCAAAGCTCAGTTGGAGAAGGCAGGGTCTCCCGAAGTTAAAGCGTTTATGGAACGATTTGGGCTAAAGCATTACTCATTACCAACAACATTGTTGCTTGATTCCTCAGGCGAAGTCCGTCGGGTGATGCAGGGTGTCATTGAACCGGATGAAATGATTGCCGAGATGCAAAAGGTTCGCTGAACATCGCATCTGGTTTTGCTGCTCATCGATCGATAGGAATTCTCATCCTGCGCGTTCAATCCAGTCTTGAAAGACGGTCATTACTTTTTTCTTAATTTGTTCCCCGCAGGCTTGACGGCTTTTGTTCATGCTTTTATATTTGTTCCCAGAACAGGATAATATTACGGTAGATAAAGGTCCATATGCCATCTAAGTCCAAGAACAAATCAGTTGTCGCAATTTGTGTGCAGGAGCCAACCGAAGACGGTTCATCAATGGATTTCGGCTTGATCAAAGGGGACGAACTAAGATTCCTCCATCAGGCCTTCATAACTGATACAATTGCCGCGGCACTTGAACTCAAAGATACCGATGTACGGTTGTATTATATCGATGATCCGGATCGGGTTAAGCTGGTTGGTATTGTGACTGACTATCTTGATCGGAAACTGACCGGTAAGGCGGCGGCCTCCTTTAAGAACAATTTTTCTCTTTTTGATCTGGAGCGTGAGCGGTGGGGGATTAGAGTTGAAAAGGTGTTCCAGCAGTGCTTTGCCGAGGGGTACGATCAGATTATCGTGGTCGGCAGCCGCACTCCTTCGGTGACAACCAGGCAACTCCGGGCGAGTCAAAAATTGCTGTGTGAGTCAGATGCTGTTTTTGGCCCCACGCCCGATGGTCGTTACTACCTGATTGGAATGTCCGGCTCCTATAAGATTCAACTATCACAGTTTGACTGGAAGTCACCGGCTATCTATTCCGAAGTCGCCAATGCTTTTGCCAGTCAGGATTTGAAATGGTCCGAGTTGGAAATCTGGTACGCCGTTGAACGTTCCGATGATCTGGAAATTCTGGCACGCGACATTAATCAATACCGTTTTGAGGGGGATATGACAACCGCTCATGAGACGGAACTGGTTTTGGAACGAATTCTTACCCGGTTGGATAGCTAAGTGGAACGGGAATTACAACGGCTCAGCTGGCTGAAAATTCGCGACCTGGTTCCGGCCAGGATTGATACGGTTATTCTGCCGGTCGGAACAGTTGAGGCCCATGGCTCCATCTGTATCGGGACGGACAATTATATCCCCGAAAACATCTCCGGCGGTGTGGCCGAAAGGTTGAACGCCCTGATTGCGCCCATAGTAAATTATGGCATCACTCGTTCGCTATACCGATACAATGGCGGGATTACGGTTAGTCCGGAACATCTCCAGTTGTATGTTCGCGACATTCTCGATTCACTGACCGATGTCGGTTTCAAAAATGTCTTTATTATGAATGGGCATGGCGGAAACAACGGCGCTCTTAAGAATGTCGCCGCCGATTTCCATCGGGAGAAATCCTGCAACGTTGCTGTAATTCACTGGTGGGAGCTATGCGGCGAGGTGACGCGCGATTTCTTTGGGCATCATGGGGGGCACGCCGGGACTGACGAAACGGCCATGGTTCAGGCTATTGATCCGGGGCTGGCTACCGAAGAGGGATATGATCCTGAACTGGCCTACTACTTCCGACCGGGCGCTGACATCTATCCTGTTCCCGGTTCTATCCTGCTCTACAAAGAAGGGGAAGGTTACCCCAACTTCAACAAGGAGCAGGCGGATGAATACCGCTTGAAAGTTATTGAAGCGGTTGGTGACTTTGCCGAGATGGTTCTTGGTCGCTGGCGTAAATTTGGTCTGTAAAAAAAGGCCGGTCAGGCAGACCAGCCTCTGCATATTCTCAATTCGATAATATTCTGCGTAATTCTTAGAACTTATCCTGATAAGTAATCCTTATCTCTCTTGTGATGGTCGCTGATTCTCTCCGGTTGATCAACAGATCTTTGAGTATAAACTCAAGTTCCAGATTGTCTGCAAACAGCCAGTTGATTGAAGAGTTAAGGTAACCCCGTCCCTTGCCAGCCATCTGCTCGACCCCATCAGGTGGGTTGGAACGATCATCGTTGATACCGGCATCGTACTCCAGCATCAGAGCAAGATTGTACTTGAATGTGGCATCAAAGCCGGCGAAAACATTGAGGTCCTTTTCACCGTCAACATCGTTTTCCAAAGAGTAGTTGACTCCGCCATGCCATCCTGCCGTCCATTCATAGAAATAAAAGCTTCGGGAGACTGTCCCAAAGAAACCTCGGGACTTAAAGGTGTAGCGCTGCAGGTCAGTGTTCCATCGTCCGGAACCTTGCGATGAAAACCCGAGACAGACAGCCGGGAACATCTCCATTTCATCAATAATCCGGAAGCGAATCTCAAATTCAATTCGCGGGTTCCAGTCGGGATGATCGTTGCTTATTAGCTGGTAGGCACCGTAAGATACGCCTAACT
Source organism: bacterium (assembly GCA_029211095.1). Classification (GTDB taxonomy): domain Bacteria; phylum Zixibacteria; class MSB-5A5; order GN15; family FEB-12; genus JARGFS01. The sequence goes on along the minus strand of JARGFS010000116.1, from coordinate 925 downwards.
GAAGGCGGTTCGAGAGGCCGATATCTGTAAATCCAATCGCGCCCCCTCCCGGGAAAATGCGAGTCCCGATCTGGTAATGTCCGCGCGGCAAAGTTCCGGCGGTGGGAACATCGACCAGCCAGAGCGGGGGAACTTCGTAGAGGCTCGATGAACTCTCATCCTGGGAGAAGACCGCCCCCGTGGCAATAAGCCCTGTTATGACTGCTATCAATAATATGCGATACATCTGTTTTTTCCTTTATTTGGCACCGGCGCACCAAATTGATTAGCCTGTGAAAATTGTCAGCTATTTCATAGTTTGACCGGACCGCGTTGGAGTCAATTAAAACAATTTGGTGCCGGTCCGGGCCTGCCTGAGAGCTGACAGTGGGGCGGCTCCCATTAGAGGCCGATCAGGCTGTTGAATCGCTCGCGAAGTTCAGTAGTGATAGGGCCGATATGGAAAAGGGTTGTCCCGCTCTCTTTCCTGAGCGATCCAACGCCAATCACAAGCTTGAGGGAGCTGGAGATGAATAATTCGTCCGCTTTCAGAAGCTGGTCCAGGCTGACCGAACGCTCGGTAACGTCATGACCGAGTTTAGCCGCTTGCCGCATCATGATCCTGCGGGTGATTCCATCCAGACATCCTGAGGAAAGGGGTGGGGTGAAGATACGGCCGCGTTGGACCCAGAAGATGTTGGCCGAAGTTACTTCGGCGACCCGTCCTCTTTCGTTTAGAAGCAGGGCGTCATCGCATTTTTTCTTTTTGGCCTGATTCAGAGCTGCCGCATGGATAACGTAAGAAATGGTTTTGATGCGCCTGAATTCCGAGTCCTGGTCAACTCGGAAAGGGGAGATATACAGCTTGAACGGTTTGTCCGGCATCTTATGTGGGGAGACACTGATAATTACTTTCGGTTTCCCCTGTCGCCCAACCCAACGCGCT
>JARGFS010000115.1 GCA_029211095.1 bacterium | reverse complement strand
CATCTACCGAAGCCGTTTGGATGGACTCCGCTACCGAAGGAGGCGTAAACAGAAAGGCGGGGATCTCCGACGGATCAATCAGGGGCTCTTCTTTATCCTAGCCATCTATCTCCATTTTCATAACTATCATCCGGCCCCCCACATTCATACCGGTCTTTTCATGCATGAATTCGGCGTACTTCTTCTGGTAGGCCAGAGCAGCATCACGATAGCGCGATTTCAGAGATATAGACGTCCCGGCCAATTCAGCGGTGGCCAGGTCAAGGCTGGCCGTTGGCGACAGCCGGGCCAGATTCAGGGCCGTAGTCCGCTGCACCTTTTGTCGATTTATCCGCTCCTCGTTCAGTCTTCCGGCAAATTCGTTCATCTTCTCATCCCGTATAGCGGTCAGGCTGTCCGTGAACTTGTTGAACTGACTCATTAGCCCTTCAATGTCGTTTTCCTTGTTTGTTTCGGGAGCTTTGAACGAAGCCATCCCCACCCGAAAGTCCTTCCACAGGCCGGAGTCAAACGATGCTTTCTTTGCCGCCACTTCATCCACCGAGGGCTTGCCCGCACCATTCCCCCCAAGCATGGCAAACAGCTGGCCGAGGTAGACGGAAAAGTCAACATTATCCACGGCCAGAACCGAGTCCTCATACCGCTTGGTAAGGTTTACGGCTTGAAGCATTGGCTGTTTTTTTGGTGTCAGTCCTTCTTGAATCATATCAGTTCTCCTCTATCCGAGTAATCCGCCGTTATCTCCTCGACAATTTCACACCATAAACAACAATGCCGGTCACCAAACTCAGCAGCAGAATCACAATGGAAAGTGTCCCCAGGAGATTCGTCTCCGGTCGGATTTCTATCGTAATGCTCTTGTCTTCGGTAGTGATTGGCTGCCCGTTGGAAATGCCGCTGGTCCGCATGCGAACTTCGTATTTCCCGGGCGCTACATCTTCCGGTGGTGTTATGGTCATGTGCAGAGTTTGTTCTTTTCCAATATCAAGCGATGCAATCTCTTCCGGAACGATGGTGCGCGTCCAATTGAGCGGAAGATCAAGTCTTACTTCAAGGTTGTCTATCCGGTCGCTCCCTTCGTTTAGAATGTCGGCGCGGATATTCGCCTCATCAGAGACATCAATGGCGTGGTACATTTGGGGCAGTGCCACCTGAATCTTGCCGGTTCCGCGCGGCAGAACCTCAAGTCGTACAAAACCAACGTTCAGGGCGAGAATCTCATCTTCACTCCACTGTTGGTCCAGGCGATTGCCAAATTTCCGCGCCTGCTCTCGCGGCAGCACCAGAACATAGAAAGTTATCGGGTCATCGACCAGGACGTGTTCCGAAGGTCGATCAGGCAGTTGAATCTCAAAGGCTGCCCGTTTGGTACGGTTGCTTTCGGTAAATTTCAGCTGGCTCAACCGGACAGAACCGGCAGTCTCCTTAAAGAAGCGGCCTATCTCCCGAGGCAGATTAACCACCTCCATAGCAAAGGTGTTGCTGGTTCCGGAAAACAGCTCCAGCGTCAGATCGAATGAAGCGGATGAGCCAAGTTCAACCTCCTGCGAAAACTGTTCGGACTGTACCAGGACTTTATCCTCCGATGAATCCTTCTGCAGGAATATTCGCATGCTGCGCTGTGAGCCGTTACCATAGATTATGGAAACGGTCACCGCGTCCTGATCCTGAAGCAGTTTGAAATCAATGACTCTCGGCTCGCCATAGCGGAGTTGCAAAACCTTGGCTTCGTACGGCTCAGAGATAATCGCATTATTTTCGTTCAGGAGAGAGACGTAGACATTACTGATCACATCCGGTTGCAAAGCACGGAACAGACTGTCCTGCATGTTGACCAGTTTTCGATACTCTTCTGAGCCGCCAGCGGTATTGGCAATGGTCAGCTTCACTTTTTTGCTCCCATCGGCGGCTTGGTACTTGACCGCTTTGGTCACTGTGACATACTGCTCCTCAAACATGACGGCCAGCAGGGACTGTTGGTAGTTGACTTCGGCATCGACAAACTGGTTTCGGGCTTGCTCCAGTTGACTGCGATTTATCAGGCCATCCTTATATAGTTCCTGCTGACGCTCATAGTCAGTGCGAGCGGTCTCATAAGCCTCCTGAGCCCGCTTGAGACCCAGCAATGGATAGGTGTCGTCCCGCTGATTAAATGGATTGTATGTCTGGGCGGAACTGCTAACGGCCAGCAGGATCAGAATAACTATGATGCGAATAATGATATGCATAGTGACGTGACAATCAGCTTAGTTTTCCATCATCACTTTTTTCTGTTTGATTTCCATTTTGGTGAAAATCAGTTTTCTGGACTCACCTTCATGCTTGTATTCCATAGTAACTGTATCACTCGTCTTGATCGGCTCATAGACGGCATCAAACTCTTCAACGGTTGTCACCGGCCGGCCCATGAGAGTGATTACAATGTCTCCCTGCGAGGGTCGCTCGCCATTCAGATTCTCATCGGCGGCTGGCATAAGCCCGACCACGCTCAACCCCTGTTCTTCATCAGCCAGGGTGATTCCGACTTCGGGAATAACGACCACGTCAAAAACGTCCCCTTCAAACTGGATGCCGCCCTCGTCCCCCCCAACATCAACCGTGCGGGTCATCATCATAGTTTTTCCGCCGGTGTCATCATCGGCGGCCCTTTTCATGGGCACAATCAGCATGGCTTTGTCCCGTTTTAGTCCCATTTCCAGCATCGTACCTACTTTGATTCCGTTGAAAACTTCCTTGAGATCAGCATTAGTCTTGACCCGTTTACCATCCACCATCAGCAAGAAGTCTCCACTCTCGATATCAACCGTGGCATACTCTTTAGGACGATCCTCGGGGACAACGATGATTTTCAGTTTCCCTTCCTGCGGAGCAACAACGGCTCCCAGTCCGGGAATGATAAACAAATCACCTCCCGACATCGTCTTGACCTCCATCTGAGCGCTTGTCAATTGGGGAATGGCCAGCGAGATTAAAACGGCCGCAACCAGTATCAACGGGAGAACTGATTTCATTTTGTTGATAGACATTTTCTCTCTCCTTTGAATCAGAAAATAGGATTTTGCTCTTACTCCTGTTTACTATACTCTTCCGGGGCAAATCTGGTTAGTTAAGGTATGTTAGGGATTGTTAAGAAATGTTAATGCTTGTTTTCCATCAGATTGGTCTGACTATATTATAGCTATGCCTTTTGATCGAAAAAAGATAGGAGTGATAATTTCGCTTATCAGTATTGCCCTGGCCGGGTTGATACTGATTCAGTCTCTGCTGTTGACCAGTGCCTATCAATCAAAAGAGGAGACTTTCAGGCGGAACGCCCTTTCGGCGCTGGGATCAACTGTTCAAAGATTCACCGTAGCCGAAGCTTTCACGCTGGCCATTGACCTGGACTCAATCTCGCCTTCTCCCGGTTCGAGAATAATGGCCTTCCACACTGAAGAAAACATTGACGACACCAACAAAGTACGGAGCTACTCATATTCATTTAATACCGACCAACAGGAACCATCGTTCTGGGTGCAAAATGACTCCGCTCACTTCACCATTACTCAGGACCAGCATGTATATTTGAAGGCGGTCAGTCCTTCCCTTAAAGATAGTATATTGGTCCTTGATACTTTTGCCCGGGCCGGGTCGCATACAGTGGTTATCGATATTGGAGCAAACCCGAGCGACTCATTCCAGTGGCAGTTCACGACAAAGAGTCAGCAACTGACCATAGACCCCGAAGACAGCGCCAACATATCCGGTGGCAGTGCGCAAAAAGAGATGCGTATGATTATCATGCAGTCCGTCCTCAACCGGCTGGACTCGGCCGATCTGGGCCCCCTTGAGGAGCGAGTCAACCGTCAGGAATTTGACTCTATCCTAAACCTGAGTCTGGTTGAGGCCGGCATTGACCTTGACCCCACCTACGGAGTGCGTAGAGTTGGTGAGGACAGTTTGCGAATTGCCCAGCCAGCCTATCTGGCTGACGAGATTGCCCGGTCAGATTTGCGAGTGCACCTCTTTCCGCTTAACCTGGTCGATGTCCCCAGTGAACTGATTCTCTATTTCCCGGATCGCACCAGCTATATCTGGTGGCAAATGGCCCCAATCCTGATTCCAACTGTGCTGCTTACGCTCATCATTATCGGCTCTTTCGCTTATACAATCCGAACCATCCTGCATCAGAAGCGGCTTGCGTCAACTTTGATTGACTTTGTCAACAACCTGACCCATGAATTCAAGACCCCAATTTCAACGGTTCAACTGGCCTGCGAAGCAATAGGGCGTGAGGATGTACTGTCCGATCCGGATAGGGTGCGGCGGTTTAACTCGATGATTCTGGCCGAAAGCAGACGGATGAAAAGTCAGTCTGACAAAATTCTTCAGATGGCCCTGCTGGAGAATGGAGAGTACGAATTGGGACTGGAACCAATTGACCTCAACGAACTGATTAGAACCGTATCCGAGACGGCTCAGTTGCGACTCAAAGAGTCCGGCGGAAGTATTGAATGCAAGCTATCAGATAACGCTCCCATCATCAATGCTGATCCGGTTTACATGACCAATATTCTACACAACCTTCTGGATAACGCCATTAAGTATTCCGGTAATAGCCCCCGAATCTCTGTTACTTCGTCCGTGGATAGTAACAGCCTGGTTCTAACGGTTGAGGACAATGGTATTGGGATTAGCAAAAGAGAGAGTCGTCTCATTTTTGACAAATACTACCGGGTCAACCAGGGGGACCGACATGATGTCAAAGGATTTGGATTGGGGCTGGCCTTTGTAAAATCAATGGTAGAGTCCCATCGCGGGACAATCAGTGTCATAAGTGAACCCGGACAGGGAACAACTATGACCCTCTCTTTCCCGCTCGATATAATCCTGGAATTGAAGGAATGACTGACCAAAGGAAAGTTCTTCTGCTGGAAGATGACGGTAACCTTGGTACGGTCCTTCAGGAACATCTCCAGATGCAGGAATTTGAAGTCACGTTGTGTGCCGATGGAGAGCAGGGTTTGACGGTCTGGCGACAGGAACAATTTGATCTCTGCCTCGTCGATGTTATGATGCCAAAATTGGACGGGTTTTCATTTGCCGAAGAGGTCCGGAAGGTGGATAAGGAGGTACCGATCATCTTTCTAACGGCACGTTCAATGAAAGAGGATAAGATACTCGGATTCAAAGTTGGCTGCGATGATTACATCACCAAGCCGTTTAGCGTGGAAGAGCTTATGCTTCGTATTGAAGCTGTCTTGCGCAGAACCGGCAGCACCGACACAACCAACAACGCCGATGAAATTCAGATTGGCAGCTACCGCTTTGTTTTCAGTCGACAGCTATTGATCAGAAACGATCAGGAGCAAAAGTTGACGCCTAAAGAGTCAGAGTTGCTTCGTTTCCTATGCCTGAACCGGAACCGTACTATTCTTCGCGAGGAGGCTCTTCGAGAAATCTGGAGTGATGACAGCTATTTTGCGGGCAGAAGCATGGATATGTTCATTTCACGATTGCGAAAGTACCTGAAAGAAGACAGTAGCATTGAAATTATGGGGGTTCACGGCAAGGGATTTCGCATGGTCATTGACAAATAGGTTTTATTTCCCGCTATCAGTCAAAAATCCTCATCGTCAAGCTGGTGGCGCACAATTTCCCCATCCACCATATAGACCACATCCTCGGCGATATTGGTAGCATGATCAGCAATTCTCTCCAGGGCCCGCGAGACACTCAGGAGGCTGATAAAATACTGTGCATGATCGGGGTGCTTTTTAACCTGCTCGTATACGGTCTGAAAAGCCAGTTTGTGCAGCTTGTCTATCTCTTCATCGGATACACGAACGGCCTGAGCCAGTTCTGCGTCACTTCTTATGAGCGCATCAGCGCTCTCACTCACCATCTTTTCCGTCTTGGCGAGCATGGAGTGCAGATCAAACGGTATTCTTACGCCGTTGTTATACTGCAAATTCTTGGTCCGCTTGGCAATATTAACGGCCAGATCGCCGATCCTTTCCAGGTCACTGTTGATTTTCAAAACAGCCACTATGTACCGCAGGTCGGCGGCAACCGGCTGGTGCAGAGCAAGAATCTTCAGACACTCTTCTTCTACTTCAACCTCAAGCGCGTCGATCTCCTGGTCTGTGCTGATAACTTTCATAGCCAGTTCGCGGTCAAGCTCGGTGACCGACTTCACCGCCATGCGCAGACTATCCTCCACCCTGGCAGTTAAATCGAGAATCTTTTTTTTAAGTCGCTCCAATTCATTATAAAAATGCTTAGTCATATTCTCTCCAGAATCAACCGAATCTTCCGGTGATATAGTCTTCAGTTTTCTTTTTTTCCGGCTTGGTGAACAACTTCCGGGTGTCACCATACTCTATCATATAACCTTCGTAAAAGAACGCCGTAACATCGGAGACTCGCGCGGCCTGCTGCATGTTATGAGTTACAATCACGATGGTATGATTCTTCTTAAGCTCATTTATTAAATCTTCGATCTTAGCCGTTGACAAGGGATCAAGGGCCGAGGCTGGTTCATCCATCAGAAGTATTTCCGGCTGAACGGCCAACGCTCTCGCAATGCACAAACGCTGCTGCTGCCCTCCAGAGAGAGCATAAGCGCTGTGATCCAGCTTGTCTTTGACTTCCTCCCAGAGAAAGGCGCCCTTTAGAGTCTCCTCAACAACTTCAGCAATCAAGCGCTTGTCTTTAATACCGTTTACTCTCAGGCCGTAGGCCACATTCTCAAAAATTGATTTTGGAAACGGGTTGGATTTCTGAAAGACCATGCCCACTCTAGTTCTCAGAGACGACACATCTTTGATGCCCTTGTAGATATCCAGATTGTCGATCTTTATGGAGCCTTTAAGGCTCGTCCCCGGAATGGTGTCATTCATTCTATTCAAAGTCCTCAGAAAGGTCGACTTGCCGCACCCCGAAGGACCTATCAGCGCAAAGACCTTTTTTTCGACAATATTCAACGAGATTCCAAACAGGGCCTGCTGACCGGAGTAAAAAAAGTCAAGATCACGGACAACAACTTTATGAGCTTCATTTATATGAGGGCCGGGCTGGCCTGCTGACGAGTTAGCCGAAGGTTCATTGAGGTACGGCACTTCTGTCTTTATCGCCAGGTTGATCTCTTTATCAGTGGGCATTCTTGGACCTCATTTTCGACCTAATAATGATTGCACTGAAATTCAACATGAATGTCAGCAATAGCAAAACCAGCACCGTGCCATACAGAATCGGTTTGGTAGCTTCAATGTCCGGCGATTGTGTGGCCATAACATAGATATGGTAACCAAGTTCCATAAACTGGTCATTAAGTTTCTGTGGCAGATAAGGCAGGTAATACGCGGCACCGGTGAACATAATCGGCGCCACCTCTCCCGCCCCCCGGCTGATGGCCAAAATCGCGCCGGTGAGTATTCCCGGCAAAGAATTGGGAATGACTACTTTGATAATAGTCTGAAGTTTTGTCGCTCCCAGGGCGAGACTGGCATCCTTGATCTCGCGCGGGATGGTCCGCAAAGCCTCTTCGGTAGCCACAATCACAACCGGCAAAGTCAATACGGAGAGGGTCAGCGAGGCCCAAATTATGGCGGGCTGTCCCCAGACGGGACCCTCATCGGCATAGAACAGAGTATCAATCCCATTGCCGACAAATCCGATAAAAAAGCCAAGTCCAAACAGTCCGAATACAATGGAAGGAACACCAGCCAAATTGTTGATTGCCATCCGAATCAATCGGGTCACCTTGGAGTGCGGCGAAGTATACTCATGCAGGTAGATGGCCGTTAACACGCCAACTGGCACCACCGCAATAGTCATCAGAAGAACGAGGGCCACCGTCCCAAAGATTGCCGGAAAAATTCCTCCCCCTTCCATACCGTTTTCAGGCGGGTGGCTCAGAAACTTCCAATCTATAACACCAACGCCGTTCAGTACTATGTTCCCCAGAATAATGAACAGCATCATCGCAATAATTATAACTGCCGTAGCAGTCAGACCTGCCGGTATCCTTCCACTGGACTTGCGTCCAAAGCTCTCATGGATATTATGCCTGGGACTGCTCTCTTTTACTGGTGACAATTGAATGCCGGTCATTTCACACGCCCCTGATATTTTAGTTTCAAGGCGTTGGTTGCATAGTCACCAATCCAATTAAGTACAAAAGTCAGGATAAACAGCAACGTCCCCAGAAAGAAGAGGACACTATAATGAGCTCCGCCAAAAACAACTTCGGCTAATTCAGCCGCGATAGTAGCTGAAATTGTCCGTATAGAATCCACAAAGCTACCAGAGATGATAGCCGCATTCCCGGAAGCCATCAAGACGATCATGGTCTCACCAATCGCACGGCCAAATCCAAGCGTGATTCCGGCGGCGATCCCCGGAAGAGCGGCCGGAAGAACCACCGTTAGTGAAACCTGCCAACGGTTGGCGCCGAGAGCCAAGGCCGCATCTCGAAGAGAACCGGGGACCGAAGTCATCGCGTCCTCGGCCATCGTAAAGACAATGGGAATCACAGCCAGTCCCAGGACAATGCCAGCGTTGATAGCATTTAACCGGAATGTGAACCCAAAAACATCCTGCAGAAATGTGGCCAGAACAATCAGTGAAAAGAAGCCAAGCACGACCGATGGAATCCCGGCCAGAAGTTCAATTATGGGCTTGACGAATTCCCTGAGGCGTCGGCTGGCAAACTCGGCGGAAAAAATCGCGGCCCCCACCGCAAGCGGAACGGCGAACAGCATGGCTATAAGAGCCGCCTTAAAGCTTCCTATAAACAGCGGCAGGATTGAGTATTTGGGTACATCTGAATTTGGCTGCCAGGAAAATCTCGGCTGACGCCCTTCATAGTATTCCTGTTTGAAAAGCATCTTATCGACGCTTGCTTCCTGTTTAATCTCACTATCGGTGAAGATTGGAATCGATTCTTTGAAAATAAACAGAAATATCAGAAAGACAGATATGAGCGCTGCAAACGCTGTGATGGAGATTATCTTCTCCCCCACCAACTCAAATAATTTGGACTTTCCTCTGAATTGTAGTTTTCGCATAACGCTATCTGCCAATCATACGGCAGCGGGTGAAGCTGACAGCTCACCCGCTACCTGTTAAGTTCATTTACAATGTCACAGGGTGGATTAGTCCACCATGTTGTCCATAGCCATCTTCTTTGAAAGCGGCACATAGCCGATATCTTCAGAGACCTTCTGGCCTTCGGCAGAGAGCGCCCAGTTAGCCAGTTTCTGCAGTTCTCCGGTCGGCTTGCCGTTGAAGAACCAGTATAAGTCACGAGAGATAGGATAGGCACCGGAAGAGACAGTCTCAACCGTCGGTAATATTGCATCCGCTTCGTCATTCTCTTTGACGGCTGCAAATTTCACACCCTTAGCCCAGGCCAGTCCACCGTAGCCGATACCGTTGACATCCTTGGCCACAGCGTTAACAACCGCTGCCGTACCTGGAAGAGTCTGTGTGTAATCGGAGTAGTCTTCCTTATCCAGTACCCGCTTCTTAAAGAAAGCGTAGGTCCCGGAGTTGTTCTCACGACCATACAGGATAATCCTCTTGTCCGGTCCGCCTACTTCACTCCAATTGGTGATCGCCCCTGTATACATCCCCTTTAGTTGAGCAAGAGACAATTCCTTCACCGGGTTGTCGTCATGAAGAAAAACAGCTATGCCGTCGAGAGAAACTGAGATACGATAAGGAGTTATCCCTTTCTCCTTGGCCATTTTGTACTCTTTCGCTTTCATGTCCCGGGAAGCT
>JARGFS010000114.1 GCA_029211095.1 bacterium | reverse complement strand
CGGTTGACCTAAATTAGCTCGATAACTATCAACCCGATTATCAGGCCTCAACCTTGTGGTACTATAACGACGGAACAGACAAACCAAACGGTCCGCACTCAGAAGAGACTATTCGTCAGTTGACAAGCCAGAGAGTTATTCTCCCTACCACACTTGTCTGGAAAGAAGGGATGACCGACTGGTCTGCGGCAGAGGATAGTGAACTTCGGCCATTTTTTGGCTTTCCACCATCGGCGGCCGCTGTTTCGCCGGAGAGCAGGCCGACTCCATCACATCAGAACTATGCCTACCGACAACCGGAATATGTCTATCGAGACATCTCATCGCTCGGGTTCTGGCTGCAGCTCTTTCTGGTTTTTGATATGGTTGTGACAATAGCAACCGCCGCGTTTTCTTCGGCGATGCTGGAAATGATGGGAATGTCAGGCGGGTCCATCCCAAGATTTGATGTTTCCCCGGACATGATGGGGAAGTTTTTGGCTATGTCCGGTGTCGGGGTTTTGTCCGGGTTGATTGGGTTGGTGACTATAATCCTCTTTCTGGTCTGGTGCTACCGTGGGAGTGTAAATGCTCGTGCCCTGGGAGCGTCCGGGATGTCGTTTTCACCAGCCTGGGCGGTTGGATGGTGGTTCATTCCCCTGGCAAATCTGATCATGCCCTATTTTGTAGTTAAAGAGTTTTATAAAGCGGGGAAGAGCCCGGACAACTGGCAGTCCGAAGAATGCGATATGATCGTTCACGTCTGGTTTGGTTGCTGGGCAGGGTCTACTCTGGTCGGATGGATAATCGGATGCTATGCCGCTTTTCAATCAATGTCCTTTGCCGGTGGACCTCAGATGTATTCCCAGTTCGCCTATATCGGGATACCATCGACGATGCTTCAGATCGCGGCCGGTATCTCTGCAATGGTGATGATTGGACGGCTTTCGGCCTATCAGAAAGCATCGGCGGCCACAAAGTATGCCGCACCAACTGCCTGATATGAGGGTACTGCCCTGCTCCCAAAAAGGGCTTGATATTGCGAATGGCCGCTCTTATATTTGGTCGATCTGAATGGCCGGGCAGTCCGGCTTTTTCTAACAAGTATGTAAGCAAAGAGACCTGTATCAAGAGGATATGGTAATATGAAATTCGTCGACATGCTGGATGGTGAAATAGTTATCCTGGAAATCACTGGTAAAATCATGGGTGGCGAGGAAACCACTATGTTTCACGGTAAAATCCATGAGTATATCAACCAGAACAAAAAGAATATCGTCGTTGATCTGGCCAAAGTTGACTGGATGAACTCGGTCGGATTGGGCATGCTCATTTCTGCCCTGACCACGGTCAAGAATTCGGGCGGGCGATTGGTTTTGGCCAACATTGACAAAATTGAGTCAATCCTGACCATCACTCGTTTGATCTCGGTCTTTGAACATTTCGACAGCCGCGAGGCCGCTGTAAAATCTTATAATTGAGATAAATAGCAAGTAAGTTTGAAACCGCATCTCGTTTTGAGGTGCGGTTTTTTTTTACCTCGGCGTTCATCAGTGGAAGAAACTTTTATTGGGGGATGCCGTAAGTAAAGAGTCTATTTAGAGAGTGACGTTTGGAATCCACGATGCGGCCGGTCACGCAGGCTGCATTCAGCCTGTCTTAGGGAGAGTCTAAATGAAGCAGTCAGTCACCATATTGGTGCTTTTACTTTGCTTTACCATTTCCATTTCAATTCCCAGCCCAGTTTTCGCCGCCGACAGCAGCGCGTTTGTGCCCCAGATGCACCCGAATCTGGAAATCAGGCCGCTGGTTGGATCCATCTCTATCGACGGAGACATTTCCGATGATGGTTGGCAAAATGCTGCCCGAGCTGATAATTTCTCCGAAGTCTCCCCTGGGGATCAGGTGAAGCCACCGGTAGAGTCGGCCGCCCTGGTTACGTATGATGAATCCAACCTGTATGTCGCGCTGGTAGCCTGGGATGACCCCGGCAGTGTGCGAGTTTCACTCCGCGATCGTGACGAGATATTCCGCGATGATTACTTTGGAGTTATGATTGATACCTACGGAGATTATGCCTCGGCCTACGAGATTTTTGTGAACCCGATCGGCATTCAAGGGGACCTGAAAATCATGGCGAACGGGAATGAGGATGGTACTTTTGACATGGTTTTTGAGTCAGAAGGAATGGTTACCGATTCCGGCTACCAGGTTGAACTGGCCATTCCTTTTAGTTCGCTTCGGTTTCCGGACAAAGAGAACCAGACCTGGCGACTGAATTTCTGGCGGGACCATCAGCGTGACGTGCGCAGGCGATATGCCTGGTCAGCTCAGGACAGGGATGATCCCTGCTGGCACTGCCAGTGGGGAACAGCCACCGGGATCAAGAATATTAAACCGGGGAGTAATCTGGATATAATCCCCAATGTCATAGCCTCACAATCCAGTTCTCTTAATGGTGATCCGTCATCTGGATTGGAAAACGGCGATCCGGACGGTGATGTCTCTTTCAATGCCCGCTATGGAATCACCTCCAATTCTTCGGTGGAGCTGGCCGTGAATCCGGACTTTTCCCAGGTGGAGTCCGATGCCGACCAGGTGGATGTCAACACGACCTTCGGCCTCTACTTCCAGGAGAGACGGCCATTTTTTCAGGAAGGGTCTGACCTTTTCGACTCTCGTATAAATGCGGTCTACACCCGGTCAATCAATAACCCGTTAGTGGCCGGAAAATTCACCGGTCAGTTTGGTCGGACCAGTGTGGCCTATCTGTTGGCCTACGATGAAGACTCCCCGCTTCTGATCCCTCTGGAAGAATTGTCGATCACGGAATTGGTGGGGGAAAGTATTTCCAACGTTCTGCGCGTGCGAAGATCTTTCCAGCGCGACTCTTATGTCGGATTAATACTGACCGACCGGCGTTATAGCGACTACAGTTTTTATGGTCAGGATCAGGAAGGCGGCTCGGGTACCGTTTATGGTTTCGACGGGACCTACCGATTTGTCGAAAACTTCCGTCTCGGATACCAGCTGTTAGGAAGCCGGGTCGAGGAAGGAAACGCTCCCGGGTTGAGCGATTCGTTGCTTGGACGGGGATACCCCTCTCTGTTCAACCGAGATCGCAACACGGTCATGCTGGACGGAGAAACGCTCGCCGGACAGGCCATTTCAACTGGACTTGATTACAACGGCAGACATCTGTACTCGGAACTTAGCTACAACGAGCAGAGTCCGGCATTTAGGGCTTCCAATGGATTTGTCACCACGGCTGGCCGACGTCAGGTCAATTACTACAACGGCCTGAGTTTCTCACCTAATCGGAAATACCTGATTGAATGGCAGCCTTCTCTCTCTTTCGGGCGGGTGTGGAACCATGATGGGAAATTTCGCGATGAGTGGGTTGTCCCTGAACTGCACTTTGAGTTCCATGGTCGTACAGGGTTGTCAATTGAATACATGCACAGCCGCGAGCGATTCCGTGATATTCTGTTTGCCGACATAAACGAGATCAGTTTCGCCCTTTCCAACGACGCCAGTGAGTATGTCGGGGGGGGGATTGAATATTCCAAGGGGCGCCGCATTTACCGTCGGTCACCGGAGATGGCTAACAATGAGGAGGTCTATTTATGGATGACTCTTCGCCCCACCCAGCGACTCGTTATTGATCCCAGCCTGGTCCACCTGTCTATCAAGGATCGTGGGGATGGAAGTACTATCGTAGAAGGGCAGATTTTCCGCTCCCGGCTTGATTACCAGTTCACCCGTGAGCTCTTTTTGCGCTTTGTTCTGCAGTACAATACTTTTGATGACGAAGTCGATATCGAGCCGTTGCTCACTTACCGGGTCAATCCGTTTACTGTCTTCTACCTGGGGATGACCGGACGGTATCAGAAATTTGATCATCTGGATTATTCAGGCTTGAATGACTCGGCCTGGAAGCTCTCGGACCGGCAGATATTTGCCAAATTCCAATATTTATTCCGCGTCTGAGTACCGAGTTTCAGCTCCATTATTGGCACAGGGCGCACTCTTAGGCGAGTGCGCTTTTCTGTTTCTATTGCCGGATTATACCGTTGCAAGAGTTGCCAGAAAACTTGATTTCAGAAATAAAAAGATTTATCTATCAATCAAGAACAGAGGAAAACACTCATGGGGAGAAAGAGCCATGATTAAGAAGATCGAAAAACTTCTCGGTGACAATGCCGAACTGCTAAACTACCAGGCTAAAGGGATCGACAAATCCCACCTGCACCTTCCCGGTCCGGATTATATGGATCGCGTTTTTAGTCAATCGGACCGAACTCCGGTCGTAATGCGCTCCTTGAACTGGCTGTTCAACAGCGGTCGTTTGGCCGGTTCCGGTTATGTTTCAATTCTACCGGTAGATCAGGGGATAGAGCATACCGGCAGCGCTTCTTTTGCGCCAAACCCGGAATACTTTGATCCGGCTAAGATTGTTGAGCTGGCTATCGAAGGCGGCTGCAACGGTGTCGCCTCAACGTATGGAGTCCTGGGAGCGGTAGCCCGGAAGTATGCCCACAAGATTCCCTTTATTCTAAAACTGAATCATAATGAACTGCTGACTTACCCGGCCAAGTTTGATCAGATCATGTTCGCCAATGTTGAGAACGCTTTCAACATGGGAGCCGTTGGCGTGGGAGCAACCATCTATTTCGGCTCCGACAATGCCATGCGTCAGCTTGAAGAAGTGACCGAGGCATTCAGCGCGGCACATGAACTGGGTATGTTCACAGTTCTTTGGTGCTACCTCCGCAATTCCGACTTCAAAATAAATGGCACCGATTACCATACCTCGGCGGACATGACCGGTCAGGCGAATCATATTGGTGTGACTGTTGAGGCCGACATTATCAAGCAGAAACTTCCGGAGAACAACGGCGGCTTTAATGCTATTGGTTTTGGTAAGACGCATCCCAGAGTTTATGATGAACTTGCTACCGATCACCCGATTGAACTGACTCGCTACCAGGTGGCCAATTGTTACATGGGTCGTATTGGCCTGATCAATTCCGGCGGGGCATCTTCGGGTGCGACTGATCTGGCCGAAGCGGTCCGGACGGCGGTAGTCAATAAGCGGGCTGGCGGCACCGGTCTGATCTCCGGCCGCAAGGCGTTCCAGCGTCCGATGAAAGAGGGTGTGGAACTGCTGAATGCTATTCAGGATGTCTACTTGTGTGATGAGGTGACAGTCGCCTGATATCGCTTTGCTCTACGGCTGACTCAAACAACAAAAGGCCGCCTTATTAGGCGGCCTTTTTCTAATTGTAAACCGATTAAGAAAACTCCCGGTTTTAACAGCACACGGACCAAAAGAGAATGACGACGTATATAGAAGAGTAGGACATGCCTGATTGTCTACTTGTCAACGGTAGTGAAACTCCAGATGCGTGAGCTGGTGCTGGCCATGTGCGAGTCAAAGGCTATGATTTTCCAATAGTAGGTCTTACTATACTCAAGTGTATCCGGTTCAAATCTGGTCGAGGTATACAGTTCTTTGATTACCGGAGGATTCGCAGTATCACCTAAGCAGACAGCATATAGAAGCGAATCTTTGTCGAGGTCGCTGCAGGTCCATTGCAGAAAGGCTGACAGTGGAACGTCAACAGCACCGTCCGCTGGGGTGCCACCGGCTGTATCAAGCACCGGGACGGTGGGAGGATTGTTGGGGGAGTCGGCCGGGTTGTTATCATCTGAGCAGGAAACTAACTCGACAATCAGTATGGCCGCCACGGCCAATATCAGAATGGACCTTGACACATATTCCTCCTTCTCTGTAATTTGGCGGTTGCAGCTATTACATATTGATAATCGCCTATTTTGTCAAGTTTATAGGCCGCCTTCAACAGAGTGATGAACTGATCCCCTTCATTGCTGGAGAGGACACTCTTTGAAGCGAATGTCTCTGATTGAAGGAAAAGAATCTAATTGACACCCGGTACTCAAATCTTTTCCGTAGAAGCATAAACGGAGGAGTTCTTGTGCGTTATTTATCAATCTTTGGTCTGACTCTGGTTATCTTGATGCTGCCGATGCTCTCAACAGTTGCCGCGCAGGATAGTACTGAAATCCAATTAACTGATTCCGCAAATAGTGTGGCAGCCAACGAGATAATCTCTGACACAACTCAAGTTACGGGATCACTCTACCCGATTTCGGATGAACGACGCCAGAAGCTTTTTTCCTACTCCAGTTTCAACAACAAGTGGAGATTTGCCAGCTTCTTCATTGGTCTCGGTATCATGGCGATCTTTTTGTTTACCGGTCTTTCCGCTAAACTTCGGGATTGGGCCGGGAAAATACCGCTCCGTTTTTTTGCCGTATGGGTTTTTCTAATTCTCTTCTTGATACTAAACTACATTTTTGAGTTCCCCTCGCATGTCTATCGAAGTTTCATAGTCGAATCAGATTACGGCTTTATGAATCAGACCTTTTTTGAGTGGCTCAAAGAGGATTTGATTGGCCTTGGCCTGTCCGCACTAATGGGAATTATCCCGATGTGGTTTCTCTATCGCCTGATTAGCAAAATGAAGAGATGGTGGTTAGCATTTTCAATCGGGGCCTTTCCGTTTCTGGTCTTAATGGTTGTACTCATTCCCATGTATGTATCACCATTGTTTAATGATTTCGTCCCGCTTGAAGACAAGCAGTTGGAATCAGAACTTTTGACACTTGCTTCATCAGTTGGAATTGAAGGTTCCGATGTCTTTCAAGTCAACAGTTCCAAGCAGACAACCAAAGTCAACGCCTATGTCACCGGTCTCTTTGGCACGGAACGAATTGTTCTCTATGACAACCTGATCAACAATTTCACTTACGACGAGATCAAGTTTGTCATGGGACACGAGATGGGGCACTATGTCATGGATCATATCTGGTACGGCCTCTCTCTGTCAATCTTCCTCATAGCCTTCTCACTCTGGCTGACAGACCGAACGATTCACTCTGTAATCAGACGATTCAAAGGGAGGTTCAAGTTTGACAAACTCTCGGACATCGCTTCCCTGCCGCTTCTGCTGGCCTATCTCAGTATTGTATCAATGCTCTCCAGTCCGATCTCATCCTCGGTCAGCCGGTACATGGAGCACCAGTCGGATATCTTTGGTATGGAAAAAACCGAGGTGACCGGTGAAGCTGCCGCTACCGCTTTTGACAAACTTTCGGTGCTGAACCTGTCTGATCCTGATCCCCATCCTCTGATAGAGTTTTGGTTTTACAGTCACCCCGCCCTGAAAAAGCGTATGGAATTTGTGCGCTCCGTACGCCCATAGGTTCTGGCTGCTTGGGTTTTCGGCGCATCATTTACGATTGAATAAAATATGTTGTCCCGAACCATTGAGCAGACTATCATAATTCAATAGCTGGAGAATGATAGCATGAATATTGATCCTTCGATTTTTAAAGCGTATGACATCCGGGGCGTCTACCCGGAACAGATAAGCAAAGAGGTCGCCTATCAGGTTGGTTATGCCCTGGCGGTCAAAATGAAGCCGCACTCAATTGCCGTTGGACGCGACATGCGGGTTTCTTCGGATGAACTGTTTGAAGGCCTTGCGGCCGGTATCAACGATATGGGTGTCGATGTAATTGATCTCGGTCTTACTTCAACCGATGGTCTCTATTTCGCCGTTGGAAAATACGGTTACGATGGTGGCGTTATGATTACGGCCAGCCACAACCCGGCTCAATACAACGGTCTCAAAATATGCAAAAAAAATGCCGAGCCGCTCTCCGGCCATGATGGTCTGAACCAGATTCTGAAACTGATTGAGTCCGGAAGTCTACCGGCCAAAGCGCCTACCCGGGGCGTGATCAATCGGAGAGATATCAATGCCGCTTATGGTGAGCATTGTCTGTCGTTTATCGACCAGAGCAAGATCAAGTCGTTCAAGATTGTGATCGATGCCGGCAACGGTATGGCCGGCGCCACTCTTCCCCCCGTTTTGGAGCAGCTTCCGATAGATGTGACCAGGCTCTTTTTTGAACTCGATGGCAGCTTTCCCAACCATCCGGCTTCGCCAATAGAGCCGGAAAACCTGGTCGATCTGGTACAAAAGATGGCCGAAATCAACGCTGACTTCGGGGTTGCTTTTGATGGTGACGCTGACCGGATGTTCCTGGTTGACCGGTTCGGTAACCAGGTCGGCGGAGATATGGTTACCGCTCTGGTAGCCAAGTCGCTGCTGAAGAAGGCCCCCCAGGAAACGGTGCTTTATAATCTCATCTGTTCGCGTGCGGTACCGGAACTGGTTCTCAAGATGGGCGGGACTCCGGTTCGTACTCGGGTCGGGCATGCTCTAATCAAACCGTTGATGAAAGAGCATGATGCTGTTTTTGGCGGTGAACATTCCGGGCATTTCTATTTCCGCGATAACTGGTTCGCCGATTCCGGGCTCATTGCCTTTTTGGTCTGTTTGGAGTTGATGTCCGAAGAAGGACGGGAATTGCACGATCTGATCGCGGAGATAAATCCTTACCATCGCTCCGGTGAAATCAACAGTCGGGTGGAGTCAGCCAAAGACTCAATTGAGAAGGTGGCCGAAGCGTTCGCCGACGGTCAGCAGGATCGGGTGGACGGATTGACCGTTCAGTACGATGACTACTGGTTCAACCTGAGACCTTCCAACACAGAACCACTGCTGCGTTTGAATGTCGAAGCTGACAGTTTGGAACTGCTAGACGATAAGACCGAAAAACTTCTGGCCATAATCAGGGATAAGTGACTTGAAAAGGGCTGATGCAAGAATCCTCGTGGTCGATGATGACAAGAACCTCCTGGACCTTCTGATCGACACATTGAATGCTATCGGCTATGATCCTGTCGGAGTTACCAACGGTCTTGAGGCGCTCGAGAAGCTCCGGACAGAACCATTTGACCTTATTGTCTCTGACATCAAGATGCCGGAGTTGGACGGTCTCGGCTTGTTGGAGAAGGTGCGGGAATCGTATCCGGACCTGCCCGTTTTGTTCATCACCGGTGTCGATGCTCCCGAAGTGATTGGCAAGTCCCAGCCAAACGGACTGTTGGCCAAACCGTTTCGGGTTTCCCATATAGAACAACTGATCAGTGACGCTCTTGGTAACCGGCAGAAATCAAGGCCAGCCAACGCTCGCAAGGTGATGATTGTCGATGATGATGATAATTTCCGTAACACTTTGCAGGATGCTCTTGAACTGAACGAGTTTAGTTCGTTTGGGGTGGCTGCAGCTGATGAAGCGCTTGCTCAACTTGAGATGGGTTCGTTTGATGCGGTTGTCAGTGATATCCGGATGCCCGGCGATGATGGTTTTAAGTTGCTCAAGAAAATCAAGAAGACTTATCCCAAACTACCGGTTGTTCTTATGACCGCCTATTTGTCCGAGGAAGATATCCGCGACACTTTGCCCACCTCTGGTGCCGATGGTTTCTTAGAGAAGCCATTTGATATTGTCCAGATAGTGGCCATGCTCAATAATTTGTCTGACTGATTCCAGCTTTTTATTCTATCTGCATCCTGTCAATCTTGGCCGGATCACCTTTCGCTGTCGCTAATAGTATAGTTTCTTCTCTTTGATAAGTAAGTAGTGGAAGTACGCTGTGATTTTGGTAGCCGAGGGTTTCGTGAAGCAATCTCGCCTATGTTATGGCCGGTCTTGATCCGCTTGAGCGGATTGTGACCTGCCATCTTGCTGTTTATCTGGCGTCAGGTCGCACGGCCCGCTAAAGCAGTCCGCAAGACCAGACGCAACGCAACGGAGTAGCGGGGTGATGAAAGCAGACTATCAGTTGGGTAAAGAGCGCGCACCAAAAAACCCCCTGGTTAGAGGGGGTTTTTTTGGCAGCTAAGTATTTTTATAGTGAACCAGTTCAATT
>JARGFS010000113.1 GCA_029211095.1 bacterium | reverse complement strand
CTTTCTTCATCAGGAGTCGAGGCAGTTGCGCGGCTTTCGGATGGATTCCTGGTATTGGCTGATCCTGCAGAGATTGAGAGTTTGGCTGAATCAGGTCTTGATCCAGAATTCGTAGCCCCCGATGTCTCGCGCCAGCAGCTGGCAGTTGATAATCGTCTCGACCGAACCAACACCTCCCGGTATCCTTTGCTATTTGAGCAGGAGAATTTCCGCCTCTATAACGTTGACTGGAATGTGATTGGTAGATCAGCTCAACCTCATGATCTCGCGCAGATCTCATCATTTGAGATCAGCTTTGACTATCAGGAAGAAAGCCCGCTTAATTGGTCGGCCATCAACCAGCAGACAGATCTGACGACACTCATTGAGCTGGTCAACACCGACTCCCTTATCTCCTACACTGAGCGTCTTCAGGCATTTGGTGAACGGGTTACAGGAACTGACTCCAACTATGCTTCAATCGATTGGACAATTGCCAAGTTTCAGGAAATCGGCTATGACTCCGTCTATACCCAGGACTTCAATACCACTATTTACTCGCAATCCAAACTGCTTAGGAACGTAATAGCCACAAAGATTGGCACGCTCTTTCCTAATCGCTACATTATCGTCTGCGGGCACAGGGACGGCGTTCCAACCTCACCTGCCGCCAATGATAATGGCTCCGGTACGGCCGGGACACTCGAGATGGCGAGAGTCCTGCTCTCTGAAGAAACGTATTGCTCAATTCTGTTCATCCTATTTGATGGCGAAGAGCAGGGTTTGCATGGCAGCTACGAGTATGCTGACTTAGCCGCCTCCCGAGACGACTCCATCATCTATGTCCTCAACATGGATATGATTGCTCACTACGAAAACGAATTCGACACTAAGCTCTATCATGGCACCAGCACAACCTATTCGGAGTTGTGGCAAAGCTTGGCTGATTCTCTGGTCGGCCTCAACGGTATTCTCTCCGGCACATCAAGTGGTTCTGACCATTATCCGTTTCAGCAATATGGCTATGAAGTTACTTTTGTGCATGAAAACATCTTTTCATCCGTGTACCATTCACCTCAGGACTCAACCACCTACATGGATTTCAACTACATGACAAAAGTGGTCAAAGCCTCCCTTGCGACCATTTACTCAGTCATGATTGATGCTACCGCACCCCGGTTGGAATTTGCTTTTCCGGACGGACTGCCGGAATACCTGACTCCTCTTCAGGAAAACCTTCACACCGTGCAGATCAACCCCCTGAACCTTGGATCAGTTGTTAACGGAACAGCTATGCAGCACACATATATTAATGGCACACCACAGACGCCGCAACCGATGACTGAGACTGGCCCCGACCAGTACGAATTGGTCCTGCCATCCGTAGATTGTGAACAGCAGGTCAGCTTTTCTCTGTCTGCGGTCGAGGAAAGCGGGACTGCATTCTTCTATCCGGACCAGGGCAATTCCATTCAGCTCAAGGTGGCTACGAGTGTTACAATAGATTTTGAAGATGATTTTGAGACCGATGCCGGGTGGACTCGGGAGATTTCCGCCACCAGCGGCATGTGGACACGCGGAGTACCGGTAGATGATCCGGCTTGGGCTTATGATCCGGCCTCAGATGGTGATGGCAGCGGGCAGTGCTATCTGACCCAAAATGGCCTGGGAAACACCGATGTTGATGGTGGATTTGTGCGGCTGAACGCACCGCTCTTTGAGCTGCCTCCCTCGGGCTCTATTGAGTATTTCTATTACCTGAATCTGACCAACACCAGTGGGGGAGTTGATCGACTGCTGGTTGAGATTAGTGCCAATGATCTGACTGGCCCCTGGACTGAGATTGCTCGTCATGATACCAACGGCGGGCTCCTCTGGCGTCACCATGCAATCACCGCGGACGAAGTCACCGCTGCCGGCGGTACTCTTTCCTCCTCAATGAGAGTCAGATTCACTGCCAACGATTCCGACCCACAGTCTATCGTTGAAGCGGGTGTTGATGGCTTCCGCGTGGACCACTACGAGTGCGCCACCACCACCTGCGGCGATATGAACGGGGACAACACGATTGACATCACCGATTTGACCTACCTGGTGGATTTCATGTTTGCTGGAGGTCCCCCCCCTACCGATCCGATTGCTGCAGACGTTGATGGCTCCGGAGCTCAGGACATTGCCGATCTAACTTACATGGTCGATTTCCTCTTTGCGGGAGGACCTGCCCCGATTTGTTAGATAAAGTAATATTTCACTAAGACCAGGATGATTTGGAAGAGATAAAATACTGGGGGGGAGACTCGAACTCCCGACCTCTAGATCCACAATCTAGCGTTCTAACCAACTGAACTACCCCAGCATTTTGCGATAAGTTAGCCGTTTTTCGCCTTAAGTCAAGAGATTATCAGGCCGCTGCCAGTCGAGTGCCCTCAGGTTTTCATACTTGTAATAATCTTCCACTCTTTGGCCGTGACCGGCTGAATGGACAACCGGCTGCCCCGTTGCGTAACGACCATATTTTCGAGCCCGGCCGTCTCTTTCAGCCTCGTCAGTGGTATCACTTCCCCAAAAATCTCCTTTAGTTTAACATCGACCATGTACCAGATCGGATTCTCTTTTGAGACTTTCGGATCGAAATGCTGACCGTCCGGGTCCATAGCCGTGTGGTCCGGATACCCTTCCTTGACAACTTCGCAAATGCCCGCAATACCAATCAGCTTGCAGTTGCTGTTGTAGAAAAAGACGCCATCCCCCTTCTTGATCTCATCACGCAACATGTTCCGGGCCTGATAGTTTCTCACCCCGTCCCAACTGGTTGTCCTCCTCGGCTCGCTGGCCAGATCATGGATGGAAAAACAGCCTGGCTCGCTCTTAAACAACCAATATCTCTTTGCCATGCTCAAATCTATCCTTTCTTGCTCCTCTTATTCTAGGTCCGGTATGAACTTCCTCAGAAACATCATGGTTCCCGTCTAATCATTTGATGGTCAATAAGATAGATATTGACAGTATCTCTAAGGTTGTTATATTGATAAATGTACTAAAAACCGATGAGAAAAGTAAACAACTAAGTTCCGTTCCTCAGAAAGGACCTTCCAGAATGAAGGGTATACTTCGCTGCACCACCGCTGCAATTCTCCTCATGGCACTGCTTGCCTCACCAAGCTATGCCGATCTCGACTTTGCCGTCAATCTGAAAAGTCGGGTCTTCACCCCCAATCCTGTCGATGACCCTGCTACCCATCGGGCAGCTACGGCCGGACAGCATGTTATGATCCAGTTCGATGGACCGCTGGACGAGACTGACAAAGAGAATCTGGCTGCGGCCGGTATTGAGGTTTTGGACTATATTCCAAATTATGTTTTCACCGCCCGGCTTCACAATAGTATTGATCGTGACCTCATTGTCGATCACAACATCCGCTGGTTTGGCCAGATTCCATCGACAGACAAACTCTCCCCGATGATCACCGATCTCGGAATTGGTCAATGGGCCCGTCGCGAGGGAGATCGTGTTCAGTTCAGCGTTGTATTACACAAAGATGAGAGTCTTACTGAATGGGCGGACTATTTCCAGACTGAATATGATGCGGAGATTATCGGTTTGGCTCCCGTGGTTAACGCTATTGATCTGGTCATGCCGGAACCGGCTATGTATTCCATGATCGAACTTGACGCCGTCCTTTGGCTCCAGCAAGCGCCTCCCCCTCCTATGGAAGACAATAACTCCTGCCGCGAAAATACCGGAGCCGAGATTGTGCAGGCAGCTCCGTACAGTCTCACCGGCACCGGCGTAATGGTCGCCGAATGGGATGGCGGCCTGGCCGACAACGCTCACGGAGATCTGGTCGGACGCGTCTTCCACGGGGACAATACCGCTCTTGGTACCCATGCCACTCACGTAGCGGGCACAGTCATGGGAAGTGGTGCCGGTTCTTCCGGGACCTATCGCGGTATGGCCTCAAACGCTTCTCTGGTCTCCTATCTCTGGTGGGGCTCGGTATCAGAAATGAATAATGAGTATCTCAATGCTATCGACGACTGGGGTGCTGACCTGGCCACCAACTCCTGGGGCTATGGAGTGGGCGATCCGGCCACTGAGAGTAATTGCCAGGCAGTGCTGGGCAACTACTTTACCGAGAATACAGCTATCGACAATATTGTCCGCGGAGGCCTGGCCAGTCCAGTCTCTATATTCTGGTCAGCCGGGAACCAGCGCGGTAGTTCTTCAAGTTATTGTGGATCAATCGGCTGGACTTATGGTACTATTGGCGCTCTTTCAACGGCAAAAAATATCGTTACGGTTGGAGCCATAAACTCCAACAACAGCACCATGACCTCATTCTCTTCCTGGGGACCAACCGATGACGGCCGCATTAAGCCGGATGTGGTCGGGCCCGGCTGTCAGTCCTCCGGAGACGGCGGTGTTACCAGTACCAAACCGGGGACCGGATATACGGTCATGTGCGGAACATCGATGTCGACCCCGGCTATCGCCGGTGTCGCCGCTCTGCTTTACCAGCAGTACACTAATACCTTCTTTGTTGGCGCTCCAATCCCCTCTACCGTAAAAGCGATTTTGATCAACACAGCTGATGACCTCGGGACAGCCGGCCCGGATTACCAGTACGGACATGGGCGTGTCGATGCGGTTGAAGCGGCCGAAAAGATGTCGATGGGGGAACCATCCTACTTCACCAACAATATCAGCAGCGGCGTTGTTCATACCTATGATCTGACCGTCCCGGGCGGAGCTTCCAAACTCAAAGCTACCCTGGTCTGGGACGATGTTGGCGGTACCGCTTCGGCCAGCGTCACCCTGATCAATGATCTCGACCTGGTCTTGATCGATCCCTTCACCAACACGGAGTACCCGTGGGTAATGAATCCAACCATCCCCAGTGTCTCCGCTTCCAAAGGGGAAGATCATCTCAACAATGTTGAAACGGTTGAAATTGACAATCCGACCCCCGGTCTCTGGAAAGCACGCGTGACCGGTTTTAATGTACCCCAGGGGCCGCAGACCTATTCGCTGGTCTTCACTCCCGACAGCATTTACACTCCGGGCAACCTGGCCGCGCTGGCTGTCTTTGACAATGGTGACATTGATCAGGACCCCGGTCTTTCAGCCGAGGCCGAGTTCTGGGTAACCAATGTAGGGGCCGCCCGCGACTCACTCTCAGTTGTTATCAATGATGACAACGCCTGGCTCACCGGCACGATAGACACAATAGTAGCTCTGGACCCATGGGACTCAGCCTATTTTGCGGTTAATGCAACCGTTCCCCCAGGTGCTTTCGCCGGCGACAATGATCAGGTCACCTGCGCTGCCACCAGCCTGATAAATGTCGGCGTCTCAATTGACAACATGGTAACCATGACGGCCAATGCTTATTACGGAATCGATCTGGCGCTGAGCGGCGAAGATACCACTGGCTCTCCCTCGTCGTTTCTGTTCACGGCTACTGTTACCAGCTCCGGGAATTCAAATGATCCAGTCACCATTGTGGCCTCTGATCTTGAAGGCTGGCTAATCAACCCTGCCTTCCAACAGTTCTCTCTGCCGCCATTTGGTGATTCTACCATGACCTTTACGGTTGGGGTTCCATCTGAGGTTCTACACTTGACGGCCAACGAGATTACCATTAATTCGATCAGTTCGGGCGGTCCCACCTCTGAAGGTATGCTTTCATTGGTAATTGATAATCCGTACCAGCCACCCGGATTGTCGATTCCGGAAAATGGCTCCTATTCCCAGGACAGGTCCCCCTCTTTCACCTGGACCGGATCGGCTGACTCCTATGCTTTGTATATAGCAACTGATACCGCTTTCTCAAGCATTGTCCACAGCTATAGCGGAATTGGAACCAACAGTTTCACGGTTCCGGAATCCGACTCGCTGGCCGATGGCCTCTACTACTGGGCCGTCCGTCTATATGTCGGAGCCGACTCATCCTCGCTGCAGGCCAACCCGTTTAGCTTTGTCGTCGACAATACCGCCCCCTTGGAGTTGAAAACTATCTCCCCCTCCGGTGGCGAGTATGTCAACGTCAGGAATTTCCTGGTTGTCTATGGCCTCGCTCGTGGGTCCGCTGTTATCAGCGCCGCTCCCGAATACAACGCCGTAGAACTCTCCCAGGATTCTACCTTTGTAACCGGTGTCAACCGTTACGATCCGCTCTTTTCGAGCTCCTATCTCGTCCCCGACACCCTTCCCGGAGGTCGCTGGTACTGGCGGGTGCAGCGGGCCGATTCCGCCGGAAACGCTTCGGCCTTCAGCGCCGCCGAAACATTCATTCTTGACTACGAGTCTCCGGTTGTCCCCACCCTGTTGCTTCCAGCCGATAACGGCGTCGTCAAGGGGGATGTGACAATCAAATTCTCATACGGAGGCACTCCGCCCCCCTATGAAACCTCGGCAGAATACGTCCATGTTCAGGCCTACGATGCCAGTTTCACCGTATTCTATGAATCGGATGAGTATCAGGACAGCGTTGTCTTCCCCGAGGCGACTTTCACAAACGGCGAACTCTATTACTGGCGTGTCCGGGGTTTGGACTCAGCCGGTCTTGTGTCAAATTACTCGGCACCGTTCAAGTTCAATTTCCTGACCTTCCAGTGCGGTGATATCGATGGCGCGCAGGATGGCGTGACAATCTCTGATCTTACTTTCCTGGTTGATTACCTGTTCAACTCCGGTCCGGCTCCAGACCCGCTGGTGGCAGGTTCAGTCAATTGCGATTTGGAAGTTGATGTCTCCGATCTGACCGCTATGGTGGATTACCTCTTTGCCGGAGGTGCCGCCCCCTGCTGCCAGTAGCAGCTGGCTTTAAGTGGCGTATATTTCAAGGGCCGGTCATTTGACCGGCCTTTTTCTTTTGCATCAATCACATCGCCGCTTCTATATTAAGTATATACGGAGGTAGTTGAACTTGGGACTCTTCTCGAAAAAGCACAAGAGAGACGCCGATATGGATCATGCTGCCGAACGAAAACGGATGGTTGATGAGCAGATCATCCGGCGCAACGTTCTTGATGAACGGGTCCTGACTGCCATGCAGACGGTTCCCCGACATCTATTTCTGCCCGGGCGCTATCGCGCCAGCGCCTACGAAGACGGGCCGCTCTCCATTGGCCATGAGCAGACAATCTCACAACCGTATATCGTTGCCTCTATGACCGAGCAGTTAGAGATTGGACCGGACAGTCGGGTCCTGGAAATTGGGACCGGCTGTGGCTACCAAACGGCGGTTCTCGCCGAAATCGCCGGGAATGTATTCAGTGTTGAGATAGTCGCCGAACTGCACCAGGCCGCGAAAGCTCGACTCCATCAACTGGAGTACAAGAACATACACTTGCAACTCGGGGATGGAAGTATGGGATGGGAATCAGAGTCCCCGTTCGATGGCATCATTGTCACGGCGGCAGCAAAGCACGTCCCGGAGAACCTACTCAAACAGCTCGGAGTTGGGGGGACTATGGTCATCCCAATTGGAGGACAGTACGACAATCAACGATTGATCAAAATCACCAGAACTCAGTCCGGTCTGGTAACCGAGACCCTGTATCCTGTCCGGTTCGTACCGTTGGTGGGAGATTCCTTCCCCCCTACATAACCCACTCGCATAATAACGCCGCCAAAATGGCTGCGGGGTTGCCCACCGCGTAGCCAACCAAAGCCATCAAAATAGAAACCGGAACCAGGGCCGGATTATGAAAAGCGGCCACAATCGGAGCTGATGCTGCCCCGCCGATATTTGCGGCCGATGAAATCGCCGCCGTATGCACATCGACTTTGAAAAGTCGCGCCGCTACCACCAGAAAAGTGCCATGAATAAAAATCCAGATGTATGCACCGGCCAGAAACCAGAAAACCGACATACTCAAGTTGGACAGATCAGCCTTAGCCCCCATCCGCGCCACAAACAGGTAAACCAGAGCCATAGCCATCGCATGGGAACCCGGTATCTTGCTCACCTTGGTAAGTGACAGTCCAATGCCAATGACGGTCACTATCAGAATCTTATAAGTACTGGTCGAGAATACCGGGGGAAGTTCCGGAATAAATCCGGCCAGCCAAGTAGCCAGAGCGGTAGCCGCAAAACCATAAAAGGCGAGATAGAGAATATGACGCATTTCCATCTTGCCCCGATCAACCGTCAGCGCTTTGGCCGCCTCTTTCATTTTTTCCATCCGCTCGGTCGACATTCCGGTAAACTTGTTAAACCAGTTGGCGTAATTTTTACTGGCCAGCAGAATCGGCAACCAGATCAGGTAGACGGCGTTATCCGCGATTACGGCATACCCAAAATCGAGCGAGGTCTCATCAAGTTGCACCGCCGCGGCAACCGAGGCCATGTTGGCGGTGCCGCCAATCCAGCTACCGGAAAGGGCTGCAAATCCTTTCCAGGCCTCCGGACCCAGTCCGGTTTTGACCAGCCAGAGCGAAATAGGTGCCCCCACCACAACGCCCAGCGTGCCGAGCAGCATCACGAAAATACCTTTACCCATCACTTTAACTGTAGCACGTAAATCAACATTTAACAGCATTATACACAAGAATACAGGCAGAATGCTGGAGCCCATAAAATCATAGGCTGGAGACTTGGGGGGTATAATCCCTGAGTTGGAGAGGCCGACCGGCACGAGATAAATGAAGAACAGGGGCGGAAGGTAGTTAAACAGTTTCCAGCCGGTCCGCTTTTCAAGGAAGAAAAAAAACGAAGTCACTGCGGCCAGGGCGGCAATAATTCCAGACGGTGAGGAGATGATACTTTCCAATGCGGGCTCCTGTTCTGGATGACGGTTTCCAAGTAATGACCAATCCCCGTAAGTGTAACTCATTTCTGAGCCAAATTCAATTATAATGCCGATTCAGAGTCGCCCGGACGATAAAATTGAATTATATTCCCTCTGTCGTGACCAGACCAGAATTGAAAGAGCAATACACGCTGGCCAAGTGCTGTTCCCCTGCAGAGGAAGACAATATTGTTGGCTATTACAGCTATGATAATCGGCTCAAGGTGCATCGTGAAGACTGCCCCAACCTGGCCAAAGCTGAGGCGGAAAGACTGGTCGCCCTGCAATGGTCAGAGATTCTCGAAGATGAAGGTTTTGTACCGGGAAATGACTACGACCAGTTGGACGAGACAGATTTTGCCATTCTGAGGCACCATCTTGAATACGATATCGATTATTCGCTTATAGTAGCCAAAATGCTCTCGATTCCCAAACAGGACGCCTTCGAGCGGCACCGCCAGCTGCGTGACCTTAAACTGTTGGAGCGGGTCGATGCGGTCATGGTGCGCTATCGCAAAGGGGTGGTTGACAACAAGTGGATTAAACACCGCAATCACACCTACTTCCGACTTACTCCGTTAGGTCGAAAATACTTAGATTACCGGAACCGGTCACTCCGATAGGTTGTTCCGAGACCAGAAATGCGATGACTTCATAAAAATGCTTGCGGGACACAACATTAGGGACTAAAATCCGTATAATTGTGACAATGGAAAAATATACATCAATACAACGATACACTGAAAAAGGAGCCCCCATGCGCCGACTTCTACTCTACTTCTTCGCGCTAACCCTCTCACTAAGCTTCGTGGCTGCCGATGTGGCCAATGCCGGTCGTCGGGTCAAATTGCCCGGCCAGTCCTCCGAAGATAAACCGAGCAAAAAAGCGTCCAAGCCAAATGGCAAGCAGAAGCCGTTCAGTAAATTGATTAAAGACAAAGTGAAGACCGAAGGTCTGTTTACTTTTTACCAGGATACCACTGACAACAGTGTCCTGATGATGATCAAACCGGCACAGATTGGCCCCGTATACTTGTGCGGTATCGAAAGAACCAGGGCCGAAGGCGCCTTTTTTGATGCCGGCGCCATGCAGGGCTCTTTCCCATTCTACTTTGAAAAAG
>JARGFS010000112.1 GCA_029211095.1 bacterium | reverse complement strand
TCTTCCGGTTTGGCTCGCGAATAAGTCAGCAGTGACATGGCAACGTCATTGGCTCTTTCTCCAAGTGAGATGATCTGCTCCAGCGTATTTTTGGCCAGATCAAGCCCATTTTCAGTATCAATATCATCGAGAGCGAAAGAGGCGTTGCCAATGATTCCGCCGAGATAGTTTTTGAACTCATGGGCGACACCGGCTGCCAGCATACCGATGGCGGAGAGTTTGTCTGACTCAATAACTTTTTGTTGTAACTCAATCTCTTTGGTGATGTCCTGTCCGACAAAAAGATAGCCAATGATCTCGGAATCTTTGTCCAGGATAGGGGAGACGACTTCGCGAGCCCAGTAGTAGCCGCCGCTAATGGTCCTGTTTTTGAGATTGCCGGTCCAGAAGTGGTCGGTTTCTATTGCTTCCCAGATTCTCTGATATTCTCGCGGACCTTCGACGCCGGATTTAACGATACTTACTTCGAGTTTCTTAACTTCGTCCAGCGCCATCCCTGATACTTTTTGAAACTGAGGGTTGGCGTACTCAATGAGTCCGCTGGTGTCGGTGATGATAACGGTGTTGTGTGACTGCTCGACGGCCGCGGAGAGTTTTCTCCTCTGCTCCTCAGACTCCAGCCGCTCGGTTATGTCAATGGCGTGAATGTGGATTACCGATCGCCCTTTGACCGGTGCGACTATCCAGAGCCAGGAGCGTCCGCCATATCTTGATTCTATCGGATTGGAACTTCTGTCTGAGCCGAGGCTCTGGTGAACAACATCAAGGAGGTTGTCCGGAAATATCTTCCAGATGTCTTCAAGACCCAACCCAAGAGCGCTAAGTGTTGTTTCAACGGCCGGGTTATTGAAAACAATGTTTCCCTCTCGGGTCATGCTCAGGACCATGTTGGGATTACCGCGCGGAAATTCGGCAAGTTGGGCCAGTTTCTCTTCCCAGTTCTTCCGGTCGGTGACATCCTGCCAGATAAGACTGATGTATGTTCGCTCTGATAAATCAAGACGGCGTGCGGTAACCTGGATGTCTCTTGCTTTGCCAGTGGCCGTTCTGGTTTGGGCGCTGAACCGCTCGATCTCGTCACTGGAGACTGCCGTATCCAATCGGATATCTATTTGTGCCGGTGACAACTCCGTCAGCAAATCCGGAAGGTTAAGTGAGGAGAACGCCTCCCTGCTGTAGCCAAGATCTTCGTGTGCCCGGCGGTTGAATTCGACAAATGACAGCGATTCCAGCTCGACCAAGGCAATCGAATCACCGGCATTTTCAATGATCGAACGATGTCTTTCTTCGGATTCTCTCAGGGCCCGCGCCATTGCAATTCTGCCGGATATATCACGGACAATAATAAACAGATATTCACTGTCACTGAACTCAAGGTAATTTGCGGAGACCTCGACCGGAACTTCCGTTTCTCTCTGAGTTACAAATTCGGATTCAAACGAAAGGTGCCCCTTTTGGAGAGTATCCTTCCACAATTGTTGCCAGGAGGAGCGAGTCAGATTTTTGTCGAATTCATAGAACCTCAATTCTTTCAATTCTTCGGTGGACCGATCCAGCAGGTTGCCGACGGCCCGGTTGAAATGGGCGAGTCTTCCGGAGCTGTCAACCCAGAAGGCACTCTCCGGTATCCGATCAATTGAATTACGGGTGAATCGGAGAGCATCTTCGTCCCGCTTATGTTCGGTGATGTCACTTATGAATACCAGAATGGCATCCTGGTGATCCCAGCGGATTGATGCTCCGGTACCTTTGACCCAGCGAACTTCACCTTCCTTATCAATGACCCGGCATTCCCAGGCGACTGGCCCTTCCGGGTTTCGGTGGAGCTTGCGAAGAGCCCGAATAACCGACTTCCTGTCCTTAGGGTAGACATGGTTTAGCGGGTGGGGCCGGGAGAACTCCTGATCTTCATAACCGATAATTTTGCTCACCATTCTGTTGGCAAAGACAACGGAGTTGTTACACAGGACAAGGATCCCGTTTCCGCCATACTCGACAACCGAGCGGTACCGGTGTTCATTCTCTTTTATTGAGACAATTTGGTTCTCTATCTGTCCGGCCATTTTTCGGAAAGCTTCGCCGAGAGCGCTTAACTCTGATGGTGCCGACTTCAGCTCTCCAATGTCAAAGTTGCCGCTGGAGACTTTTTGAGCAGCTTTGACAAACAGCCCGAGCGGTTTGGCCGCTACTCTGCCAATGCTAAATGAGATGAGAACGCCAATACAAAGGAACAATCCGGCGACTATAAAGACCGCCAGTCGGGATGATGCCACTCGTCCATGCATGCGGTCCAGGTAGGTGCCGACAATAAACCGGCTTTCATGCCCCCCGGCTTGAGGGGGAGTATATTCGACAATATGCAGATCAACATCCCCCACCCGGGAATAACCGAGATTGTCTTTCTGGATACCAACCGCTGCCTGCTTGCTCAGTAGCCCGGATGGATCATATTTGAATTCTATCCTGCCATCAGCTGAAATCAGGATGGCAAAGGCGAGATTGACGCACTCTTCGGCTGTACGAATAGTGTTGTTCAAGCTGGTGGTGTCGTGGGCTGCGCTGGCAACCAAAGTTGATTGGGCCAGTATTT
The DNA here is from genome assembly GCA_029211095.1 of bacterium. Classification (GTDB taxonomy): domain Bacteria; phylum Zixibacteria; class MSB-5A5; order GN15; family FEB-12; genus JARGFS01. The sequence continues at coordinate 7,309 of JARGFS010000112.1, read as the reverse complement.
GAGTGAGGGCATGATCAGAGTCAATCTTGTCGGCGTAACGGATTTCTGAGAACTGGGCCGGGAAATAGATCAGTATCATAGAGGTCGCCATAACGGCGGCCAACAACCCTAACAGGGTGGTTCGATGTCCAATCGAGAGCTGTTTCAAGGACCGAATCATCGGTATCCCCAGAAATTCAGAATGAAATACCCGAACCCGGTCCTATTGTATCTCGGATATCAATTGGTTCAAGCCGACTTCAATTGTGATTTGGTCGGCAGGCTATAATAGGATTATCGGCAGGAGGAGCTTTTTTGTTAGAGCAAACAGACGTCATAAGTTATTGGTATATCACGTCTTGTCGTCTGCCGGTGAGTTCTGTTTTGCGGCGGCGGCCGAAGTCTTAGGTTAGGAGGTGAAATGAAGCCAGCCGATGAGGGCAATCAGGAGGGAAAACAGAAGCCCGGAGAGGAATCCGGCCCGGAAGGTATCAAGTTTTTTTAATGGAGATGTTTTCTTTGTCGAGCTGACCAGTTCCGCATGACAGTGCTTGCAGCGGGTTGAGCCAGCAATAATAGGCTCTTTGCAATGAGGGCATTTGACCGCCAGTTTGACAACACTCATTCTGAAGAGATGGCAAATGAACGGATGATTCGCAACAAAAAACCATAGCCCCGGTAGGCCGGGGCTATGCTCTAAGCCGGATATTCAACCTGGGCAAACCACTCAATCTCCAGGTTGTTAAACAGGCGATCACGATCTTTACAGTCAAGCAGGAATTGCAAGTCCCCATTGGGGATAGTCTCACCGGCGATATGTCGGTTGGCGATACTGGTCAGTCGTTTGAAATCCGAATAATGGTTGCTGATTCTCATTTCCGCATAGTCCCGGGCGGCATAAGTGGAGATAAGGAACTGCCAATCCGAAGCCGACATGAGCATCAACTCCCGGCCAGCCTGTTTGAGCAGGTCTTCCAGACGGGTGTCCCGTTTATTCTTGTTCTCTTTCCAGTAGAGCGCGAGCCGACACATCTCAGCTTCGCACTCATAGATATGTTTCCAGGTCCACTCGGTATGCCGGTTCAGCCAGATATAGTGGTTGTTTCCCTGGCCCCAACTCCCTTCCGGAATTGAGATGATCTTATCCGGCTGGTTTTCATCCAGGTATTCCGAAACGAAGGTCAGGTCGATCTCAGAACTCCGGCAAACTCCGGCAAGAACCTGCTTGAGGAATTCCGGGCCTTCAAACCACCAATGACCAAACAGTTCGGCATCATACGGGGCAGCTAAGAGCCCGCTCTTGTCGCCATTCTCATTTCCTGATGAGAGAATATCAGTGACTTTTGAAACAAAGTGCCCGGCATTTTCCGGAATCCTGTCCAGGGCGCCTTCGCGGTTGTATCCGACCTTATCGGCCAGGTCCGCCTTTGAAGAAGTCACGGCCCAATAACGGTGTCCTCCGGGAAATCTTTTTTTATGAAAATCAAGGTAGTGGCCGTCGCCCGGATATCCATGCTCACCCGACCAGACCAGCAGGCCTGTCTCCGGATCGCGCGCTATCACAGCGGTCGGTTTTTTCCCTTCCGGCTCCGAGGAGACGAGGTAGACTTTGTGCGGGCTTTTGTCGGTTTCCTCTTCGCGCGGTTTGTACTGGCGTGAGAATTCATCCCAAAGCAGTTTCAGTGAGTCAAAGCGGTCAATATAAACGCCGACTGACTTGCCTCCCTTGAGCAGGGCTGAATCGATAACGAAAAAATCGAGTCCGTTTTCGCTCAGGAATTCATCGGATCCTTTTCTCAGGTAGGACTCCTGTTTTCCGTCGATCTCAACCGGCGGTGTCCATTCATAGCGTGGTCGATAGGCACATTCGGGAAGCCAGATGCCGCGAGGGGAACAGCCAAAATGATCCTGGTAATTGCGGACGGCCATTTTTGTCTGAACCTGCAAGGACTCATCCCGGGACAACAGAGGATAGTATCCGTGAGTTGCACCGCAGGTGATGAGTTCCATATACCCTTCGTCCTGAAGTTTCTTAAAGGCCGGAAGTATCTCCTGGCCGAGAGATTCATAATGGTTAAGGGTTTTTTTGTAAAAATCAATCCAGAAATGCGCGACTTGCAGCATACCCGGCTCTTCATGACTCCGGAATTCTTCGGCATCGTAGCGAGCGGCCTTGATCTTCTGGTTCAGGTATGTTACAAATTCCTCTTTGAAACTGTTGTCGGCCAGTTGCTCGCAGAGAACCGGGGAGAGGCCCATAGTCAGTTTTGGCTGCAGACCTTCATCGACCAATTCGCGAATGATTCTTATGACCGGGAGATATGTCTCAGCGGCGGCTTCGCTGAGCCAGTCCGTTCCGTGAGGCCAGCGACCATGCGAGAGTACATAGGGGAGATGCCCATGCAATATGAAGGCAAATTTACCAACGCTCATTTGTCGGTCCCGTCTTTGTCGGTTCTGGATTCAAAACCGATATTCTTCTCGGTTGGGTGAGGGGAGCCATGCATCTTTATCTCACCGTACTGTTCTTCGAACTTTTTGATATTATCGGCCAGCGCTTTTTGAAGCATCTTGGCGTGCATGGGGGTCATGACAATCCGCGAGAGCACTTTCGCCTTCGACATACGCGGCATAATGCGAGCAAAATCGATAACCATTTCGGTCGGTGAATGTACAATCATGGCCAGATTGGCGTAGATTCCTTCGGCTTGAGCTTCAGGTAATTCAATATTTATCTGCTGTGGGCGCATTTCCTGCATATTTTTGACTCTTTTCCTGTTTTTTTTTCGTTTCGGCCTTGTATGAGGCTATGCAGTTTAATATTTTTAGACGCTAAGTCAACTTATTTCGGTTTGGAGAGGTTGCTATATAACTATGCCATTGCGTGCTGAAAGAATCGAAGAGATCACGGCCAAGATTGGCCAGGCGAAGATACTTATTCTGGGCGACATAATGCTCGATGAATATCTTTTTGGGTCGGTCAATAGAATATCCCCGGAAGCGCCGGTTCCGGTGGTTGAAATCACTTCCAGTAAGATACTTCTGGGAGGAGCGGCCAATGTAGCGGCCAATATACGAGCCTTGGGGGATGAACCTCTCTTATTGGGAACGGTGGGTGAAGATGAAGCGGCGGTTAAGCTATCGCAGCTTTTGAAGACCAAAGGGATATCCAGCAATTTTCTTGTCAATGACCCCGGTAGGCAGACGACTATCAAGACAAGAATTATCGCCCATAGCCAGCAGGTGGTAAGGGCTGATCGTGAGAATCAGTTGGAATTGAGCGAAGATGTTGAGAACTTTGTTTTCAATCGCTTTATGGCTGTCGCCGATGAAATCAAGGCGGTTATTATCTCCGACTATGGTAAAGGGGTCATCACCGAAGCGCTCTTGGAACGAGTAATTGATGAGTGTCAGAACAGGGGCATTTTTATTGCTGTTGACCCGAAAGAGACTCATTTCCATAACTACAAGCGCGTTTCAGTTATTACTCCGAACCACCATGAAGCCGGGTTTGCCTATGGCCGAAGGATTAGATCGGACAAGGACCTGATGGAAGTTGGCAACGGGCTGCTGGCACGATTGGAAGCCAAGTCTATCCTGATTACTCGGGGACCGGACGGGATGTCATTGTTCCGGGCCGGTGCCGACCCGACTCACATTCCGACCTTTGCCAAAAAAGTCTATGATGTGACCGGGGCGGGTGACACGGTTATTGCCTCGTTTGTTTCGGCTGCCTGCGCCGGAGCCGACCTGGTGGAGTCAGCGGTTGTGGCCAATGCCGGAGCCGGAATCACAGTTGGCGAAGTAGGGACGGCATCGGTTACCGTCCCGCAGCTCAAGAAAGAGTTGATTGCCAATGTGAAGAATGGTCACCTCAAGAAAGCGGCGCTGGCGTAACAACTGACATGTGTCAGAAGTTGGACGAATCAAGATGACAGGGCTGATCAAGCGGTCCGAGTTGGACCGTTTTGTACGGCGTCTCCGTCGGACGAGAAAAAAAATCGTCTTCACCAATGGAGTTTTTGATATTCTGCACCGGGGGCATGTCGACTACCTGGCCAAGGCGAAGTCGTTTGGAGATGTTCTGATTGTCGGGCTAAATTCTGACCGTTCCGTACGCCGCCTGAAGGGGGACTCCCGGCCTCTGCAAAAGCAGTCGGATCGGGCGGCCATCCTTCTTGCCCTGAAGGCAGTAGACTTTGTGGTTATTTTTGGCGAGGATACGCCGGAAAGGCTGATCCGGCAGATTGCCCCTGACTTTTTGGTAAAAGGGGCTGACTACAAGATTGATGAGATCGTAGGAGCCGGTTTTGTGCAGGCCGCGGGGGGAAAAGTGAAACGGGTGCGGCTCAGCCGCGGGCGTTCTTCGACTAATCTCATCCGGAAACTGGTCTGAAGTCTCAAGCTTGACGCTCATTGATAACAGCCACTTGCTTTTGCGCCTCCTATTGATTTCATTTGACAGATGAACAGCTTTGGTGATACAGCCGTGTCCGGTTCGACCGATAGCATAAGCTCCAGCAGTTATTGGCCCGCCCAGATTTATGACTTCCTTAATCAGGGCAAGTATGCTCGGGTAGTGGAACTCTGCCTGGAAAGACTTGAGCAGTCGCCGGAGCTTTTGTCGGTAAGGTTGGCGTATGGTCGTGCTCTGTATCAGACGGGCCAGATTGATTCCGCCACGGAACAGTTCCGAAAGGTACTTGGGTCTGATCCGGAGAATCTGGCGGCCCTCAAATATCTGGGTGATATCCGGTATGCCGCCTCCAACGAATTTGAGGCGATAGCCTGCTATTCCCGTATCCTTGAGCTCGATCCAACTTCAAAAGCTCTTAGGTGTGAAGTTACCAGACCATCACGGGAGCAGACAAAAACAGTTGCCCTGACCAGGGCAGCCGAAGAGCCCCGGAGTACGTCCACCCGGACAGTACTCAGACAGGTACATTTCTATACCGAGACTATGGGAGACCTTTACCTGGCCCAGGGGCACCCCCGGATGGCAGCTGAGGTCTTTGGCAAGCTCAGCGCCTCCGATGACAACCCCCGCCTACTTGAAAAGAAGAAACAAGCGATTGAGAAGATAAAAGAGAAGGAACGTTGAATATGTCCGTAATTCGGATTTCGCAGATTCAAAAAAAACTCAGACAGGAGAACCTGGACCTGGTAGTAGTGTCGCACCTTGATCATGTCCGGTACCTGACCGGATTTACCGGCAGTGCCGGGCTGCTTATGATTGGGGTCAAGTCCGCAGACTTTCTGACCGACTTCCGTTATTCAGATCAGGCCGCAAAACAGGTGCGAGGGGCCAAGGTTCACATTATCAAAGGGGACCCGATTGCGGCCCTGAAAGAGATCAAGAAGTATACCGAGAAAAACGTCAGGATTGGATTCAACGGGGAGTATCTGACGGTAGCGGCAAGAGAAAGAATGGAACAGGTGCTGCCGACAGCCCTGATGATCTCGGCTGACAATCTGTTTACCGAATTGGGCTGGGTAAAGGATCGGGACGAGTTGAACAACATCAGTGAAGCGGTCCGCATTTCTGATCTCGCCTTTGAGAGAATTCTCCCTCTTATTCAGCCGGGGGTGCCGGAAAAGGATATCGCGGCAGAGCTGGAATACCAGATGATAATGCTGGGGTCGGAGAAGCGTTCTTTTGAGACGATTGTTGCTTCCGGTTATCGGTCGGCCATGCCGCACGGAGTTGCCTCGGACAAGAAAATCCGCAAAGGGGACTTTGTTACTTTTGACTTTGGAGCGACCTACAACGGGTATGTCTCGGACATAACTCGCACGGTTGTGGTTGGAAAAGCAACAACTCGGCAGAAGAAGATTTATGGAATCGTTCTGAAGGCTCAGAAGGCAGGGATCAAAAAGGTCAAGGCCGGCACTATGGCCTGTAAAGTTGATGAGGCCTGTCGCAATATCATCACCAAGGCGGGATATGGGAAACAGTTCGGTCATGGGACCGGCCACGGAATTGGGTACTATGTCCATGTAGGACCGCGGGTTTCTTCGGTTTCAGGAGATAAGCTCATGCCTAACAACGTGATAACGATTGAACCGGGGATTTATATCTCAGGTTGGGGCGGGGTCAGAATTGAGGATGACGTGGTTGTCACCAGAACCGGTGGAAGGGTGCTGAACAAGGCCCCAAAAAACTTGTTGGAGCTATAGGTAAAAGAGCCTATATATTTTCTGTAACATAGAGGAATTCAAGAAATTTATCAGCATCTTGCGGAAGCAGGAGGGGCTGTATATTAGTTATGAATGAAGCATATATCAAAAAGCTGATCAAGTTGGTTGAGGAATCTGAGATCGATACGCTCGAAGTTTCGCACTGGGGACGTAAGATCAAGATTACTCAGAAGTCGTTTGCCGCCGGTAACGGGCACAGTTCCAATAGCGCTGCAGTCACAACGGTTGCGGCACCAGTCTCAACCCCTGCTGGCGTACCGGCTCCCGCCGCAAAGGATACCGAAACTCCGGCTGCTACTATTGATCGTTCCAAAGGTGTTGCCATTACGGCCCCGATGGTGGGAACGTTCTATGCCGCCCCGGCGCCTGATGCCGATCCTTATGTATCGGTAAATGCGAAAGTTCGGGTGGGACAGGTTGTTTGTATCCTGGAAGCGATGAAGCTGATGAACGAAATTGAATCTGAAGTTTCCGGTCGTGTTATTGAGATTCTTGCCGAAAACGGGAAACCGGTAGAATTCGGCCAGGAACTGTTCCTTATAGAACCGGAATAAGTGACAACTGGAAAGGGAATTCCATGAATCTAAAGCAGATGCTGGTTGAGATGCTCAACCGGAAAGCATCCGATTTGCATATCCGGGTCGGAGTCAGGCCGCATTTAAGAGTTAACGGAATTCTCGAGCAGATCGCCACCGAGCCGGTCTCAATTGAGAGTATGGACAAGATTGTCGGCCAGATACTCAACGAGACCCAGATGGAAAGATACCAACGCAAGAACGAAATGGACTTGGCGCTATCGGTAGCCAAACTGGGCCGTTTCCGAATTAATCTCTATCGTCAGCGGGGAACCTCCGGTATCGCGATCCGTGCTGTAAACACGGTGGTCCCCGGTTTTGAAGAACTGAATCTTCCTGAGTCGGTCGCCAAAATGGCAAAACTTCGCCGTGGCCTGGTCGTAATTACAGGTACCACCGGTTCCGGAAAGTCGACCACGCTGGCATCAATGATTGAACAGGTAAATTCCAGCCGGGCGGAGAATATTCTGACAGTTGAGGACCCGATTGAGTATATCTATCGGGATAAGAAATCAATCATCTCACAGCGTGAGGTTGGTGGTGATACGGAGACGTTT
>JARGFS010000111.1 GCA_029211095.1 bacterium | reverse complement strand
AGGGATACGTGATCCGGCTTGATCTTGACTCCCTTAACGAGAACAACTGGTCAGAGGCGTTTGTGTATACTAATCCGCCCGTACCGGTGGCATCGGGAGAGATTCAGTCCACAACACTGTCCGGTCTGATTCCGGGAGAAACCTACCATATCGGTATCAAATCAGTAGATAATGCGTTGAACAGAGCTGACATCTCCAATGTAGTGACGGCCGAAGCAATGATTAACCTGGCTACCGATGTTGATGATCAGATCGTGTATGACCTACCTGAAGATTTTGACTTGCAGCAGAATTACCCCAATCCGTTTAACCCTTCAACAACAATTGAGTACTCAGTTCGGGATGCCGGACATGTTGAGCTGGCTGTCTTTGACCTTTCCGGTAGAAGAACAACTACCCTGGTAAATGAAAGCAAATCGGCCGGTCTGTATGCCGCTACCTGGGATGGATCCGATGGCTCCGGTCATCCGGCGGCCTCAGGAGTCTATTTCTATCGAATACAGGCGGGGGATTACACCGAGACTAAAAAGATGATACTGGTAAAATAAGGAAAGGCGAATTTCTCTTCCGCGCTTGGCCGGTTGCATTATGGTGTGTATGCAGCCGGCCATTTTTTTTGCTGTTTCTTAAAGGACGCGCCCGCTCCCCTGGTACTCAAAGCCAGCTTCGGTAACCTTGCGGGGATCAAAAATATTACGCGTGTCCAGAACCCGCGGGGATTTGACAATTTCTTTTAATCTATCAAAGTCAAGGTTCTGGAATTCATTCCATTCGGTGGCGATAATTATCAGATCAGAACCTTCCACGGCCGAGTAGGCATCGTCGCAGTAGACCAGGTCCGGCAATTGTTTTTTGGCTTCATCCATAGCCACCGGATCATACGCCCTGACAATCCCGCCAGCTTCGGTTATTCTTCGGGACATCTCAATGGCCGGTGACTCCCGGCAATCATCGGTATTCTGTTTGAAAGCCATACCGAGCATCCCGATAGTCTTGCCGGCAAAACTTCCAACCATTTCCAGAGCTCTTTCCACCATGATTTTTTTCTGGCGCCGATTGACTTCGGTGGCCGCTTTGGCCAGCATGAATTCATAGTCCATCTGGTCAGCCACATCAATAATGGCCGCGACATCTTTTGGCAGACAGGAGCCGCCATAACCCGGTCCGGGGGTGAGGAAGTGCGGTCCGATTCTTTTGTCCTGTCCTACGGCGTGGGTGACCGTGTCGATCTCGGCGCCGATCTTGCCACAGATATTGGCGATCTCATTGACGTAGGAGATTTTTACGGCCAGCATGGTGTTGGCGGCATATTTGATCAACTCGGCAGTGGCGTTATTGGTGCTCACAAAGGGGGTGTCAATCAGGTACAATGGGCGATAGACATCCCGAATGATAGCCAGGGCCCTTTCTGAATCTGAACCAATTACGACCCTGTCCGGGTGGAGGAAATCATCCAGAGCTGATCCTTCGCGCAGGAACTCCGGATTGGATACGATGTCAAAATCAACCGGCTTGGTCAGGTTTTCTTTTACGATCTCCCTGACTTTGGCCGCCGTTCCCACCGGGACGGTGCTTTTGATGACAAGGACTTTGTACTCTGTCATTCGTGAGGCGACCTGTTTGGCGACCTCAAAAATCTGGGACAGATCGGCCCGGCCATCTTCCCCTTCGGGGGTGCCGACAGCGAGGAATACAACCAGTGACCGATCGATAGCTTCGTTCAGATCAGTTGTAAAATGCAGGCGCTTGAGTTTGAAGTTGTGATTGATCATATCACTCAGCCCGATTTCATAAATAGGAGAGTGCCCTTCCTTAAGCAGTTCAATCTTCCTCTCATCTTTGTCCACACAATAGACATTCATACCAAAATCAGAGAGGCAAGTCCCCGCCACCAATCCTACATACCCGGTTCCTACAACGCATATATTCACTGCAAAATTTCCTTGTCCCTTTTGATCGGTTAAAATTGTCGAAATAAACTTTGTTCCAATATCGGCCTTATGCGGGAAATTGCAACGGTGGATTGGCTCAAAAAACCTATTTTTTCAATGAGCATTTATCACGTTGTTAATTGTGAGTATTTTGTTTGTTTCCGTTGTCTGCCTGTCCTTACTTGTTCAGTGCATGGAGAATCAGAAAGTAAGGTTTTTTGCCGATTGAAAAAGTTATGTCAACTGCTTTGCAACAACACCTGAACCGTCATAAATATCCATATATACTTCTCGGTCTCCTGACCCTGGTCAATGTTCAAGTCTGGCGCGAGCTGATTCTTGACTGGTGGCAGGATGATAACTACTCACACGGCTTCCTGATACTCCCCATCTCAGCATATTTGCTCTACCGTCAAAGGAAAGAACTTATCTTTCCGGCTCCAACTGCTCGGGCCGGTCTGTTCCTTTTTGTTTTCGGTTTTCTCGGCCTGCTTTTTGGAATGGCTGCCGGAGAGTACTTTACAACTCGTCTTAGTCTGGTTCTGGTGATGACCGGTTTAGCCTATTACCACCTGGGGCAGGAAAATTTTCGGAAAGCCTGGTTCTCTTTTTTCCTGCTGCTTTTCATGATCCCCATTCCGGCTACTGTATACTATGCCGCCACCGGTCCCATGCAGACATTTGCCGCCCAGGTCACCAACAGCCTGCTGCAGATTATCGGAGCCCCTTCGGTTCGCCAGGGGAATATCATTCTGCTTGGCGGGTACAGCCTTGAGGTTGCCGAAGCCTGCAGTGGTCTCAGGTCACTGGTCAGCCTGCTGGCTTTGAGCGCGATCTACGGCTATCTCTGGTTGCCGGGGAGAGTGATCCCCCTGATTGTCTTTTTCTCAGCCATTCCAATTGCTATTGTGACCAATGTGTTCCGGATTTTCACGACAGCGATTGGTGCGTATGTAATCAGTCCTGAGATAGCGGAGAGTTTTCTACATGAACTCTCCGGGACGATGGTCTTTCTGATCGCGCTAATTCTACTAATCATTTTGTCAACGGTGCTCAAATGGATCGCAAAGCGTTTGTCCTAATACTGCTGTTTATGATTGTATTATTGAGTGCGGGCGCTCTGGTCCGGTACTATCAACCGGAGTCTCGGACCAGTGTGGATTTTTCTGATTTTCCGCTGATTGCCGAAGAATGGCAGGGGGTGCGCGAAACCGTCCCTGAGTTTGTGCTGGAGCTGTTGCAGCCGGAGCAGATTTTTTCCGGAAACTACCGCAACGACTCCGGCGGCGAAATCCACCTGCTCTTTGACTTTTTTCTGAACCGGCAGAGTTTTGGCGGTCCCCATTCTCCTCGTAACTGTCTGCCGGGCGGCGGCTGGTCGATTGACAGCGTTCGGGAGCAAACGATTGAATTGCCGGGACGGACGGTGCAGGCGGGGCGGTTCAGTCTTTCATTTGAACAGAAACAGTATCTGATGGATTTCTGGTATGTCACTAACTATGGTGAGACGTTCAGTGACTATAAGTTCAAACTCTATTCCATGCTGAGTTCATTGACGTTCCAGCCGAGAGAAGTTGCTTTTATTCGGATGATAGCATCGGACACAGAAAAAGGACGCTTGGAATTGGAACGGTTTGAGAGCTTATTCATTCCTGAGATTTACAAACGGCTCCCGTTTCAAAGATAGAGACAGGGGACAAGATGCTGAAAGAATTGCTGCTGCTTCCCAATCTGCTGAGTTTATCACGGATATTCCTGGCTCCAATAATCATCTACTATGTTGCCCTGCAGGATAACCGGGCTGCTCTGATTGCCTTAGTCCTGATGACTATTGCTGGCCTTACCGATGGCCTTGATGGCTACTTCGCGCGCCGCTTCAAACAGATTACCAAACTGGGTCTAATGATTGACCCGCTGGCTGACAAAGTGATGGCCGCAATCTTGATCGTGGGATTGATAATCTATCGGGATTTTCCGCTCTGGCTGGCGGGGCTGGTAATTGGCCGGGACCTGATTATTTTGGCTGCTTCGGCAGTGATGCTCAAGGGGCGCGATGTTGTGATACCTTCGAGTGAAATTGGGAAATATGCGTTTGGAACGCTGGCGGTACTGCTCGGCTCGCACATTTGCAGATTTGAATACGGGATCGAAGCGATGACTATAGCGACCACCGTTTTATTAAGTGCGACGTTTTTTGTCTATGGTCGGTTCTTCCTGATTCTCAAGGCGACCGGGAAACTACCGGAACGGCGAGAACTGGCCGCGGTCAGGTACGCGAGATTGACAGCGCTGGGGTTGTATACGGTTTATTTCTTCTACCGTTTTTTCCAGCATCTTCCGTCACTGTTGGAGTCCGGCAGCTAAGAACTCTTATCGCCCATCCTCCTGCTCGGCCTCTTTTATAGCGGCATAGTAATCTGAGAGCCAGGCCATGAACGCCTGGTCAAACGAAGAATTTTTGTCAAAGTTCCAGCCGACGGCATGAGCGAGTTTTGACATATCGTGGAAAAACTGATAGCGGGTGGAGATCATTTGCAGCTCTGACTGCGCAACGTTTCGTTGGGCATCGATCAGATCAAGAATCCCTGTTTTGCCTCTTTCGTAGCGGGAGACGGACTGATCAAGTATTGGTCGTGCGGCTCGTCGCTTCCTGAATACAACCGGCATCTGCTCGGACTTGACATACATCTGGTAAAGAGCGCTGCTGATACTCTCTCTTGTCTCAAGGCTGGCCGAATCTCTGGCGTATTCCAGGAGACTGTATTGAGCCTGCAGTTTCTTTTTTTCATGTGAGTTTTTTCCGCCCAGCCAGAGCGGGAATTTCAGCAGGCCGTATAGTGACCAACTGCTGCTCTGCTCTTCAAAAGGAGCCGGGTAGTCTTCGAGACTGTCAGCCATTCTGAAATCCGTTCCAACCTGGAAGGTCGGGTAGCGAGCGGCGGACTTCTCTTCAAGCCTCCTCTTCTGCAGATTGAGTCTGGAATCATAGGTTTTGAGGTTGGCGCTGTTGGAGAGCGCCGTGGTAACCAGCGTTTCGCGCAGTTTCTCCTGATTGCTCACTTTCCCGGTAACCGTGTATAGCCGCTGCAGGGTTGTGAACATCTTTTCATCGGAGAACGAAACGGAATCAACCAGGAAAGGGTAATTCTCGGGAAGGTTCAACAGTGAGGTCAGGATGGCCCGGGCGGAGCGAAGATGATAATCGGCTTCGACCATGCGGCTGGTAGCATCATGCCAGACGATTTCCCACCGGAGAATATCAATAGAGTCATCTGGATGGGTCAGGGCCCGGGCGCGGGATATCTCCTGGTACAGTCGGATGTGCTCCCTGTCTTTGCTGACAATTTTGGACTCTTCGTACGCCTGAAGGTAACCGAGGTAGGCCGCGGTTACTGCCTGCTCAAGGGCCATTCTTGATTCCAACTGTTGTGATTTGGCCAGCGCAATTGAGGCATCGGCGCTCTTAATCGCGCGCAGTTTTTCCAATGATAGAATGGTCTGGTCAAGTGCGATTGCGGCCGAGTACCCATCGGATTGAATCCATCCGTGAGAATTAGCGGCGCGGTTGTCATCAAGATGGAAGGCGGATACCTGGGCAGAGATTTGCGGTAGGTATTCGCTTTTAAGGCTGAGTTTCTCTCTACTGGCCACTTCCAGCAAATCATCGATGGCCAATTGTGAAGGATGCGAGTTCAGGGCTCGCCCCAGTGCCTGCTCCAGTGAAATCATCTCGGACTCTTCCGGCGCTCCCGACCGGATCAATTGAGCATCCAGCAGTAGAAACTGGGGGAATTCAAGCCGGCAGCTATCGGCGGTGGCACTGTTGATTACCAGCAGACTTTGCTGCGGGTAAATGGTAGGGAGGTCGCTTGCTTTGGCGCCTCCGATGATCTGCATGATTTTATCAGCCGCAGCGTGAGCTTCCCCCACAAATGAAACCCCGGCTCCGCTGGCCAACGCTCCCCGCTGAACCGGAATGTCCCCTTCCCAGCTGAGCGAAGGAATCCGATCCCGGGAAAGCGACGACAGGAATTCCACCCGCTGGACATTATCCATCCCCCAGAGCGGACCAAGGTAAACGGCGTCGACCGATTCTTTCTTGAGAGCTTCGTAAGATTTGAAGAAAGCGTATGAGCCGCTGTTGTTTGTTTCTGAGGTAAAGAGAATCTCCGCTCCCAGCGTACGGGCGATCTCATCGGCCCGTCTGACAATTTCTGCCTGACCGGAATCAGAGGGAAAGAGGAGGAAGCCGATTTTTTTTGCCCCGGTCAGCTCGACCAGCAGTTCCAGATCGCTTTCCATTTTCTGCGGACGGTAGTGGGCGGTCAGGTTGTCGAATCTCGGTCTCGCCCGGGAGTCGAGCAGCTGTTCCAGAAGTGGATCAAAACGGTGCAGGGCGACAATCGGCTTCTTGCAACCGGCGTTCAGGAGGTCTTCCACCACCCAGGGGCCGGCCGTGAGGAAGATGTCTACTTGGGAGCTGGCCGCCAGTTGAGCCGCGATAGTGCGACAACTGTCCCGATCCCAACCAACCGAGCCAAAACCATCGGGCACAAAACGGAACTTGAGACTGTCGCCGATACGATTCTCCAGCAACCGCTTGATCTCCCCCCGAAGCAAAGTATGATAGGACGAATTACCAGCTTCAAAATATCCAAAATTGACCAAACGGGGCTCTTCCGCTTTGGTCGCGGCGGTAGCCAGCAGTATCAGGGCAGTAATCAGGGTCAGGGTCAACGGGCGCAGGTTAGCTCTCATTATCTCGTTATACTCCGCAACAGGTGTTCGTTTTAGGGAATAACGAAAATAAAACAAGATTGTGCGGAGTTAAAGCGAATTCTGAATGATCAGGCGATACTGTCGAGGATTTCGGCCACCTTATCGCTCAATTGTGAAGAGCGGTATGGTTTGGCCAGCAAAAAAGTATTGTCCCTGAGCCTTTTCGGGATCTCGCTGATTTGGGGAGCATTCCCGCTGGAAAGTAGGCAAGCCTGAGCAGGGTTTAGCTCTCTCATTTTCTCAATCAAGTTGAGTCCGGTGATGTCATTGAGATGGAAGTCAATTATGGCCAGATCAATGGAGTTGTGGTTGTCCTGGTATGTTTGATAGCCGTTAGCGCCGGAATCGGCCACTACCACATCGTGCCCGGATCGCTCCAGAACTTTCCTTGCCAGCTGGCAAATCATTGCCTCGTCATCAATTACTAATATCTTCATGCCTCACTCAGCTCATTCCGTACAGATTAACTTCAGCTTTGAAGATCGTTTTCCTTCTATTAGTGTCGGCGAGAAGCAGGCAAAGTTGACTCATTGTTTTGGCTCACCTGCCATGTGAAGTGATTTTTCTCCCTCTTCAACCGCTGCCGAAAGCAAATAGGTTTGACATTGAGGTCGCACCCTGTTTTAATAGGATCAACGAGCAGCAGTCTGGCGATTCATGCTGTGCTCAATCCGACAAGAGCGAAAGTACCAACTATCTTTTTGATTTGATGAAAATAGTAATCATCCAGAAGTCCATAAACGAATTGGACATAACGCCTTACCTTGACAAAGCGGCGAGTCGAGGGGCCGATATTCTCTGTTTTGGGGAACTGGCTCTTTCCGGATGCCTCTATAACGGGGGGAGAGGTATGGAAGTGGACCGGATCAGGCAATTGACGGCCAATTATCCAATGGCCGTCATGTTCGGTTTCCCCAGTGTGCGCTCCGGTCGGCTGTATAATTCTTATGCCTACATTGCCGACAACCAGGCCCAAATCTATGACAAAATTAATCTGTTTGAGCCGATGGGAGAGAACAAGGTCTTCACCCCGGGGGTGGAGCCAATGCTGGTGACCTCCCGGTTCGGGAAATTGGGGACCTTGATCTGCTTTGATCTCCGGTTTGAAGAGCCGTTCGAGATTCTTAAATCAAAAGGGGCACAGTACGTTTTTGTTCCGGCCGCCTGGCCGCGCGTGCGCGTGGCGGACTGGAAAAAACTACTGGTGCAGAGAGCAGTTGACAACGGCTACTATATCATTGGTATCAATTCTGTGGGGGATGACGGGACCAACGAATTTGGCGGAAGCTCTATGGTCGTTGATCCGGCCGGGAAGATCCTTGCCGAAGCTGACGAAATAACTCCTACTATTTTAGAGGTTGAGATATGAACAACGAACTTAGAGATGTAATTTTCTCCGGCATTGTCTCCGTACGTGACCGACTCCTGCAATTGGATGACCCGCTTCGCCTGGAATCCGGCGAGCCTTCGTTTGATACTCCACCGCATATCAAAGAGGCAATGGTCAAAGCGATTCATGACAATCATACGCACTACGCCCCCTCAACCGGTATCAAACCACTCAAAGAGGCCTGCCTGAAAAAAGTGGCGGGCAAAAACGGGATTGACTATCTGGATGGACTCGACAAAGTGACCGTCACCAACGGTGGGATGCATGCTCTCTACTGCTCTTTTCGCACTATCCTGAATCCGGGGGACGAAGTTATCATTCCGCAGCCAAATTGGACCGCGACCGCCTGGATGGTTGAACTGTCCGGGGGGAGCCTTATCAAAGTCCCGTTAAAGGCGGAGTTGCAATATCGCTGGGACCTGAATGAACTCAAAGCAGCCGTGACCAAAAAGACCAGGGCAATATTGGTAAACTCGCCGCACAATCCGACCGGTGGAGTGATGACGCGGTCGGACTATTTCGAGCTGCTTAAGATAGCCGAAAAACATGATCTGTATATTGTCTCTGACGAGGCGTACGAAGATATCATTTACGAGACCGAACATATCTCAGCCGGTGCGGTAGCCAGAGATTTCCCGGCCAAAGTGCGGGACAAAGTGATCTCCTGTTTTACTTTTTCCAAGAGCTACGCCATGACCGGCTGGAGGTTGGGTTATGTCTGCTGTAATCACCAGCCATTTGCCGACAACCTTAAGAAGATGATCCTGTACACTATCAATGGTGTTTCAACACCGACCCAGTATGGTGGTCTGGCCGCTCTCGAAGGGGACCAATCCTGTATAACGGAGATGCGCGATGTCTATCGCCAGCGAAGAGATATCCTGTTTGACGGCATTCAGAAGACTGACCTGCTGGAGTGCAAGACTCCACCGGGCGGCGCGTTCTACTTGTATGCCTCAATCACTGACCAGTGGAAAGATTCCGCCTGGGATTTGGTTAACCACCTGATTGATAACTACTCAATGGGATCAGTGCCGGGGGACATTTTCTATGATGACCGGAAGTCGATCCGATTCTCGTACGCCTGCGAGACCGATATGATCCGGCGGGCAATTGCCAATCTTGCGGGGGACAAAAAGCCGGTAGTATAGGGCTTCGTGGTCGGATTCTAAGTATCAATGATGTGGAAGTCCCAAGTCACCCTGAGCGGAGTCGAAGGGGGATTGTTTCCTTGGATCACCTCTCGACTGAGCTCGAGATGACTTGTTGCTGCCTCCGCCGGGTGGCCCATGATATATGGAGAGTTTTCTCAGTACGGGGTGCCCGGGTCAAACTTGTTTGTCCCGGATTGATTGGACCGGAGTTACGGCTCTTCAACTGAGGTCGGCGGGTGGACCACCATTAATGCTGGCCTGTCGAACCTGGATTTCCGCTTTCGCGGGAATGACTTGGCTGGTGGACCCAAGAAACTCTGAGCCTGCATATACCAAGTTACCCTGAGCCTGTACACTCCAAGTCACCCTGAGCGGAGTCGAAGGGTGATTGTTGAGAATAGAAGTAAGACATATCTCTTGTCAGACCCCGCTCAACTGATTAGTCTTAATGCAAAGAACAAGAATCAGTTGGTGTGAGAACTCCGCATGCGCAATACAAAGATAATCTCAGTTGTACTAATTGGCTTGTTGCTGTTGTCAGCAACTATAGTCGCCAATGACTATTCAGACAAAATCGAATCGGTTCTGAACAAGGCGGGCGAGAATTCTTCGGAACTCAGGAGAGTGCTCAATCACTATGCGGCCTCCGATGATACTCTTAAATACCAGGCGGCCCGCTTCCTTATCGGGAATATGGAGGATCATAGCTATGTGACCTACCGCTTCGTAGATACATCGGGTGCCGAAGTACCATTTGATATTTCTGTCTTTGAAACCTATGACTCCCTGCTCATAGCCGCGGATTCAATCGAACGGGAACGAGGGGAGATGGATTACCAGCGGGATACAATCATCTATGACTGCGAAGTCATTACGGCTGATTTCCTGATCGAACAGATTGATCTGGCCTTTCAAGCCTGGCGCACGCTCCCCTGGTCTCGGTCCTACAGTTACGAGGATTTCAGGCGCTACATCCTCCCGTATAGAGGGAGCAATGAACCGCTGGAAGCATGGCGGCAGCCATTGGTGGATAGATTTGCGACGGTCTCTGAGAAGATGGAGAACAGCGGGGATCCTATCGAGGCCGCCTCGTTGATCAATGACTCTGTCCGTTCATTCTTCGGGTTTGATCCACGCTACTATTACC
>JARGFS010000110.1 GCA_029211095.1 bacterium | reverse complement strand
AATAACAAAGCGATTATCCTCGTAGGTGTCGAAATTGACTGTCTCCTGAAGAATCGTCAGGCCAGAGATAGCGGTAGAATTAACGGCGTTCATTCTGGCCGTATGATGAAATCCACCGTCCAGACCATAAGACCCCGTAGACAACGGTGTGGCAGGCCGAAAATCAGAAACCGCAAACTGCCCGGCGCTATCACGAACGGAGGAAGACAGCTGGTCAACGCCGGTGCCGACAATGAGCCCGGCTTCATAGAGCAGGTTACTCCCTTCGCGATAACGAAGTCCCCGTCCGCCGGTGTTATAGTTCGATTCCGGACCGAGACCATACTGACCAAAGTCTGAAACAGTGAGTTCCAGGGCGCCCGTAGAGTGTGTCTCCATTATTCCCGGCGGTGCAATACCGGCCACGATTTCAAACTCGATCATCTCTATGGCAGCCTCGTTGGGATAACCAAGTTCCAAAGTGAATGGCAAACGCTGTCCATTGTAGAGAGCCGAAGACAACTCGATTATGAACGGCTGGCTGGAATAGGCAAACAGACCACCACCGGCAAAGGAAAATGTTGCTTCGGCATCCTGAATACTGACTCCGGGCAACTTCTCGGCGCTGATGCTCCCGATCAACTCACCATTTACCGGGACAGAACTGCGGATTAGGATTTCGACCTCGGAAGTACCCTCAATTGTGGCGATTCCGGTCAGGGGATAAGTGATCCGTTCAATCTTGAAATCACTCGGACCGGCGGCATTGAGATAGTCCAGAACTTTGGAAGCATCAACAAATCCATAACCATAGTCATTATCTTCGCCGGTCGGGCCGAGGTCGATAGCCGACGCAATCAGAGCATTCTTAATCTGAGAAACAGTTGCTTCCGGATCGTACTGGCGGATGAGGGCAACAATACCGGCGACATAAGGGGCCGCCATCGATGATCCACTCATGAAACTGTATCCGCCCCCTTTGTACGAGGAACGAATGCTCACGCCGGGAGCCATAACTTCCGGCTTCATATCAGTCGGGTTACAGGAGGATGGCCCACGGCTGGAGAAAGAAGCGACAACGCGATTGTTATCCACGGCCCCAACGGAGAAGGTATTGGTGGGCGTCACAGCCAGATCGGCCGGGGAGCGAATGGTCATCGGATTGGGGCCTTCGTTACCGGCAGCAAAAATGGTAACGATTCCGGCCGCTTCAACCGCTTCGATAACAGCGCTGAAAGTACTATCACAGGGGGTGAACATATTCTTGGGAATGCCCCAGCTATTTAGAATTACATCGGGGACGTCATCGGTGGTATTAATATTGCCATCCGGATTGAGAGCCCACTGAAACGCGGCCACAATATCAGCCAACGTCACGGCCAGAGATCTCCCCTGGTCAACTACGCCACCGGTGATCCACTCGGCGGCCGGAGCAACACCAAAGGTATCAGTCGGCGTGGATCCGATCATGATACCCATCGTGTGGGTTCCATGACCAATCTTGTCAGTGGGAGGGCTATTGGGAGTAACCGGTGAATACCAGGAAGAAGCCAGACTGGCATGATTCCCACGCCACTTGGAACTGAGAGCCGGATGATCGCTCTCGACACCGGTGTCAAATGAACAGACAAGTCTGCCGGCACCGGTCAATCCTCGGGACCACAACTGCGTCACGCCAAGATCAACAAGCTGGACAGAATTGGACGTTGCCATTGATGCAGCCGCTTTGATATCGACCGGCTCAATGTAGTTCAGCAGAGCGTCTTCGGTAATCAAGCGCACCGATTCCATGTCAGAGACAACGTTGATCTGCTCGGCGGTGAGTCTGGCTGTCAGGGAGGGGGTAATCCAGAACTCTCTTATCGGGGCCGCGGACGCCCGGTTAAGGTATGACCTCAGGTTATCAATACCGGAAACAGAGACAGACTTAAGGTTAGAAATAACTGACTTTACTTTGTCAGCCCGCAAAGACTTTAACGCGGCGCTTTTTTTGACCTGGGAAACGCTGTTATCAAAGTCGAGGAAGATGACTACATCAATGAGACTGTCCGGGTTAATCTTTGATACGTCCGTCAGAGAGGCTTCCAGGCCGGGTGAGAGTTCTGACCATGAGGCTTCGACCTTAGGGGCCAAGCCTAAACCTGCTGCCAGCAACAGGGAGAACAAAACAAGTTTCTTAATGGTCACAGATACTCCTCTCAAGTAAAGTCCGAGGAGCCTTACTGCATAGGCTATGCCGTTGCGATATTTCTTAATCCGACCGGATCAGTCTTCCAATCAGGCCCGGGCAATACAGGTTAAGTCTCTGTTTGCCATCTATTTATGATATGGGGGAAAACCCTCACAAAACTGTCCTGGAGAAGGCAGATTTTTGCAGCCCCGTTTGTCCGGGCTTGCGCTTTGATCAGAACGGACGTAATCTCTGCAAAATTTTACAAGGTCACAAAAAAGATGCGGACTATATTAGGCTCGTGGTTTTGGAAGTAAAAAGAGAGAAAAGACGGGAGATTGGGGGGCTGATTCTGATCCTTGTCATTGCTCTGGCCGTGAGAATTCTTTACCTGTACCAGTTCAGCCAGTTGCCGGATTGGACCCACCTGACAGTTGATAATAACTACCACCTGAACTGGGCCAGGAATATGGCCGAGGGGAACTGGCTTGGTGACACCACCTATTTCCGGGCTCCACTGTACATCTTCGTGCTGGCGCTGATTATCAAACTGGCCGGAGTCTCGCTCTGGGTGTTCAGGATTTTCGGTCTGATGATCGGACTGGCCACAACTATCCTGGTCTACCAAACATCCAGATTCTACTCCGGTATCAGGGCTGCCCGATTGGCTTCCCTGCTCTACGCCTTCTTTCCAATCGTCATCTATTTTGAATCCGAGCTGCTTCTGGATTCATTCTTCACGTTCTTACTGCTGGCTGCCTGGTACCTGACTTTACGCGCTGCCCGGAGCAGAACAAGACTCTCTTTGTTTATTGCCGGTCTCGTCTGGGGACTCTCAGCCATCACCCGACCGACTTCCCTGCTCCTCCTCCCTCTCTCCCTCTGGCCGGTCATAAGAAAGAACGGCTCTTCCTTGCGTGTTGCTCTGAAAAATTCGCTGACTCTTCTGGCCGGAGCGGTGATAATTGTCGGGCTGGTTGCAACCCGGAATCTGGTGATCGCTTCCGATCCGGTGCTGATTGCATCACAGGCCGGAATTAACCTCTATATCGGGAATAATCCGAATGCCGATGGAGTTTCCGCAGGACTCGAAGAACCACTCGGGTTGAACTGGCGCATCAGCGATATCGCTTACGAAGCCGAAAACCAGGTTGGCCGCGATCTTAAACCGGGAGAGGTCTCGAACTTCTGGAGATCGCGCGCCCTGGCGTGGATAACAGAAAACCCGGTCGAGGCCGGACAGCTTTACCTGGCCAAATTGTCCTATTTCTTTTCCAACCTTGAGTTCTCCAACAATCGTTCGCTGGGGAGATTCCTTGATCTGTTTCCCTTCTTCAAATACAACCCTCTCGGATTTGGACTGCTGCTGCTGATTGCGGCCATAGGATTCGTTGCCTCAAGAAAACTCCGGCCGGAACTGATGCCGGTAGCTGTCATGATCATTCTTTATGCAGCTGGCATCGCACTGTTTTTTGTGACCAGTCGCTTTCGTCTTCCAGTCATACCGTTCATGCTTATACTTGGATCCTCTGCAATCGGCATGACCTGGAGTCAGATAGTTAAGCGCAAATGGTGGATTTTGACGGCAGGAGTGCCCGCCGCTCTTCTCGCCTTTGTTCCGCTGGCCCCAACCATTCACGGAACACCAAGTATGGATTATATTTCGCGCGGCCTGACCAGATATGCACACGGGGACTATCCTACCGCGCTGAGGATTTTTGAGGAAGGTCGGGGGATCGACTCAACCTTCCCGGAAATCAATCTCAATTGCGGAGCCGCCTGTGTCCGACTGGGCAAGACTGATTCGGCCAGCTACTATTTCAGCCAGGAGATTAAATTCAACCCCCAGAGGAATGCGGCGTACACTAACCTGGCATCGCTGCACTTACTGAATGATCAACCGGAACAGGCGCTTTCGCTGGCCCGACAGTCGGTAGAACTTCGACCATTTGATATCAATGCCAATCTCATTCTGATCCGGGCGGCAGCGGTATCGGAGCAGATTTCAGACGATTACCTGCTTCAGATAACTGATTCAACCATCGCAAGAACCGATCAGGAGCTTGAGGTCCTGCTCGAATCAGGAATAGCTCTATTGAAACGGGGTGATCCGGCAAACTCCGAGAAAGTACTGCGGGCTGCCTTAGTCTCCCCACCTCCTCCAATCGAAACCGATGACTTTGCTTTCGATAGGAACTTCCGACACAGCCAAAAGAATCGTCAGCTTTTGACTGCCAGCGCTCACTACCAGCTGAGTTATCTGCTCGGACTGAATGGCCGTTATAGCGATGCTGTCTATCAGGCTGGACGAGCGATTGAGCTGGATTCAAGTCGGACCGAAGCGTACGTCAATCTCATCTCCGGCTACCTTGCTCTGGGGGAAAGGGGCAAAGCTGACTCGGTACTCTCATTAGCCGAACGGAAATTCCCCGGCAACGCGTTGCTGCAAAGATTCAGGTAGTCAAATGCCACCCGCCGACAAAAAAAGGCCGAGCTGAATAGCTCGGCCTGATTTTTTATAGTTTCAGCAGTCTTACCTGATTGAAACCTGAGAACCGGACTCCTGCTGGTTTGGCGCCGCAGTCCCGGCCACCCTTGGTACGTAAAGGAAATTGAGCATCGAATCCGCCACTATCTTGAAATCTTCAGGATTCATCGCCAGTGGCGTGAAACTCATATGCACGGTCCGGAAATAGTCTGCCTTGACTCGATGAGCCACCGGTGAACCCTGGAAAGTGGGCCAACCGTTAGGCAGTGTCCCGGAGCCATATTTTGAACCATAGAGGTACATCGGTTCAGACTTGACCTGGGTGCCACGTTCAAAGAAACTGGTCCGGAACGACATCCAGTTAACTTCCGGCAAGGCAGCCAAATTTGGATCCCATTGATAGTCCCAGCCGAACGGCGGATTCTCTGCTGGGCGCCAGTTATAGTTGGCGTGGAGAAGGGCCGTGTCAATATGAAGTTCCGGCCACTGGTACCCACTCCAGCTGCTCACCAATGGATCGGCATAGGTGAAATCCTCAATCCGTACTGGATTGGGGAATGGATCGGAAGGATCAACAAATAGATAAGCCAGCCAACCCTGGAAACTTACCCCCTCAGCAGCAAAGTAGAAGGCATAATCTGAACTAAACTGAACCACAGGGGTATCGATAATGTCACGTGATGCCGGACTGCTGCTCAGTACAGGACTTCTCATGATCGACCAGACATTCGTTCCCACATCGATGGCTCGGAAGATTGGCTCAAAGGTTGTATTGTCCGCCGCGTTAACAGCATCGTTGTACATGATGATAACGTTGTGCTTGAGCAGCTCAGCGATTGGCAGCGGCAGGTAGGTGGCTCCTTTAACCGCGAAATAATCGGGGCCTCCCTTAAGGTGTGGCTCAAGCAGGTTGATATCAAAGGACTCACCATTCTGGTTCCATCCAGGTACGTTGGCTTCACCCCAATGATCTACAAATTCCTTCCACATTCTTCGCGCTGGCCCAAAGAAGTCACTTCCTCCCGGGTTAATGGGGGCATTGAACGGAGAAGCGCCGCCGGAGAAGTCCAGTACCAGAACCGGTCTCTCATGCTTGGGATCAATCACACGAATCTTGGAGAACATTGGCACCGGGTCCTGAACCCCGGCATCATCCTTACTATCAATCCAGAAAATGAAGTTCATTTCTACAGTTGTATCTCCACCCGGAGGCCAGACATAGTTCTGGTAGACATTGTAGAGTACAGTCGAACTGTCGTTGCTCCAACCTTCGGACTCCTGTACAACACGGTTCAGGTTGGTACCGGTTGGTCCTTCGGGGTCATCTTCGGCAAGCGCTTTGACATCGAATTTCGTGGACCAGCTACCCCGGATATTTGCCATAGCCGGGCTGCCTTCAATCACAACGATAGTGTCACAAGTCACCGTGCCGCCCGCATCAAAAGCGGTATCACAGACAACGAGAATGTCATTCTGTTTATATATCTTGGCATCTGAGGAAACAAAGACACGGTAAATGTAGTTCTCAGAAAGATTCTTCCAGACTGAGTCACCATCTTTGAAATCTTCAAACGGACCATACAGGGTCCAGCGATACTCAAACGGAGGAGCATTTGTTCCGGCCGGATAATCCGGGTCTTCGGCTTTCCAGGCCAGAGAAACGCCGGAGACGCGCCCTTCAGACTTGGAGTTGATAAACGGGGCAACGGTATCAACCGCCAACTGGAACTGCGTGTTGGGCGGATTGTCGTTTCTCGAGAATGCTCTGACGGCCAGAGCCGAACCAAGTCCCTCTTCATCAACGGCCTGAACCAGAACGTATTGAATCTGGTAGACATTGACCGGGTCATCATTGAAAGCTCTCAGTTTGACCACTTCTGTAGTCTTGGGGTCACCATTGGACGGCTCCACATCCAGATACTTGGACCAGACGGAGATAGTATCAACCGTCAATCTGACCTTAACCGGCTCCACCTCAACGGTGTCAATGGAGAGGGTGTCGAATCTAGGCCACGTTTCACCCTGATTTTCCAGCCACTGAATATACTCATCAATGTCCTGGTCCTTGTCCTGCAGTTCCAGAGTTGTTATCACGCGATAACGATAAAAATCAATCTGGCCGTCTTTGTCGGTCCCTTTCCAGTAAACAAACGGGTTTCTTGAGAACCGAGTGTAACGGGTGACGACAGAATCAGGAGCGGTACCAATGGTATCTCCGGTGATACTGTCCACTGTCCAGAATTCCTCTTCCCAGGAACCCGGAGGGACATTTGTAAAAGTCACGATGGGCCGAAGATTAGCATTCACATCGCCGGACAGAGGATCGGTACACCCGGCAAGGAGAAGTGAGCCGACAACAATCGAGCCCACGGCTACGGCTAATATTAAGAGAGTCTGTTTTCTATCACGGTAATTCATCAGTATGCTCATCCTCCCTTAGAAGGCCATATACATTGTAAAACGGTGAACCTCGGTCAGGATTCCAAAATCCTGGAAGGCGTAATCAACCCGTATTTCTCTCTCTTCCCCAAACGGGAGGCGAAGTCCGCCACCAGCGGTGAAGCCATCGACATCATAGTTGAACCGGCTTCCGGCTCTCAGGACAAACCTGTCCTTAAAGGTATATTCCAGACCGCTGTTGTACTTCTCCAGGTTGTCGGAGGGATGCGATCCTTCGGCAGAGAAAGTAAGCAGATGATCATATTCTTCAAGAACGTTGATCGAAGCGCCAAATTTGAAGTTGATTGGGAGCGGATAGCCGTTCTCAATCATTTTCATATCGGGGCCAAAGTTGTTGATGACCATACCGATTTTGAAACCACGGTAACCGGTGTCATACAACGTACCAACATCGGCAGCCCAGCCATTGGCAGAGAAATCATGCACCGACTGATTAATATATTTGACCGACAGACCAATTGAAAAACGGTCCGTCAGGTAACGGCCATAGGTAACGCCCAGAGCAAAGTCATTCCAGGCAAAAGTACGGCCGGTCCCTTCAAAGGTTCCGCGCTCGTAGGTACGCTCAATCATCTCTCCTGAGCTCAGCGCATACGCGGCCACTCCCAAAACACCGCCAATAGACTCCAAGGGGAGGCCGACGGCACCAAAGCCATAGCTGACATCGGCCGGCATGGAGATGTACGTTAAGGCTGCCTCGCGGCCATAGAGGGCGGTCAACCCAGCCGGGTTATAATAAACGGCGGAGATGTCATCGACTACGGCAGAAAACGCTTCGGCCATACCCATTGCACGGGCCGATACACCAAGCTCCAGGAACTGGGCCCCGGTAGTACCCACTTTCGCCTGAGCGTTAACTTCGGTCGGGACGGTCAGCGCCAAAAGGGCCAGAATCAAAATCGAACCGACCAGAACGTCTCGTGATCGCATGACTCCGGAGGATCTTTGGCTGCTCTTATTAAAATGCATGCTGTCCTCGCATATCTTCAGTCATTAAATATTTCAAATTATAGACTCACTTCTATTCCCAAACGGACCTGGCGACCATAGTCCCAGTTGTTCGGGTTGAGATCGTAATCCGTACCTTCACGAATTAACTGATCAGGATTCTGCTGTGTATCCGGACGGCCGGTATTAGAATAAACGTCCGTTACGTTCTTATTGTCGAAAACATTCTCGACCCAGAAGATGAACTTGTAATCCATGCCGACAAGCTCAAAGTCCTTGGTCAGACGAAGATCAAAGTTGACGCCGGTGGGGCGGCGAAGTGAGTTATTCTGAATATCTTCACCAACATTCGAGGTTATGTCGGGGTATTCGCGACTGGGAGTGAACGGTTTGCCACTCTCAATAATGGTCTCAATGGCCATGGACCAGCCATTAGGAATGGGCAGGCCAAACAGACGCGGTTTGACCGTGCTGGGGACAAAAATCTGCACACTGGACTTAAGCGAGTGCCGGATATCATTGTCAAGAGCGGATTCCGACAGAGGATCGCGGGAGAGTTCAAAGTCGGTCAGGTAATCCTGGTTAGTCTGCGAAGCCTTGCCGAAAGCGAAAGCATATGTATAACTGAGCATACCATTGACATACCCGCCGCCTCGCTTCTCAATCGTTACCTCAACACCACGGCTGCGTCCATAGTCACTATTCTGATACTGCTGGCGAGTCAATCCGCCCAGTCTGATCTGGTGACTGTTGATTTTGTCGAACTCATCCTTGAAGTAGCCGGAGAAGTCGACCGAGTAGTTCTCGCTCATAGCGTACTTAACACCAAAGGAGTACTGAATTGTCTTCTGGTAATCCAGGTTGTAGTTACCCAGAACGGTGTTTTCATTGATTGCGCTGGTGTTACGAGAATACATAAGGCTCAACTGCGGCAGCTGGAAAAAGTGGCCGTAGTTGAAATGGACCTTAGCTTTATCAGAGATGGGATAGGAAAATCCAATACGCGGAGATATCTTCTGACGGTCTCCAAAAATAACTCCGGAGCCGAGGTCATCGTTCTTGGCTACTTCGACCAAATCATACTTATCCTGAATAAAGAAATCCCACCGGAGACCAAGCGATGCAATCATAGAGCCGTATTCAATCTTATCGCGGATATACCCGGTACCGCCCCAGGGGTTGTACTCAAACATGTCGCGGAAAGAACCGCGGGTCGGGAACGGGGCCGCAATTCCGGCCACGGAATCCGGACGACCGGTATAGAGCAGATATGGCTTCAGGATTTCGTTATACAGGAATTCCCAGCGCTGCAGAGCGAAACCAGCCTTGACTTCGTGCTTACCCATGTGGCGGAACATTTTCACCTCACCGCGTAGAGTCTTACTCTCACGGAAATGCCAGGTGGATTCGGTGCTGTAGTTGAGCGGATCAAGGAAGGTGGTACCGCCGGCATCGTACTTTCCGTTGCCATTGACATCCACATACTGCTCGCCCACATCGTAATGGAAGTTGGCCGCATCAAACAGGCCATTCCCATTGCGGTCCGCATACGGAATACCTTCTACCCACTCGGTCGGGAGAATGTTTGGTCCGTCGTACTTACCATTATGGTTAAGGTCCATATTGTCGGGGCCGGTTGATTTGATAAAGATATCTATACCACGGTCATAGACACGGTTAGTGTTGACATCGGTAAACGGCTCACCGATAATAGAGTCACCGTCGGTGTACGGCTCGGGAGTCTGATTGTCGACACGACCGATACGATCATTATCAAGAATACCGTTGCCGTTTCTATCAGTCAGGTTTTCACCGGCATCCCAAACACCGTTTCCGTTGAGGTCAAGAAATGGTTCCCCTTCACTGGCGTCCATCAGGCCGTTGTCATTGAAACGGAAATTAGACCATCCATCGGACTGGCCATTCTGAATATTTAACTCCTGGTTAAATTCACCGAATGTGTAGGCCGGACCGGGGGTGCCGGTCAGGTTTGAGTCCGGGTAGAGATTAAAAAGCGGTTCCGGCGGATCCCAGATACCATTGTTGTTATCGTCGTCATAATCTTCCCACTGACTTTCCAGCAGGAACTGATCCGGATCGAGCCCTTTACCGGGGTTTTTCGGATCGCCCGGACGCTGCTGAACTGAATTCTGAGAGTAGGAGAAAATCGCTTCGTAGCTCATATCCTTATTGATGGACTGAGCAACTTCAAGAGAGATTGACCGCCGCTTGTCTTCGCGCACCGGTGCAGTCCCTGAAGAATACCGATAGTCCCAGTCAAAGATAGTGTAATGTTCCTGAGTGTCTTTGAAGGAGAAGATGAATTTCAAGCTCGGTTTCGGACGGAACATAATATTGGCCAACCAGTCGTACTTATTGTAGCGACGGTCAGGCACCTCAATGCCCAGCAGATTAAAACCACTGTA
>JARGFS010000010.1 GCA_029211095.1 bacterium | reverse complement strand
ATATTTTTCGCCGGCGCCTTTGTTGGTTTTAACCGTTATGACGCCCGTTAGTTGGAGAGAAGGGAAGCAATATGATTAAGTTGGTGATACAAAAAGAGCTCAGAGCAATTCTGCTAAGCCCGAAATTTGTGGCCACTTTTGCTGTCTGCTCATTGCTCCTTCTATTGAGCGTCTTCATCGGCATTATGGAGTACCGGCAGTCAGTGGATCAGTACAACACCGCTGTCTCGCTGGCGCAGCAGCGGATGGAGCAGCAGAGTTCATGGCATTCCCTTACCGAGAAGGTATACAGAGAGCCAAACCCGATGTCCATATTTGTCTCGGGGCTCAACTATGACATTGGGAGGTGGAGTGCGGTGTCAACCGAGTCATCGGTCAAAATGAAGCATAGTCCGTACTCCGATGATCCTATCTTTGCCGTCTTTCGGATTACGGATTTTGTTTTTATAATCCAGATCGTCCTGTCACTCTTTGCAATTCTCTTTACCTATGACGCCATCAACGGCGAGCGAGAAAACGGAACCCTTCGGTTGGTTTTCTCCAACGCCATTCCACGAGCCCAGTATATACTGGGTAAAGCGATTGGTTCCTGGTTGGGCTTGGTTTTGCCAGTCTGTATTCCCATTCTTTTGTCACTGCTGATCGTCCAGCTTTTTGGGGTTCCCCTGACCGGCTCGGACTGGCTCCGGCTGCTGTTGTTAATTGCACTCTCGTTGCAATACATAACGCTCTTTGTGATGATAGGCGTACTGATCTCAGCTCTGACCAGGCGATCCAGTATCTCGTTTTTGTTCTCGCTGGTGCTATGGGTGGCCTTTGTTCTGATCATCCCGCGGGCCGGGGTGATGGCGGCCGGGAGCATTGTGGATGTCCCCAGCCTGGCCGAGATTGAAGGGGTCCGTGATGGATACGCCAAAGATCTCTGGGCTCAGTATTATGATGCTTCCGAGAAAAGGTGGACGGAGACCGAGCGCCAGAATCTCGAGAGCATGACTCCCGAAGAAGAAGAAGAGGCGGAAATGGCTATGTGGGCTCGGATGAAGGCGGAAGATTCAGCCCGGCGAGTTGTTCAACTGGAGATTGAAGAATACGAGCGGAAAATCATGAACGATTGGCAGAACAAAAAACAGGTCCAGCGGCGACTCGGGTTCACTGTATCCCGTTTCTCGCCAGCTTCGGCGCTCCAACTGGGCGCCATGACATTGGCTGGAAACGATACTGAAATGAAATCAAGATACGAGGCCAGCATTGATGAGTTCCGAACCAAATTCAACGAGTATACGGAGCAGAAGCAGGCTGAGTCCGGTCAGTTCGGGGGTATCATGATCGAGATGGATTCTGAAAAAGGAGTTACGATAGGCACTTCCCACGATGATGCCGGGCTGGATATTACAGACAAGCCGCAGTTTGAACATCCCAAAACAAATGATTCCAAAGTTGCCCAGGCGGTTGTTTTGGATTTTGGATTGCTGTCAACCCTCTGCCTGCTCAGTTTTGCGGCTGCCTTTGTATCCTTTTTGCGCTATGACGTAAGATAAAATAGCTGTCCATTTTGGCAGAGAATCTCTTTTGCACCTGTCGGGAGCCTTGGAGCCGGACGAAAGTCCGTACTTTTTGGCTCCCGGTTTCTATCGCGCCGGTTGAGAATCCCCCGTCAAACCACTTTTGTTAACAATCGAATTATATTTGATTTGCAATCGAAGAACCGGCATCTTGGAGTCAATGGGTCAGCGAGCCAATGGGTCAGCGAGCCAATGGGTCAGCGAGCCAATGGGTCAACGAGCCGATGGCTCGACGCTTGGAGAATACAATCTTATCTCTGGTGCGACATTGAAAAAACAGAGTTTTGTTCATAATACACAGGAGCCGCTCCGGAACAATATCAGACTCCTGGGGAATCTTCTGGGCGAAGTAATCCTGTCGCAGGAGGGGCAGCAGGTTCTTGACAAGGTCACCCTCTTGCGGGAAACTTCGCAGCGAGCCAGGGGCGGAGACAAAAAATCCTGGCAGCAGTTGGTCAAACAGATTGAACAGTTGACCGATCAAGAACTTCTGCTGATGAGCAAAGCCTTTACTCAGTTCCTGACACTGGCCAATATCTCCGAGCAGGTTCATCGGGTCCGAAGAAAACGGGCATACAACCTGCTGCCGGACACCTTGCCGCAGGCTGGGTCGGTACAGGAACTTCTGCCGCGGCTGCTCAAAATGGACAAGAGCAAGCAGGAGATTATGGACGCGATCAAGAGAACCGGTATTGAATTCGTGCTGACCGCTCATCCAACCGAAGTCAAGCGGCGGACGATGATCCGGAAACATGATGAGATATCACGATTGCTGCTGACGCTGGATCGTCCTGATTTGACAATCTCTGAACGGGAAGAACATGTTTCAAAAATGCGACAATTGCTGCTGTCATCATGGAACAGTGATGAGATTCGAACCACCAAGCCGACACCGATTGATGAAGCCCGGTGGGGTTTTGCGGTGATTGAACAGTCCCTCTGGAAGGGAGTCACCATTTTTATTCGTGATCTCAACAAGACTGTGGAGTTGAATCTCGGTGAAAGTCTGCCGATAGACTATACGCCGGTCCGGTTTGCTTCCTGGATAGGGGGGGACCGGGATGGCAACCCGAACGTAACGGCTGAAATTACCGAACAGGTTTTATTACTGGGTCGCTGGCAGGCTCTGGAACTGTTGACAGAGGATATCACGGAGCTTCGTTCAGAACTCTCCATGACTTCCTGCTCATCGGAACTAAGAGCGGTGGTGGGTCAGGTGCGTGAACCGTATCGTGTCTTCCTCAAGCAGTCGCTCAGGTTGCTGAAAGAGGCCAGGAATTGGGTGGAGGCAAGACTTGAGGGTCAGGAGCCAACCCAGATTCCGATCTACCTCCATGAAGGACCATTGAGAAAAGCGCTCATGTTGTGCTATGACTCTCTGATTGATTGCAACATGCAGGAGATAGCCAACGGCCACCTCCGGGATATCATAACGCGGCTCAACTGTTTTGGCATTACCCTGCTCACGCTTGATATTCGGCAGGAATCAAACCGTCACAGTAAATTACTTGATCAAATAACAGATCAACTCGGTCTCACAGTATACTCAAAACTGAGTGAGAGTGAGAGGCAGCAGTTCCTGCTCGAGGAACTAAAGACTAACCGTTCTCTCATCCCCAAGAATTTTGCTCCCGGCCCCAAGGAGAAGGTGGTTTGGGATACGTTTGAGATGTTGGCAAGGCAGCCGCGGGAGGCCCTGGGTGCTTATGTAATCTCAATGGCCAAAGAGCCTTCGGATGTTCTGGCCGTTTTGCTGCTTCAGCAGGAGGCGGGGGTGGAGGACTATCTCCGGGTTGTCCCACTGTTTGAAACATTGGATGATCTGAACAACGCGGCCGCAACACTGGATCAACTGCTCTCGCTTGATTGGTATCGTAAGACAATCAATGGGAGACAGGAGGTAATGATTGGTTACTCAGACTCGGCCAAGGATGCCGGATTCCTGGCCGCGTCCTGGGCTCAGTATAAGGCACAGGAAGAGCTACTGGCGGTGGCAAAGAGACATAGTGTTCATCTGACTTTCTTTCATGGCCGGGGGGGATCGGTCAGCCGTGGTGGTGCATCTTCGTATAATGCACTGCTCTCCCTTCCGCCCGGGTCTGTTGATGGTTCTGTGCGAGTTACCGAGCAGGGGGAAGTTATCCGATTCAAATTTGGTATGACGCCAATCGCGGTGCGGACTATGGAAGTGTATACTTCGGCCACGCTGGAAGCTATGGTCTCACCGCCAGTCTCTCCCACCAGCCAGTGGCGACAATTGATGGACGAAATGTCTGAGGAGTCAAAAAGCCAGTATCGGGAAATTGTGCAGGACAAAAATGAGTTCATCTCTTACTTCAGAACCACTACGCCCGAGCTGGAATTGCAGAAACTGTCACTGGGGAGCAGACCGGCCAAGCGGAAAGAGAGCGGCGGTCTGGAGAGCCTCCGCGCTATCCCCTGGGTATTTGCCTGGACCCAGGTTCGCCTCATGTTGCCCGCCTGGCTTGGGACCGGCATGGCTTTGGACCATGCAATAAACAGTGGTAACAAAAACCTGATTCTGAAAATGGCAAAAGACTGGCACTACTTCAGGACTATTCTCGACATGCTGGAAATGGTCCTCGCCAAAGCGGAACCGGAAATCACCCGCCACTATGAGCAGAGATTAACCGATACAAAACTACATCCGCTGGGGCATGAATTAAGGAAGCAGCTGGCCCTCACGATCAGCTCATTGAAGCAACTGACCGGACATCGTCAATTGCTGTCGCATTCGCCGGTCATACGAAGGTCCATTGATGTTAGAAATCCTTACACCGATCCGCTCAACCTGTTTCAAATTGAAGCTCTATACCGGACACGACAATCTTCGGGACGCACCAGTCAGGCTCTCAACAAAGCGTTGCTGGTCACGATTGCGGGAGTGGCAGCCGGGATGAGAAATACCGGCTGACATCTATTGTTCGTACGCATTCAACTTCCACCTGCTCATCCGGTCACCTGGATATGAAAGTCCAGCCGGGAGCCGATCCGGTCTCCTGGCGAAGAATCAGATTGAGCTGAGCGGAATGGTGCTGGATATGCCGCATTATATAGAGCAGTAACTCCGAAAAACTGAGCGTGGCTTTTCGAAGCGCAACCGTACGGGTTGCTTCCTGGTCTGTCAGGGAAAGAATTCTCTTTTTCCCTTTGGTGCGCCCATGCTCCAGGTAAGTCAGGAGTTCCTCTTTGGTATACGGACGTTCCGGCAGGACACCAGCTGGGTCCCTCTCCTCCAGACCAAATGGAAGCGGGGGAGTAAACCCTTCATACTCTTCTGACGTATAATAATCCAGCCAAAAAAGGGTGTGAAAAGCGAGGTACCAGAACTCCGGTTGTCTTTTACGATCCGCCCAGAGTTTCTCGGGACAGACGTTGATGGCTTCTTCCAGCGCATCAATAGCGGCACCAAATTGACGCCATACCATCTCTCTAAATGACTTGTCCATATTCGTAACAGTCCTCATGCAAGAGTGCAACGTTGCCCACAACAATAACAGAGTCAACAGCCGGGGTCAAGAGATCAAGAACTACAGCCTGACCGAAAGTGAAAAAGCAGGAAACTCCGATTCAATGAGCAGGAAGGATGCGCCCAGCCCAAATGTCTGGTCCAGAATCCGGCAGCAGTGTTGCCAGACCGTCCGACAAGATGATGCTGCAGGATTCATTCAAGCTCAGGGATTTGAACCCCTGGGTTGTAAGCGGCCTGGTCACTCCCACCTGCCTGCACACTGCCCGTTCCCAAAATGAGCCCCGGTCTCCAGATCGCGCTCTGGTCATACAGCGGCTGAAAGCGTGCACTCCAGAGCAGCTTCTCCGTGTCAACGGCGTAACCGACACCGGCATCCAACCGACGGTATATTCCCACTCTGGCGTTCATAACTTTCGACTATCTATCGGCAGAAGGAATATTGTCTCTTTCTAAGTTCTATGATTCATGTTCAGCAATCTAAAACACCGCCTGATCGGTTTGCACTTCCTTTACTACTTGCTTTGGAGCAAACCAGCTATAAAGAGCAGGAATGAGAGCCAGGGTTAGGAAGGTCGAAGACAACAGGCCAAAAACCACTACCACCGCCAACGGCCGCTGAACTTCGGAACCCATTCCATGCGACAGCAGTAGCGGCACCAGCCCGAGGATCGTTGTCAGGGCTGTCATTAGTACCGGACGCAAGCGAAGCATGCAGGCTTCGGTTATTGCATCTTCGGTCGGAAGACCATTGTCACGAAGCTGATTTATATATGAGACCAGCACGAGGCCATTCTGAACGGCGATACCAAACAGGGCGATAAACCCGACCGAGGCCGGGACCGAGAGATACTCACCGGTGAAATACAACCCCAAGACTCCGCCGATCAGGGCGAGAGGGACGTTTATGAATATCAGCGTAGCGCTCTTAATGCTGCCGAATGACATGTATAGCAGGAGAAAGATTAAAAAGAGCGTAACCGGTACAATAATACCAAGCCGCTTCATGGCTCGCTCCTGATTTTCAAACTGTCCTCCGTACTCAACATAATAGCCGGGGGGAAGTTCAATCCTCTCTTGTACCAGCCCTTTAATGTCCGAGACCACCCCACCCATATCACGTCCCCGCACATTTCCGGAAATTATCCAGCGCCTCTGGTTTTTTTCACGGTTGATCTGGATCGGGCCGACTATCGTTTTTACTTCGGCCACCTGTGACAGGGGAAGCAGTACGCCATCCGAGGCGTGGACCAGAAGATTCCTGATTGATTCCGGGTCCTTGCGATACAACTCGTCATAACGCACATATATCCCAAAGCGCCGGGTGTTGAGGAATATCTGAGAAATTACTTCACCGCCGATAGCCAGCTCAACCACGTCCAGAATACCGGAAACATCAACACCATACCTGGCGCAGGCCTCACGGTCGGCAACAATCTGCACCTGCGGCTGGCCAAAACTCTGCTCGGTCGAAAGATCAACCAGACCTTCAACCGGCTGGATTAGTTCTTTGATCTCTTCTGATTTGGTCCTGAGGATCGTTAAGTCTTCGCCATACAGCTTGATAGCCAGCTGGGTTTTGACTCCGGAAAGAAGTTCATCAAACATGCTCTGTATCGGCTGCGAAAAAACCAATTGAACCCCGGGATAGTCGGACAGTTTCTGATTTAACGCTTCCACCAACTCCTCTTTGGAGCGGTACACTCGCCACTCTTCCGGCGGCTTGAGCATCACCTGGATGTGAGAAGAGTTTACCGGATGGGGATGGCTGCCAGCTTCGGGCCGACCAATCTTCGCCACCGTCTGCTGTACGCCATCAAAGCCGATAACAACCTTTTCCAGCCGCATAATCGTCTCAGTCGCTTTGACCAGTGATATTGACGGGGCCATTGTCACGTTAATCTGAATAGCTCCCTCTTCAAGGGTTGGAATAAACTCCGTCCCCAGATATGGAACCATAGCCAGAGTACCAATGAAGACCACCAGAGTAACGGCCAAAATGATCGCCCGGAACCTCAGGACATATTTTAGAATGGGTCGGTAGCTGTTTTTGAGCAGATTAACCAGGAAAAATTCTCGTCTGACCCCTTTCTTTAACAGAAACGAGGAAAGGACGGGAGAAATCACCAATGCGGCCACAAGTGAGCCCAGAAGAGCAAATGTTATTGTGAAGGCCATCGGTGAAAACATCTTTCCCTCCACACCTTCCAGAGTGAACAGGGGCAAAAAGACAATAATGATAATGGAGACGGAAAAGATTATAGGTCGGGCCACCTCGGTGCAGGCAGCGACAATAATCTCAAATCTGCTCTTCTCTTCATTATTCCTTTCGCCCAGTTGCCGGTAGATGTTCTCAACAATCACGATTGATGCATCCCCCAGGAGGCCGATAGCAATGGCGATCCCCCCCAACGACATAAGATTTGCCGACATCTCAGCGCCGTTCATGAAGATTGCCGCGATCAGGGCACAAATCGGTAGAGCAAGGGAGACGATGAAGGCGGACCGGATATTTCCGAGGAACATCACCAACACCAGCACCACCAGAAACCCGCCGTAGAAGAGTGCCTCCCGAACCGTGTTAACGGCGTTGCTGACCAGAGCCGACTGGTTGTAGTAGGGGACCAGGTGGACTCCCTGGGGTAATGAGTTCTGTACTTCCGGGATTTTCCGGTTTAATCCCTCAATCACTTCCGAAGTATTGGTGCCATAGAGTTTCATCACAATTCCGGCGACAATCTCTTCTTCCCCATTTCGGGTGACCACCCCTCTTCGTATCTCTTTTCCAAAGTCAACTTCGGCTACATCTCCCAATCGGATCGGGGTTCCATTGACCACTTCCAGCTGCAGGTTGGCCAGATCATCCCGCTTCTCCAGCAGTCCGATCCCCCGAACAAGATACTCTTCTGATCCCAGGACCAGAAACTGGCCGCCGGCATTCCGGTTATTGTTGGAGACCGCTTCTACAATGTCTTCCAGACCAAACCCATATTTGTTGAGCGCATAGGGGTTGATCTTGATCTGGTACTGCAATACATGGCCGCCCATGGACAGAATTTTGGTCACTCCGGGGACTGACTGCAACTGATATTTTATGGACCAGTCGTTGATTTCGCGCAGGTAAGTGTCAAGCGGTTTCCCGTCCGTCTCAACCGTACTGTCAGCCGAAAGATAATACATAAATACCTCGCCCAATCCGGTGGAGATCGGGCCTAATCCGGGCTGTTCATGCATCTCCGGAAGATCACCGCGGGCGCTGGCCAACCGTTCGGATACAATTTGTCGCGCGAAATAGATGTCAACGTTATCTTCAAAATAGACATATATGACAGACATTCCGAATGCCGAAGTTGACTTGATGAGTCGCACTCCGGGCAGACCATTCATGGCTGATTCTATCGGAAAGGTAATCAGGCGCTCAACCTCTTCCGGGGCCATACCGTGTGCCTCGGCAAATATCGGCACCATAACGGGGGAGATGTCCGGGAAAGCATCGGTAGGCAGCTGCCGGTAGCTGAGCGACCCCAGGGCAAATATGCCCAACAGCAGCATTACTGCGATCAGACGGTTTTTCAGTATTAACTCAAATAAATTTTTCATGTTTATCCCAGCGCTAATGGCCATGGCCCGCATGGGCGTCCAGATTACTGGTGACTATTTTGGCTTTGAGCTCAAAAGCACCTTTGGAAACGTACCTGGTCCCCTCGCCGATGTCGGTCAACAGTTGAACCATGGTCTGGTTGCTATCTCCGGTGGTCACTTCCTCCGGCCTGAATCGGTTGGGTCCATCAAGGAGAAAAATTACGCTCTTCTCATCCAGGTACTGCACCGCACTTTTTTCGATGATCAGACCTTTCGTACCCGATTCGGCAGCAATTTTCCCGAGGACGAACGATCCGGGACGCCAGAGATTGTCCGGATTGGAAAGAGTGATGCGCGCGGTGAGACTTCGGGTGCGAAGATCTACAATCGGCGTGATGTACTCGATAGTTCCGGAAGTGACATTCTCTGATCCGATGGCGGAGAT
This sequence comes from bacterium, assembly GCA_029211095.1. Classification (GTDB taxonomy): domain Bacteria; phylum Zixibacteria; class MSB-5A5; order GN15; family FEB-12; genus JARGFS01. The sequence goes on along the minus strand of JARGFS010000010.1, from coordinate 29,857 downwards.
TTTTACCGACTGTCCCTTTTTCACTTGTCCGGCATCTTTGGGGTAGACAGCCAGATTGACCCAGACGGTGGAGAGATCAGCAATCAGATAAATACTATTTTCTTCGGAGACAAATTCCCCCGGAGTAATATGTCTTTCCAAAACCCAACCGGAGATAGGAGCCGTGATTGAGTAATTGTTCATACTCTCATTGCTCTCCACAATGGCTACCGTGTCACCTCTGCTGACATAGTCTCCAACACGAAACCTGGCTTGCTGGGCAACACCGGCAAATCGCGGTGCGATATGCGCAAGTCTGTCCTCGTTAAATCCTATCTCACCGGGCAAATCGACAGTCCTGTCAACATGTCCGGTTACAGCGGTTGAAATCTCTATTCCGGCCAATCGGGCAGACTCGGCAGAGAGTTCCACAACTAATTCATCTTCATGACCATCGTGGTCTCCGGTTGGCGCCGCATCCTCATGGGTTGGCGCTTCCGCACCATGATCATGACGATCATGATCATCCTGTGCGGTTGTGTAGACTGGCGTCAGAGCGAGAAGGGCCAGTGAGATAATTACCATCAATATTTTCATTTCATCTACCTCAGAGTTTATTGGTCATGCATTTTTATGCCTGTTATCTGCTCCAGAGCTACCAGCTGCTCATTGATTTCAAAGAGGACATCATTGTGTTCAAACCGTAATTCAATCAGGGAGCGTTCTGCCTCTAACAGCGTGGTGTATGGCAAGCGTCCAACTTTGTGCGTCTCCTCAAGGCTGGCATAGGCACGCTCGGCAATAGGCAGCAGCAGAGTATCAAGAGCTATATGTCGGCTGAAAAGCTGGTCCAGGCGGGCTGTTGTCATCCTAATATAAGCCATGGTCTCTGTCCTGGCCTGTGCCTGCTCATACTCTTTGGAGTTCAACGATGCCTTAAGAGCGGCGATCTCTCCCTGGTTGCGATTGAACAATGGAAGTGGAATTGAGACTCCAAAGAGAAATGACTTGGAATTGTCCAACTGGAGTCTTTTGAAACCGCCACCCAGAGTCAGCGTCGGTTTTGCTTCGGCTTCGGCCAGGGCAATTCCGGCCTGCAGGATATCTTTATCGTACTGTGATTCCCGCACTATTCTGGTTGAATCAATCTGCTTCAGCAGCGTAGGCAGTTTCCTGCGGACCGGTTGCAGGTCGGGCTCCTCAGGTGCAAAGAGTGTGAAATCGACCGAGCTGCTGTTCCATAGTGCGGCCAGGGCAAGCCGGGCGCCAGCCAACTCCTGCTGCGCTTCTTCATCAGTAAGGATAATTCTCTGAAGTTCAAGCTGGGCGAGAAGCAGGTCTGATCGAAGAGTGACACCACGACTTACGCGGTATTCAAGCCCTTCCACGATATTTTCGGCCAGTCGCACCGAAGATGCGGCCAGAACCGCAAATCTCTGGGCATGAAGGAGTTTGTTGAACCTGTTTCTGGTGTCGATATACAGGTCAAACGCCCGAACCTTACCGCTAAAGTCAGTTGATTGATATTCAACCGAGGCGACATTCTTGCGCGCCTTCCGTTTGCCGAATATATCAATTTCCTGCGACAACGATATGGTCAATTCAGATTCTGAGAATCCGGGTGCATTCCAGCCTACTTCCTCAATTTCGGCTGAAAATTCCGGGTTGCTTTTGAGACCTGCCTGCTCCAAACGATTAGCGGCAGCCTCGTTCCGGAAACTGACTGATCGAAGCAACGGATTGTTGGCGGCGACCCGCTTGAGAACATCGGCAAAGGTCAGAACTGAGCTCTTTTCCATCTGACCAGAGCCGTTAGATTCCAAACCGCTTTGCCAGCGGTCATTAGCGGCTATACTTGCAGTCAGAGTTACCAACCATACGGCCATGAAGGCGAGTATGGGCATTTTTATTTTCATCGCTTTTCTCTCCACAACAATTTTTCCAAACAGCAATACAAGCGCACTTCCTACGAGTGCGAATGATCTGTCTATTCTGAGATTGAATTATTGCTGGTGGATCAGCAGAGAAAAACGGATGTGGAAATCAGATGGACGGAGATCTCTTCGGGGGGAGGAGAACCATGAAATTGTTTATAAGAGGGATAGTTGATGCTCTGATTATCGAGTATCAAAGCGACCGTACAATCATGGGTAGTTGAGTTTTCTTGTTGAGTGAGGGACTTTTTCTTCTGCCAGTGCCAGACAGGCCCCTCCAGAGGCAGATCAGAGCAGCTTTTGCAATCCTGGTGATCTTCGCTTTCGCTGTCACAAACCTCTGGTAAGCAGGCGTAGTCATCCTCATTGCATCCGGGCTCACAGACGGGTTCAACCTGTAAGTGTCCATCACCTCCTACACATAACACGCCTCCAAAGCTGCCGAAATTTAGTCCGACAAAAAGAAGCAGGCAGACACCTACGGCCAAAGCATGTTTGAGTCTCAGTCTCATATCAAGTCAATATACGGGTAATTGTCCGATCAGTCAATAGTAGACCTATCAGGTTGAAATTCGGATATTTCGCTCAGGGAAGCCTCCTGTCTTGATCACTACATATATCGGACAGGAGAATATATCCTTCTAACTGTAATTTCAAAAGAGAAGATGCTCCGGGATAGAACTACTCCTGTTGCTGCCGGATCAGCTCATCCATTTTGTGGGCCACCTGGTCAGCGGCCATATCGTAGTTTGCCATGACCGCTACGGTGTAACCCAGGTCAACATACATTTTAAGCTCGGCGTTAATCCCGGGTGCGCCCCCATTATGACCGACCGACCGGATACCATCAAAATTTTCATCGCCAAAGAGGTAGCCGTACTTCATTTCCGGGCCACCTATCTCCACCTTTCCGGCGGTGATGATATCCACGTACTCTTTACTCAGCAGTTTCCCTGAGTGCAGGGCCAGATCAAACCGAATCAGGTCTTCGACCGTCGAATAGCCTCCACCGGCCGGTCCGCCCTTGGAGGCATGCATAAACAGGTTGTTCCGCCAGTGGTCGGGGCGCGGCTCATTGTCGGTGTAGGTCTCTTTGGTATATCCAATGGCCAGATTTGGCGTCGGGGTGTCGACTTCATAGCAGTCAGTATTTATCATTCCGGCCGGTTTGCATATATTTTCTCTGATATAGTCATAGTAGCTCCGGCCGCTTACCTTCTCGATAATCTGGCCCAGCACGATTGGCCCGGAGTTGCTGTAATGAAATTCTTCGCCCGGCTCGCACAGCAGTGGATCATCGTAGATCAGTGCGGCCAGCTGATCCACAGTTTTAATCTCCCACCAGTGAGAATCGAACAGTTCTTCCCAGTAATCCTGCATCCCTGACGTGTGAGTAAGGAGGTGATGAATCGTCACCTTGTCCGCGATCTCTTTACTTGGACAATCAGGCAGGTACGTACCCACCTTGTCATCGAAAGACAGCTCCCCCTGCTGGACTAACTGGGCAATGGCGACAGAGGTAAACATCTTGTTCATGGAACCCAGGTTAAACTTTGTGTCCAGCTTGTTGGGTATGTTCCACCGCTTACTGGCCAGACCAAAAGCCCCTGCAAAAATTGGTTCTCCTTCCCGGGCCAGTATGGCCGCTCCGGAAAATTTATCATCTGCCGCCAGATCGGCCATGTATTTTTCCAGGAAGGCGGCTATATCTTTGTCAGTCAGCTTTCCTTCGGGGATTGCGTACTTGGGGTTTTCGCCGGGATCAGCCGAGGCACGCAATATCAAATTGGGCGCCAGAGTGTCGATCTGGAAACCGATCCTAATCCACTCGAAAGGACCCTGCGGCACGGTTCCCCGGGCGAGAAAGCGGATTGAGAATTCATCGGAACTCTCAACTATCACCGGTTCAATAGGGCCGAGGTCATTAGTCAGCATTTCAAAAAAGCCGAGACGTCGCTCGGTGGCGCCCTCCTGCTCCGAAGGTTTCCAGTATTCAGAGATGAACATTGTCCATTGCTCTTTATCGCCGGAATTGAAAGCTTTGATAAATTCAGCCGTTAATTCACCCACTCTGGTGTCGGGCAGCTTGAACTCTACCGAATCCGCCGCAAAAGGCGAATTGGCCAAAAGAACCAAAACAGTCAGGCTTGTTAAAACTGTATTTTTGAAAAGCATCGGACCTCCAGTATCTATTTGTATGTTTCCCCTCAATTAATACATCACTACGACGATGGAAAGTCTTAGGTTTGTTAAGATTTGTTAAAGCCGCACCTGTTTCTTCTGCATGGAGAGCAACCGGAAGCTGCGGTCTGCGCATCGGGTACGATACTCAATAGGTCTTCATTGGATTCACCACCAGAAACAGCTTGTTGGAAGATTCCTATTTACCACCGGATTGTTCAAATATAATTGCGATCTGAGCCGGAGATGTCTTGACAGTTACCAGTCTGTTACCTATTAATGGTCGCGAATAATATTAATTCGTTCAATAAGAGCGGAGCCATCTGTGGCACACGAAATAGATTTTGACGACGATGGAAGCATCATTCTCAGACTTAAGCTCAAACCAATCATAAAGTTGTTAGCCGTGATAGTTTGCACCATTGGTGCTGGCTATTTGCAGTTGGAGGGGCAGACCGAAGCATCAAGAATTTGCTTGATGATTTTTGTCGGGGCGGCCGGACTCTGGGTGACGGAGGCGGTTCCTCCGTTTGCGACCGGCATTATGGTTATTGTTCTTTCGATCTATCTATTAGGTCAGGCGGGGGGCCCCTTGGGATTGGATGCTTCCGGTATCCAGAGCAGCTACCAGATTTTTCTCAACCCGATGGCTTCACCGGTGATAGTCCTATTCTTTGGCGGTTTTGTCCTGGCCCTGGCCGCTTCCAAACATGGGCTTGATATTCGGTTGGCCAAGGCCTTTATCAAGCCTTTTGGCACCAAACCAAAGATGGTTCTACTTGGAGTGATTCTCATCACGGCTCTCTTTTCCATGTTTATGTCAAACACGGCCACCACGGCGATGATGATTGCCATCCTGGGACCGGTCTTCAGTCATTTTGAAGGGCGCGATCCCTTCAAAAGAGCGCTGGTTCTGTCCGTACCATTTGCCGCCAACATTGGGGGGATGGGTACTATAATTGGAACGCCGCCAAATGCCGTGGCCGCATCGGTGCTGGGAAAAATCGGGTACGAGATATCCTTTATCAAATGGATGACTATCGGTGTGCCTATCGTGTTGGTACTTATCTTTGGTCTTTGGGTAGTCCTGGTCAAAGTGTTCAAGCCGCGAGAGGATCGGTTTGAGATTCTCTTTCCGGACCAACTGAAACTGACCTGGGACCTGGTTGTGGTTGTGATCACTTTTTGTGTGACTGTCTTTCTCTGGCTAATGCAGCCGGTTGTTAAGATTCCATCGGCAGTTGTGGCTCTTTTGCCGATATTTGTGTTCACCATGTTCGGTATTATTGATCGCGAAGACCTCAAGAAGATTGAATGGCATGTCCTGATATTAATTGCGGGCGGGTTGACCCTGGGAGTGGCCATGCAATACTCCGGACTATCAGAGATCATTGTCTTTTACTTCGCCCAGATACCTCTTTCGGGAGCTTCTATGCTTGCAGCTATTGCATTGATCGCCCTGGTATTGTCTAATTTCATGAGCCATACCGCTGCGGCAAATCTTCTCATACCTATTGTAGTCTCTATGTCATTTGTCAATCCAGTCCTGAGCGCAATCGGAGTTGCCCTGGCTTGCTCCCTGGCCATGAGCTTGCCCATATCAACGCCGCCCAATGCTATCGCATTTGCCACACAGGCGATTACAACGAGGGAACTGGCTCGTTACGGTACCCTGATTTCCGTGATTGGTGTGATTATTATGCTTGGTATTTTGTACCTGGATCGGACGGTTCTGGGAGTATTATAAAAAAGGCAGATCTACTGACCTGCCTTAGAGCTTGTTGAGTATTATGACCGCTTTTAGGCAATAGGGCGGGGCTGAAGAGCCGCAGCGCTCTCATCGAGAATCATCTGTCTCTTTTCTGCTTTCCTACGTTCATCGGAATCCAGAATCGTTTTTCTTATCCGAATAGACTTTGGCGTCACTTCCACCAACTCGTCAGACCTGATCCATTCCATCGCCTGCTCCAGCGTCATCTTGCGGGGGACATCCAGTTTTACGCCGATATCCTTTGTGGATGACCGATGATTGGTCAGGTTTTTTTTCTTGGTCGGGTTACAGGTCATATCCATGTTTCTGGAGTTTTCGCCAACAATCTGGCCGCAGTAGATTTTCTCAGTCGGTTCAACAAAGACAACTGAGCGTTCCTGCAGACTCTCCAGCGAATAGGCGGTGGCCGGTCCGGTCTCTATACTGACCACCGATCCTCTGTTCCGAGAGACAATGTCACCGCGCCAGGAACCGTAACCGCTGAATCGTGAGGCCATGATACCGAGACCGCGCGTGTCGGTCAAAAATTCGGATCGATAACCAATCAGTCCGCGAGTGGGGATTTCAAACTCAATACGGACGCTGTTGGTCCCACCATTTTCTACCGAAGTCAACTCCCCTTTGCGCCTGGCCAACTTCTCAATGACAATCCCCTGGTACTCTTCGGGGACATCAATTATAAGCTGCTCAATCGGTTCGGTGACGTTGTTCTTATCGTCCAGATGGGTGATAACTTCCGGTCTTGAGATACAGAACTCAAGCCCTTCACGGCGCATCTCTTCAATCAGGATAGCCAGGTGAAGTTCCCCACGGCCCGATACTTTGACGCCATCGGCCCGACCTATATCTTCCATCCTCAGGGCGACATTTACGCGAAGCTCTCTTTCCAGTCTGTCTTTGAGCTGCCGAAGCATAATGGCGGTCCCGTCCTGACCGGAAAAGGGTCCGTTATTCACCAGGAAGAACATAGAGAGGGTCGGTTCCTCAATTTCATGTGGCTTGAGCGCTTCGTTGCTATCTTCGTTTTCTGAAAAAGTATCGCCGATAGTAATTTCCGGTGGTCCGGCAATCCAGACAATGTCCCCGGCTGAGATCTCATCCGTTTCCACTCTGGTCAGGCCACGAGTAATCCACATGTGGACTCCCCTGGCTTTGGAGGAGGATTCAAAAGACCAGCCGTTGTTTGGCGAGGAAGGGTTATTGAGCTTGGTGACCATACGGGTGAATTCTTCCCCTTTTTTCAGGGAGCCGCGCAGCACTCGCCCGCAACCAATCTGGCCGATATAGTCGTTCCAGTCCAGCGAGCTGACCTGCATCAGGAAGTCTCCCTCCTGGTTAACCTGGGGCGGGGGGACTTCATCAATAATAGTCTGGAATAGCGCATCGGTTCCTTCGTGTGCCTCTTTATCCAGATCGGTGACAAACCAACCGTCAAGGCCGGAACCATACAGGACGGGAAAGTGGCTTTGTTCATCGGTAGCGCCAAGTTCTATGAAGAGGTCAAAAGTCTTATTCAGGGCGTAGTCGGGCCGGGCATTGGGTCGGTCGACTTTATTGATAACCACAATAGGACGAAGACCCAGCTTGAGGGCACGCATCAGAACATAGCGTGTCTGGGGCATAGGACCCTCGTTGGCATCAACCAACAGCAGGACAGAGTCAACCATAGACAGAACCCGTTCAACCTCGCCGGAAAAATCGGCATGACCAGGGGTATCAATGATATTGATGAGATAATCATTCCAGGAGACGGTACAGTGTTTGGACCGAATAGTAATACCGCGCTCACGTTCCAGGACATTGTTGTCCATCAGCCGCTCAGCGACTTCCTGATTGTCACGGAAAGTCTGCGTGGCTTTGAACACGGAGTCAATGAGAGTGGTCTTCCCGTGATCAATATGAGCCACGATAGCAAGATTTCGGATACGAGCGATATCAGTCATTATTCAAAACACCTTCCAAGGGCAGTCATATCTGCCGTTTGCAAAATCTGTCATCTACCGATTAAACTTTCAGGGAATAATCACGCAGAAAAAACCCGATCAGCTTTCAGGCTGGCCGGGAAGAGTATGAAGCCTGACTATAATAGGCTATTTTCAGAATTTGTCAATGAAAACTCTCAGCCGGGCCGTTCTTTTATACTATCCACCCCGTCTCTATATACCCAAGAGAGAGAATGGAATAGCCGGAAGCCTGAGGTCGGCCTCCGGGCTGGTCAAGCAATCTGACCCTATTCTACATGAGGAGGAACATCCGAACCACACATATCGACCGGAATTATCTTCTGGAATGTTTCCGGGGGGCAGGAAGGGCCTTGGGCCGTGCAATAGTTGTCAAAAGCGGCGGTGAGATTCTCGGCGATCTCTTCGGCATCCATCTGTTCGATCTGTCGACGCTCCAGCGAATGGATCATCTGTCCCTCTTTGAACAGCCCGATACAGGGGGAGGAAGGGGGAACCGGCATATAGGACCGGGCTCTATCTACCGCTTCGTGATCCATTCCGGCAAAGACAGTGGTCAGATGATCTGGTATGGTTTTGTGCTGTAACGCCAGCATAGCGCCAGGGCGAGCATTACCGGCCGCACAGCCGCAGACAGAATTAATGACCACCAGCGTTGTGCCTGTTTTTTTTGTGACGTACTCATCAACTTCGTCAGCGGTGGTGAGCGGCTTGATTCCTACCTGGGCCAACTCTTCCCACATGGGGCGAACCGCTTCGGCTTTATAAACGGGGGGCTGCATAATGTAGTACCTTTCTTTGTATACCTGATCAAATAGTCTGAAATCAGTGTAACTTACAATTGCGAAACATGGATAGTATACATCCAAAATGACGATTTTCCAAGATTTTCCTGCAGATTCAGAATTACGGCCAGGGGATAACACTCCATGATTCCTTTCCCCTGGAGTTGTATTCCTTAGTTTTGTTCAAGTATGCTATTCATCCTCCTCACAAGATTATGGGACTTCCCACCTGCCGAATGACCAGGCCGTTTTCGAGTTTCTTTAGCACCAAGAACAAATCGGACAGCAGATAGATATTCTGTCCGTGGTGGCAAAGGTTCCTGTTGCGGCACATCAGCTTATGCCTCAAACAGGCCTTGACCTCCAGGGACCAAAATAGGGACAATCAAAAAAATTTCAATATTTGACCCAGTTTGTCCAAAATAATCGTAGGTTTTTGTGATTAAAGCCGATATACTAAAGTGTAACTAATTATTTGAGTTAGACCTTTATCGCAGTATTGTCCCAATCTACAATCCTCCGCCAAAGCTTAATCTCGAATTACCGCGCAATCCTGCGCAAATCGTTTTTTGTCTGGGAGAATCTGTTTTCGACTGAACGCAGATCACTTCGGGATAAGCAACCTAAGGAGTGTAGAATGAATATCTACATCGGAAACATGTCGTACGATACGACCGAAGATCATTTACGCCAGGCTTTTGAAGCTTTTGGTGAAGTCACATCTGTAAGAGTCATTATGGACAGAGACAGCGGCCGTCCGAAAGGGTTCGCGTTTGTCGAGATGTCCGGTCAGGAAGAGGCTACTGCCGCTATCACCGGTCTGAATGGCAAAGAAGTGAATGGACGGGAACTGAACGTCAATGAAGCCAAGCCCAAAACTGACAGTGGCAATCGCAATGGCGGAAATCGCTATCGCAATTCCTACTAATCAAAAAATCACACATCCTGCGTTATAACAAGCGCTGGTAGATTTTGAGAGAGACCGGCTTAAGGCCAGTCTCTCTTTTTTTGTTATCTACTCCGGTGTGAGCCTGAATCAACGAAAAGAATCGAATAGTTACTTGCTGTTCTTTTTCTCTCTTTTCTCTTTTCGTTTTTCCTTTGGAGTTTTCTGCGCTTTTTTCTGCGTTTCCTTCTTCCCCTTATCTTTACTTCCTTTGTCGCCCACGGTTCTTACTCCTGTGTTAGATTTGATTTGATATCACAGTAAAATATAACTCCGGCGCTTACCCGGAGCAAGACAATACCCCCAGCCTCAATTGGAAGGTGAACAGGATTGAACCGGAGATTCCTGTCTGAGGCTTCGCAATATTAGGGTGTAACCGCAGATTTGTTCGGGTTTAGAAACTGTCCATTGTGCGGTCTGCTCGCTCACTCTTTGGCAATAACTTTGTATACGGCGTCATTTTTGCGAATGCCAGCTATCTTGACACCGACAAAGTCCCCCTTTTTCGCCTCCTTCACCGGCTGGTTCTCAACTTCCATCGAAGTAACAACCGTTGTCTCAATCCCTGTCTTATGCCCGATAACAACAATTTTGTCTCCCACCGTCAGATCGGCGGTCAGCTTAATCGAAGCGACCTGGTTACGGGCATAGTAGTTGACAACTTTTCCCAGGCCCTGTTTGACTTCGGTTGCCGCACTGTTTTCGGTCGAAGAGAAGTCATGATCGGTCGGTTCTCCGAGATAGAACCCGAAAGAAAACTGGCGGTTGAACACCTTCTCAAGCTCTTTCATCTCAGTCTGAATCTCTTCCGGAGTCAGAGAATTGTCCAATGCCTTTCGATAAACCGAAGTAACCAGGTCAACATATCTTGGGTCCCGACCACGCCCTTCAATCTTAAAACTGATCACGCCCGCCTGTTTCATTTCTTCAATAAACGGGAGGGTGCAGAGGTCTTTGGCCGACATGATTCGTGAGTTCTCGACTTCCAGTTCATGACCAGCGTCATCGGTGACGGTGTAACTCCTGCGACAATTCTGATTGCATTCCCCCCGGTTTGCGGATCGATTATAAGTGAATTGAGACATAAAACAGCGCCCCGAGATAGCCACGCACATAGCGCCATGAGCAAAACACTCCACATCAATTATCTTCGCTATCTCCGCAATCTGCTCCAGGTTTAGTTCGCGCGCCAGCACCACCCGCTGTGCCCCGAGTTCCTTGTAATACTCAGCCGAAGCAATATTGGCCACTGAGGCCTGAGTTGAGATAAAAAATGGAATCTTGTGCTTTTTACAGAGCGAAATCACCGCCAGGTCCCAGCAGATGACAGCATCAATTCTGCCCTTGACCTCTTCAATGATCTGCTCCAATTGCGTAATCTCTTCGTTGTAGATGATAGTGTTCAGGGTCAAATACATCTTCAGATCTCTGGGCGAAGCAGCAGCTATCTTCTTCATCTCATCCAGATCGGCAATGGTGACATTCTTAGAGGAGGCCCGCATCGAAAAATCACTGAGTCCAAAATAGACCGCATCCGCGCCCGCTTTTACAGCAGCTGTGAACATAGCGAGATTTCCCGCCGGGGCCATCAATTCATATTTCGGTCTGGTCACTCTTTGGCTAATCCTCTTTTTGACAGGTTCCAATGCAATGTAAGCAGGAATTGAACAAATCTGTTAACAGAAAATATAAATTTGCAGCAATTGCTGGTGAAGAATGTCTAAACTTGACGGGTAAGGATTACGGTTGCATTTTACCGATGCATCGAATTCTTGAAACAGATGAAAACAGTCAGAACTTAAGTATGTAAAAGGAGTTCACTTGACAGCTTTCCTAATATTTATAGGTGCGATCATTGCGCTGGCCATGTTTGCTATCGCCATTTACAACGGCCTGGTAAAACTTCGCACGACCGCCGAGTCCTCCTGGTCGGATATTGATGTCCAACTGAAAAAGAGATACAACCTCGTGCCTGCCCTGGTCGAGACCGTCAAAGGATATGCTAAGCACGAAAGCGGACTCTTTGAAAAAGTGACCAAAGCCAGATCACAGGCTATGCAAGGCGGGTCTCCTGAAGAGATTGCCGCCGGACACAATATGTTGACCGGCACCCTGAAGTCTTTGTTTGCCGTCTCCGAAGCATACCCCGACCTAAAAGCGAACAGCAATTTCTTGGAACTTCAAAAACAGTTTGAAGAGATTGAGAGTGATATTGAATCAGCCCGGAGATACTACAACGCCGTGGTTAGAGACTACAACATAAAGACCGAAACGTTTCCTTCGGCCATGGTAGCCTCTATGTTCAATTTCACCAAAAAGGAATTTTTTGAAATAGAGACTCCCGAAGAACGCAATGCTATCAAGCCGGATTTCTCCTGAATCCGGTGACGGACACTATTATGAAAGCTGCCCTTCTTTTTGCAAAACTACTCATTCTTGGATGCCTTCTCCTGTCGCCGATTGTCAGTCATGCCCAGCACTTCACCATCAATGATTTTCGCGCCGATATCGTAATAGACGAAGATGGCAGTTTTACTGTCTCAGAGTATATTGCAGTAGATTTTCATCGGGAAAAGCACGGGATATATCGTGAGATTCCCTTCCGGTACGAAGATGAACTTGGCCGCACTGTGCTCATGCCAATTGATGTTATCTCGGTAACCGACGGCAACGGCAATCGTTTAACAAGTAAGACGAGCAAGACTGGCAACGTGGTCAATATCCGTATTGGGGATGCAGACAAGTATGTCCGGGGGGAACAGGAATACAGGATCGTCTATCGCGTGGAGAATGGTCTTCTCTACTTTGAAGATCATGATGAACTCTACTGGAATGTCACCGGTAATTTCTGGCTGGCCGAGATTGAGCAAGTGAGCGCTCAGGTAACTATCAATACGCCCAGTGAGATCCGGAATATGGATTTCTCCTGTTATACCGGCGAGTTTGGTTCCAAAAAGTCTGACTGCTATTTTGAATCTTCAGAGAACGGTGGTAAGTTCTACTCAACTGCTCCACTTAATCCAAATGAAGGAATGACGATCGCCTTCTCATTTGATAAAGGGATAGTTGCCGAACCGTCAGATTTTGAAAGGTCCCTGCTTGCCTTAAATCTCCCTGAAAACTGGGGTTTCATCCTCCCGATAATCTCTTTCTTTTTCATGTTTTCGCACTGGAAGAAAAAGGGGCGTGATCCAAAAGTCAGGGAGGCGACGGTAGTAAAATACAACCCGCCCGAAGTTAACGGCAGGGAACTTACGGCTGCCGAAGTTGGAACGCTGATTGATGAGAACCTTGACCCCCGAGATATTTCCGCCACCATGGTTGGTCTGGCCGTAAAAGGCTATCTGAAAATAGAAGAAGTGGAAATGAAGATTCTCGTGTTTTCCAGGAAGGACTACAAACTTACAGCCCTTAAGACTGAGTTTCAGGAACTCACCGAGTTTGAACAGTGGCTGATGGCTGGTCTGTTCCAGAACGGGAAGACAGAAGTTCTTGTCTCGGACTTGAAGAACAAATTCTACAAGTATCTTCCCAAACTGTCCAAGGCAATTTACAAGCAACTTGTCAGTCATCGATTTTTTGCTACCTCACCGCAACAGACTGTGGGCAGGTACATGGGGTATGGAGCCCTGGTGCTGATACTGGCCGGGGTCTCACAATTAATCTCAACAGATTTCAGTCTTCAGCCAAAATTAATTATCATCTCAATATTAACTGCCATGCCGTTTTTTCTCTTTTCCAAAGCAATGCCAGCCAAGACCAGACAGGGAGCTCTGGCGCTTGCCGACGTGCTCGGTTTTCAGGAATTTCTGGAGCGAGCGGAAAAAGACAAATTGGAGCGGATGGAAGACAAAGATCTGTTCAGTAAGTACCTTCCGTATGCTATCGCTCTGGATGTGGTTGACCGGTGGGCCAAGGCGTTTGAAGGGATTGAGCAGAATATGCCCGCCTGGTATGTGGGGGCGCACGGTATGACGCACTTCCACCCGGTAGCCTTTTCAGATGCTATCAATACGACAACTTCGCATCTGTCCACGGCCACTTTCTCCGCGCCACGCAGTTCCGGCTCATCAGGTGGGGGATCATCAGGTGGCGGTGGCGGCGGTGGGGGCGGCGGCAGCTGGTAGAAAGGGGAGCGGCTCCTCCATACAAGAAATAGAAGGCTCGCTCATCACCAGGAGTGTTTGGTTTCCTGGCTAAATCTGCTCATTCATGTTGAGTACGATTATCATCTTCCGCGTAGATATTCCGCTTAAGCGAGTATTCAAAAGAAATTTCTGCCCATCCTTGCTCACGTCGTACGGGCCAATTTGAAATCCGATTCGTTGTTGAAGGGCCGCGGTAAACAGGGAAATTGGATTGCCTGCCGTAAAAGGACCGTCGGTTTCAACCGGAATCGCAACGATCTTGCTGTCACTGTAGGAATAGAAGTACAGTTCCTTTCCATCCGCTCGCCAGCGTGGGAAGACTGCCCCTTCCTTAGAAATCTGCCATTTCCCACCTTTGCCGTCGAGCTGCCTCACGTATGCTTCCGGCTGGCCGGATTCAGAACTTATATAGGCAACATATTTGTCATTGGGTGATATTTCAGACATCTGCTCACTGAAGGAACTGTTGGCAAACATGTCTATTCTATTGCTGTCTGAGAGATAGAGAATGCCAATGTCTCTATTTGACTTCAAGAGAGTAAAAGTGAGCCGCTTCCCGTCAGAAGTGAAAGTTCCGGGACCAATCTGTCCGGAATCACTGCCAAAGAGCAAGTGCGGTTCTTCAACACCATTCAGGTTTTTTTCATAAATGTTGTAACTACCATCTCTGTTGGAAGCATAAATGACAGCCTCTCCATCCGGCGACCAGATTGGCCATACTTCATCAGACGGATCAAACGTCAACTTGGTGGGGACATTCCGATTCAGGTCGTACACCCAGATATTGCTCTTGTTGCCATCTTCCGTAAGGGCGTAGACCAGTTTTGTTTCATCGGGAGAGAGGTTGCAGTCAAGGTAGTTTCCAATCGCCCCAACCTTGCTTAACTCCTTCCCACTTCGATCGACCCACATAAACTGGCTGGTCGCATTTGTATTGCTGCTGTGGTACAGTAACGTCCCATTGTCAGCCATGCTGAACGCTTCGGCATTGCCGGAAAAACTGATATCCTGGGCAATTGGTTTGGCTTCGCCGGTTACTTCCAATTTCTGGTCGTCGAAAGGCAGGGCCATCAGGTTGTTGTCTTGAACAAAGAGAATGAAGCCCGCACTGAATTCTATGCGCACATCATGTTTGAGAACCTGCAGGACCCTGCTGTCTGAAGAATTGATTGAGCCGAGCTTAATTGTTGATATGGTCTTGTTCGTAGAATCCATGCTGTTGGCCTGAAATATAAAATTCTCACCGTCCGGCAAGAACCAGGGCCAGCCTATAAAAGTCTCCCCCGAGGCGGTATCAACTTCTGCGGTCGTGGTTACCTGTCCGCCGTTTGCTGAAACCATGCGGAGCGGATCGCTTTCTGCTCCATCAAACAGGATAATATCCTTTGAGCCCCAGCTGCAGTCTGCCCCGTTAACCCCCTCGCTCAACAGCTGGCTCTGACCGCCGGTAACGGGCATTTTCATCAGCTTGTTTCCATCAAAGAAGGTCAGGAACTTACTGTCCGGCGACCAATAATGGCGGTCAGCCGTTTCGGTGCCGAAAAGGGGATAGGCTTCAAGGGAGCTAAGGGGTCGCACCCATATTCTTCGCGTGTTGGTTGAGTCGGTTCCTCGGAAGGCGATTAGTTTGCCATCAGGAGAGATGCGCGGCCATGATATGTTAGTGAGTCCCTGTTCTACTTCAACCGTGAACCTGGATATCAGTTTCTCTTCTACCGGTTGGGTGAAATAAATAAACGAAAGATAAGCGGTGGTGACAAAAAATAGAACGGCCAGTGCGGTTGCCAGAGTGAAGTGGCGCTTTCTCCGGGTAGAAACAGCTTTCGGAATACCAATCTGTGAGCCTCCGTCGGCGGTCCATTCAATGGCGTGCTTAAGGTCCCCCGCCGTCTGCCATCGATCATCCGGATCTTTGGCCAGGCAACGTTTGATAATGCGTTCGAACATTGGCGGGGCCATCGGCTGGACTTCGGAAACAGACTTTGGCTCTTCCTTCAATACCGAGGCTATCAGCGAAGCCTGACTCTTGCCGTTGAACGCTTTCTGACCGGTGACCATTTCAAACAGAATACCCCCAAAGGCAAAAATATCGGAGCGGGCATCGGCTTCCAACCCTTCCAGCTGTTCCGGAGACATATACTGAATTGTGCCGAGTATTGTTCCCTGTTGAGTCAAGGGGGTTGAGGTTCTGGTAAGTCCCGAAGTTTCCTCAAAGCCGCCTGAAGGAACCTGCAGTTTGGCCAGTCCAAAATCAAGCAGCTTGGCGCCCTCTTTGGTCAGCATGACGTTAGCCGGTTTCAGATCTCTGTGGACCAGACCCTGCTTGTGCGCCTTGTCAAGGGCATCCACAATCTGGAGCGAATACTCAACCATCTGATCATTGCTGAGAGGACCTTCAAGGATTCTCTCAGACAGGGTTTGACCTTCAAGGAATTCCATGACCAGGTAGGCGGTGCCATCCTGTTCCCCAATATCGTGGAGAATACAAATGTTGGGGTGATTCAGGCTGGAGATAGCCTTGGCTTCCTGCTCAAAACGCTGCTTTATCTGATCACTTGCCGTAAGATGCGAAGGGAGTACTTTGATAGCGACCGTTCTGTCCAGACGGGTGTCCTTGGCTTTGTAAACTTCGCCCATGCCACCGGCACCGGTGAGGGAGATTATTTCATAAGGACCGAGTTTACTGCCTGCTTCAAGAGCCATGCTTTTATCACCTTTCAAGAAATGGTCAAATACTATCTGGTCTACCGGGTTATTATAGATATATATTACCCATTTTTCAAGATAAGTTTTGCTTCGTTCAGGCTGGACCGCAAATGGAGACAGCTGTTGTATTGTATCCTTTTTGAATCGTTTACAAATCGGACAATCCGGCCTGACTACCCGTTAATCAGCAACTACCGACTGCATGAGCCGGTCCGGCAGGATAACAGCGGGTCCGAGCGCTCTCTTTATGTTGTTGCCCTGCAATGAGTCAAGCCCTTATATTGGTTCTGTCAGTACCCTGAAAGGTAGATAGTATGAGTGATCTGCTTACCCGTATAGTTGAAATAGTCAATGCTCTGTTGCCAACTCTGATCACGGTGGCGGTTGTGTTTGGGATAATCACCATAGTCAGGCTGATTCTCGACAGGAAATTTCCCGGCACCTCCAGCAGCCGCTTTCGGATACAGATGAGTTTGCTGCTGTTGTCATTCGCCGGGGGGCTGGCCATAATTATGGCCCTTCCAATTACAGAGAATACGCGCGGCCAGCTGCTCAGCCTGATCGGCATTTTGCTTTCGGCGGCCATCGCGCTCTCGGCCACGACCTTTGTTGGCAACATGATGGCCGGAATGATGCTGAGGGCGGTCAGGTCTTTTAAGCTTGGCGACTTCATCCAGTCCGGAGACAACTTTGGCCGAGTGACCGAACGCGGCCTTTTCCATATTGAAATACAGACCGAAGACCGCAACCTGACCAGCATTCCCAACCTCTACCTGATAACCACGCCGGTGAGAGTAGTCCGATCTTCCGGTACAATGGTTACGGCTGATATTTCGCTCGGCTATGATGTGCCCCACTCAAAAATCTCCGAGCTACTCTGTAAGGCAGCTTCAGATGCCGGTTTGGAAGAGCCGTTTGCTCATGTGGTTGAACTTGGCAACTACTCTGTTTCCTACAAAGTGTCCGGATTATTGACGGAAGTAAAACATCTTCTGTCAGCCCGCTCAAGACTGCGCGAAAGCATGCTGGACTCTCTTCACAAGGCAAAGATTGAAATTGTCTCACCAACCTTCATGAACACCCGGGCTTATAATCCTAAAGACGCATTCATAGCGCCGGTCTCTCGGGTTGACAAAGTGGTATCGGAAATCGAAAAGGCGGAGTCTCTTGTTTTTGATAAGGCGGACGAAGCTGAGTCAATTGGAAGGCTGAATGAGAAGCTACGAGAGATTGGCGACAAGCTGAAAGCGACTAACAAGGAGCGGGACAAAGCGGAAGATGAGGGGGAGAGAGATCGTTTGCAGTCTGAAATAGATCGTCTTAAAAATCGCGAAGAATGGCTTGTTCAGATAATCAATCGCCGGGAGAGCGAAGAAAGACAGTGAGTTGATTTTTCATCGTCTGGTGTTCCACTGCTGCCAGTAGTCATTCGACAACCCAATGCTCCAGTCCCCTCAAACAAGCAAACTGGCCGCAAAAATCAAACGGTCCCATCAGAAGAGATAGGACCGCTTGAATTGAGAAGGAATGGTTGGGGAGATTTATTTAAGTAAGACCATTTTCTTGACATAGTTTCCGCTTGCAACTTCAAGACGATAGAAGTAGATACCGCTTGAGTAGTCTGAAGCATCCCAATCTATATTGACCCGTCCGACTGTCGCTCCTCCATTGAATTCCTGCACCAACTGACCGATGGTATTATAGATCGTAACCGAATAGCTTGATCGTTCGGACAATTCAAAGCTAATGGTCGTGCTGGGGTTGAATGGGTTGGGATAATTCTGTATCAGTTCAATTCCTTCCGGCAGAGCTTCGGAGTCATCGTCTTCAACACTCATCGGATCGGCAGGAACAATAAAGCAATGGGGTCCGTCCCAGGCAGGGGTGAAGTCCTGTGACACTCCCGACCAGAGCCAGGAATCGCCGGTGGACTGGCCAAAGAAAGCTGAGTCAAGGCAAATTGTGCCACCGGCCAGATTAGGCAGAACATTAAGTGTGATTGTGGCATAGACATCATCAAACCCACTGGCCAATCCTGCAAACAGGCGGGCTCCCCAGATTCCAATCGTATCTGGTTTATTATCTGTATTCTGGTCCAGGGCGGTTGTGTCAATCACAATCCCCTTTGACAGTTCAAAGATAGTGGAGTCAATTGTTCCGGTAGATGCCCCGCCCACCTGGTTCCAGAGAACGCCTTCGGGAGAATAGATACGAAATCCGTTGGACACGCCTCTGAGAGTTTCTCCGGTGGAATTATTAATTCTTATGTGAAAGGTAAGCGGAGTACTTGTATCCACCGTATCGCTGGAATTGATGAGTCCATCGACATGATCGAGTGAAACTGCTCCACTCTGCGCAAAAACCGAAGGTGATGCAAGAATCACCCCACCAAGAATCAAATTTCTTAACATTTTCTTCATTTTATTTTCTCCGTAAAATTCATTCCCAAGATTCCATTCTCATACTCAATTTGTACAGGGAGCGTGTTACCGCCCCCTGTAACAGTAGTGCTCTGGGAGACACTAATTCACAAGAGCACTAATTCATCAGATCAGCAAGGGGACGGTCCCGAACCGCCACCGAACAAAAAGTCAACCATATCTGTCAGGTCGGTGATATCAATAGCTCCTGAGGCATTAAAGTCACCTTCATCTTCGCACGGGTGCGAAGCACCGCCGCCAAAGAGGAAGTCCACCTGGAAGGTCAGGTCAGAGATGTCAATCGCTCCACTGTGGTTGTTGTCACCACGCAACTTACAGCATGCTACCGGAGCGGTTGAGAGATATCCGGCAAAGCTCAAAAATGTCCAGTTGTCAGTCCACTGACTGGTCATGGGCAGATCCGGATCAAAGGCACCTGCATACGGGTACGGACCAGAATTGTATGCAGGATAGCTTACATCAATCTCGGCCCCGGCCGGGAAGAATCCGGAGGCACCCTGAGGATCTACCCATCCGCCCCATCCTGCGCCGAACAGATTCGTTGGACGAGGATCAAGCAATCCATTGGGAATACGGGAAACACTGGCGATTCCCGGATCGGCCGCGAGGTCATTGCCGCTTCCAAAAATGGCTGCTTCCGTTGTGGCGACACCATTACAAATTGCTGTGGTGCTGTTTCCATCTCCAAATTCATACCAGAGATTGTTCATGAATTTAATATGACCGGCCGCCAACCGATCCTGGGAGTCAGTCGGCTCAGCCAGATTTTCTTCAACCTTGATACCGTAGGTTCCGTGATCATAGAAGATCGAGTTGTACCAGCCGCCGCCAGAGTTGTCGCGAATTTCAAAACAACGCTGACCGCCGTTAACAGCTCCGCGCCCGAAATAGGTGACGTTGCTAAACAGCGGAGTGGCATACGGGGTGCCATCGACAGGCGAAGTACCGCCGTCATGCTCGCCGCCGCGGTCGCCAACATCGGTAGACATGATGCAGAACGAGTATTCAACGCCGCCGCGCCAGCCTTCATCGTAGTCAAAGGCATCGTCTCCGCAGAATGCTGTTACCAGGTGGTCGGCATTTACAGTTCCACCAAACCACTCGTAGCCATCATCGAGGTTGAACAAGACTTCGACATGACTGACAGTAGTTCCACGGCCAACGGCTCCCATGGTGAGTCCGTTGATTTCGTTAGCGGCACCAATTTCTGAACCGCCGTGACGGATAGAAACGTAAGTCAAAACGCCGGAATTGTCGTTGTCGTCATTTCCACCGTAGGCGCCGCGGGGTTCGGTTTCCGGGATTCCTTCAATCTGGCCAACGCCGGTGGTTGTGTTGATCTTGGCATTGCCGAGAATAATGAGACCGCCCCAAAGACCGCGTCCATTGGCGTCCAGGGGAATATCACTGGGATCATCAAGATCGTCCTGAATGGACGTAAAGATGACAGGAAGGGCCTGAGTACCGTTGGCAAAGATCTGGCCTCCGCGTGCCACGATCAATGCTGAAGCGTTGGCGCCCTGCCCGGGGTTACCTTTAACTATGGTGCCCGGTTCAATGGTCAGTTTTTCTCCACTCTCTACATACATAAAGCCCGAAAGGTTGTAGACATTGCCGGCTGTCCAGGTCACATTCCCAACAATATCAGCGTTGGTGACAACCACCACCGGTTTACCATCATCGCTGACCTGAGCCGACGCCGAAATTGCGAGCGCTAACAGAAGCAGGCACATGGTTAAGATTCTATTCACTTTTGGTTACCTCCAGAGTAATCCGTCTTAGAGTCACGGTTTTTTAGCTACTACACAGTTCTTTTTGCAATCATCATTGGATTTGTTACTTGTAAATTCCCTTGTCAGTCCTCCTTTCCGGTCAGGATTCTTAACTTCCGTCCAAGGTCGTTGCTCGCAGCTTATGGTGTGGCTCCCAACTTGAGCAACTGCGATATGAAACACGCAGGGGTTTTTTCCTATTATTTCGTTAACTATGAAAGTCACCAGGTTCATTCAGTTTCCCTCTACCAAACCTGGTAGTCCATCCCGATTGAAAATGACCGACCGACACGATGCTCCCTGTAAACATATTCAACTCCATCCGGAAGACCGATATTGTCGTGAACAAACCGAACATCTTCGTCAAGCAGGTTCTTGGCCTTGAAATTGAGCGTTGCTCCAAAGAGGAGACTTTTGGATACAACCAGATCAACCTGGTGGCGAGGCATCTCATATACATTTGGAGTCTTGCCCATAGCATTGAAAGCCAGACGGCGGCCAAACACGTTATAGAACAGTGAGGCCCGTAGTCCGTTGTCGGCAGTAGAATAGCCAAGGTCAAGGTTGATCAAATATGGAGACTGGCCGGCCATGGGGCGGGTGGATGAGGCGTTTGGATCAAATTCTTTGATCGACAGCATCTCATCTTCCGGGATTGCCACTTCCGACTTGGCCAGGGTTACATTTCCACCGAGAACAAAATTCCTCAAAAGCGATCCGACATGATCAAGACGACGACGGAATTCCACTTCCACACCGAGCACGGTTGCTTCGTCAACATTGATAGGGGAGAGGTTCCCATTGGCCGAGGTAATCAGAATCCCATGCTCAATATGATCAGTGAAGCTCTTGTGGAATGCGCTTACGGCCAGTACTTCGCCGGGACGGATGAACCATTCCCAGCGGAAATCAAGATTGTTGATGTATGTCTGTCTTATATTGGGATTCCCCAGGAAGAATCGACTCACACCAAATTCTTCGGAAGCCGCCGCGGACATTTCCCGAAGAGTTGGCCGGGCGAGGGTGCGTCCATAAGCAAAGCGGGTATTCATGTTGTCGTTCAGGGCATAGATTAAATTGACAGATGGGAGAATGTCTGTTGCTTCTATGCGTGAGATTCCGGGACCATACGTATAGGTTCGCGGATTTCCATCGGTTCCATCGTTTGACAAAGTACCAACGGTGGAATCCTGCGAAACGGTCTCCATGTATGTTGTCTCATACCTGAGGCCGGTGATTACGCGCAGTTGGCCAAGCTGTGGTAAATCAACCATGCCGTAAACGGCATCGACATTCTTCTCACCGGTGTACTGATTTCTGTCCTGGTATGCGTTTTTGATGTAGTTGCGGAAAATGTAGGTGGTATTTCCATATTGGGTGGTCCAGGAAGTATCAATCCCAACGTCACTGGCATACACGTCAATTTCGCCATCGTAGTCATTGCTTCCTTCGCGAGAGTAGCGGTACCGATCCTCCCGACTGGAGCGCTCTTTGCGTATGGCCGCGAAGCCGACTTTACCCTTTATTTGAGTAGTGACCGGAATGGACAGATCGGCGCGGTATTCCCGGTTGGATTCATCCAGCTCCCGCCAGAGTCGCTGCGGAGTGGGGAAGCGGTTGGGATCAATATCCCAGCGAAGCGTATCAATCAGTTCACCGGTTTCATCATCTTCATAAGATTCCCAGTAACTGTAATCGGTGAAGAAGCGGGTATCCGGCTCATATTGGTTAGTGTTTGCATCAGATACAACCCATTCCAGCAACAGTGACTGAGGGAGATGATGTTTGCCTGTGAACTGAAGGGAATTCAATTTGCGTTCAGAATAGGTCATGGCGTAGGTGCGCAAGGTCTGTCCGGAATCAAGATGTTCCAGATTTATGCCGGTCAAGTAACGGGACGTGGATTCCCCGTTGCGGGTATATGAGAACGTTGCGCCTAACTTGTGATTACGGTGTACGCCGACATTGGCCGAGAGAAGACCGCCCCATAGAACTTCCTCTATACCCTGCCAGTCCCGAAGTTCATGATCAACAGTCAATCCCTGAGAACCTTGGCCTCCAGCGAGTTTGTATTTGCCGTCAAAACCGTTCACATAAGATTGGTAGCTGCGACCGTAGGAGAGAGAACCGGTAATGCCGAGGGGCCGATCAAAGAGTCGGAACTGGTCACCATAGGAGATTGAATGCCCCTGGTCCAGCGGTGCTTTTTTGGTCTGCGGCTTCATCTCGGTTGAAAAGGCCCGGGTAGAAGAGTCCATGAACACAACCAGCGGAAAAAGAGAATCCCGACTGTCTTCATTGAAAGTCACAAAATGGGAAACCTCTTCATTAACCCGATCCTGCAAGTCCGCATTGTCCCGGATATAGTCAGGAAGACTTCTGCTGCCATCATCGTAACCCAGCCAGTCTTTTGAGCTCGGAGTCTGATAAAGGAAGTCGCTGTCACCGTTAGTATTTGAGTTGTACCCGGTTGAGGAAGAGAACTTCAGGGTGCGTTCATCCGGATAGTCTTTAGTTCCGAGGTTCACCGACCCACCGGCAAAATCACCCGGCTTATCCGGTGTAAACGTCTTCTCTACAATAATATTGTCCAACAGGGAGGATGGAATAATGTCAATCGGCATTGACTGCTTGTCCGGATCCGGGCTCGGAAGAACGCTGCCATTGAGTTTGGTACTTGAGTAACGATCTCCGAGACCTCGGATATAGACAAATTTACCACCTACTACCGAAGCTCCGGTGACTTTGGCCATTGCTTCGGCTGCATTTCCGCTTCCGGAGCGAGATATCTGCTCCGCACTTATGGCATCGCTCACCGCCGCCGCTTTCTGGCGCTTTACCAGCATGGTTGCTTCAGTATTTTGAACCGCCCGAGCCTCAATTTTAACTCCCTGAACCTGATGCGCCTGCTCCTTAAGAGAAGTATTGATGCGATTAGTCTCGCCCGCGGTTACAATAACGCTGGTGATTTCAACTGGCGTATATGCAATGCTGCTTATTACGAGCGTATATGTTCCTGCCGGAACCGATTTGATCAGGTAGTTGCCATCCAGATCCGTCATGGCTCCCAACTCAGTCCCCTTGACCGTAATGGTAGCCCCAATAAGAGTCTCACCGGTCGCCGCATTTACGATCTGTCCAGCAATTTTTCCCATCTCAGCCGCGTTGCTTGTGATCGCCAAACCAGACAGGGCCAGGGGCAATAACAGTATCACTGCCAACCGAAAGAACCGGCCACTCCAATTAGCTTTAGTTTTCTCCATTCTTGTTCTCCTTTAACCATTCCTTGTTTCCAATGAAACCTGATGTTCTCACTTCCCTTACCATTCCGTCTCACACAGCTTCAAACTTTCTGCGGACCTGAAGAGGAACGATGAAGTCTCCCCAGACTCTCGTTGCCCCTCATTGGTGATTCAATTACTCGCGATCCCGGAGTGCGCATGATTGCCCATGTTCCCAGATATTGCAGAAATCCATCACGCTTGGTTTGCTTGAATTTATTGGCTCTGTTCATAACAGCAACAAGGTCGGCTGCTTGTGTTAGCGCTATATTTGGGAAAGATTATTCGTCGATTTGCCTTGCAATAAGGCACATGGAATCAGTCTACCTGGGGAGTAGAATTACGTAAGGCATTGATGAATATGTAGTTAGTTTGAAGGGGTGGTGAATTTGTAGCCGACACCCCGAATTGTCTCAATTGAATTCCGAAGCCGTCCTAATTTCTGGCGAAGCCCAAATATTTGCACGTCGACCGAGCGATCCGTGACCACTATGTGTTGCCCATGAACGGCATCAATAATTTCGTATCGCGAAAGAACCCAGCCCGGGTTCTTGGTCAGTAACATCAGTATCCGAAACTCGGTCAGAGTGAGATCGACTGGTTTATCGTCAATAGTTACCGAATAGCTCCGCGGATCGATCTTTAGCCCCCCTGCCTCAACAATATCTTTGTCAGATTTTAGTGACGCGGCGGCTCTAAGCTTGGCGCGGACCCGGGCAACCAGTACCCGGACCCCAAACGGCTTGGTAATGTAATCATCCGCTCCAATATCAAGGGATGAAACCATATCCCGCTCATCGGACTTGGCGGTCATCATGATGATTGGAGTCTTGCTCACTACATCGGAGCGCCGGATTTCCCGGCATACCTGAAATCCATCCATCCCCGGAAGCATAATATCCAGAAGTATCAAATCCGGCCTTTCAAAGATTGCCATTTCAAGGCCATCAACACCGGAAGAGGCGAACAAGACCTTATATCCTTCTTTGCGAAGGTTGTATCCAACCAGTTCGCGGATATCAGGGTCATCTTCGACTACCAGAATCTTCTTCTCTATCATTTTTGCAGCTGTCACTATCATTCTTTTGACGAAGAAAATGCAGATTAATTATTAATGTATTATTAGCGAGGCGTTAATTATGGGCCTGGGCTTTCTCACCGGGAGATAAGAACACCATTGATACGGGCATTTCCCAGAACAACCCGGCATTTTTGAGGTTTGGAGTCTGATTTTGGCTCAAAGGTGATGGAAAAACCTGAAAGTTGGTGGCCAAAACGGTGGTTTTCAATGTGTTGCAAGATAATATGACTGGTTCCGGGGAGAGAAGCGCACAACTGATTGTCAGACAAAGATACCTCCATGACCAACTTGTCAGTTCCATCTGCGAATCTTGAGCGAAGTTCGTACGTGCCAACATACTGGGACAGGGAGGGGACTGAGTCACATCGCCCGGCAATTGGTTCGGATTGTAAATCAGAATGCCTGATCACCTGCTTTTTGAAACTTCCCCAGGCCTGGGTATCAAACAGATCAAGTCCGACAATGGAATCATTGAGGTCTCTCTGATAAATAACCCGCTGGTTGTTATCTGTCCCAACAAAGAAAGTATCTGCAGCCTCTGGAACAAGCTGTTTGGGTGGCTGCATGCTGAATTGCAGCTGGAGGGTGCGATCAATCAGGGTTACCGATAAGCCATTGGAGGCACTGTCGGTGAACAGACCTGCATACGGGACCAGGGCCTCTACCGGGAGCTGGATTGATTTACGGACTTCCGGTGTTATTGGTCGTTCGCCAAATACAATACTGGCCAGTCCGTTGGCAATTCTGGGAACCGGTGCTTCGTCATCGTTGGCAAGAACAGCCACAAATAACCCGTTGTCAGGCCACCAATCTATTCTGCTGTAGTATCCATCAATGAATCCGGCATGAAAAGCGTGACGGTGTCCATCTTTGCGTTCGAGCCAGAAGCCGTAACCGTAGTGACCGGCGTACGGAGTCAGCATCTTTTGGATCGGTCCACTTCCAAGGCCATCTCCCCGCGCCAACAGTCCGTACCATTTCTCAAGATCGTTAGTGGTCGTATAAAGAGCACCGGCACTATGGAGCATGGAAAAGCGGGCGGCGGGGGCATTGGTTAAGTGACCACTTTCCTCCATAGTGTAGCCGGAGGCGCGCCGGGGGACAGCCATATCTCGACGGCCGTATCCTGATGACAGCATTCCCAGCGGTTTCAGAATACGGTGATGTAGAAACGCTTCATATGATTGTCTGGAGACACGTTCTATAATCTCTCCCAGAAGGACATAGTTGGTATTACTGTACTCAAAGCGAGTCCCCGGTTTGAACCTCAGCGCCCGGCTTTTTACCTCCTCTATTATTTCATTTAATGCGACCGGTGTTGTTCGCAGAAGCATCACTTCTGAATCGTCCGTGTAATTGTAGAGTCCTGATGTGTGCGAGAGAAGGTGGTGAACGGTGATGTTGGCGGCATCTTGTTGGGGAAGTTCTGCTATATGTTTTGTGATTGGGTCATCAAGCTTGAGACGACCGTCCTCTTCCAGCAGAAGAACCGCCAGGGCGGTAAACTGTTTGGTAACAGAACCAACAAAGAACTTGGTCTCCGACCCATTCTTCTGCCTGAATTCCTGATCGGCCCATCCATATCCTTTTTGTATCAGAACCTCATCTTTGTAGATTACAAGTGCGGATCCGCTAAAACCCCAGTGTTTCTGACTCAGCACAAGATATTTATCCAGAAAGTCTGATAGTCCTCGACACCCCACCGCCGAAAGGAGGACGGTCAAGCCAAGTATGGCTGCTAATCCGATGGCGGCTCTGGTTAGACTCTCTGACGAATGTCTCCACTTTTGATTCATGTTCGGAAATGGTAGGGAGTAGTTGAAGAAAAAGCACGCCAAAAATCTACGACTAATGAAAACCTAATAATTGGCGATCGCTGATTATTGTCAGGTATAGGGTTGGAAATGCTTATGACCAAGCTGGCCTACAATTTGTCTGTGCGACAGAAAAGCTCCCCCGGTTGGACATTGTTAGAACTTTTGAAGGGCTCTTGACTTTCTTTGTCTCGGCAGCATTGTGGGAGATCAACGAGTGTTCTGATTGGATGTAATTACATTTGACCCATCGGATGCCGTGTCGAAATCGAGTGGAATGTAAGAGTGGTAGCGGTCCTGTTTTGCAGCCAGATAGTTTGTCTGACCACTCATTTGAGCCAAGAATCGTTGAGTGATTTGACGTGCAGGTCTCGCTGTGGGAATGGAATCTCAACGTTGGATTCCCGAAACTTCCGAACAATTGCACAGTTGATTTCCGACCGTGTGATATAGTGCCTTTTCGGATGAGCTACCCAAGCTCTCAATATCATATTCCAGGAAGAATCTCCAAATCCAGAAAGCAGAACTTCCGGCTCTGGATTATCAAGTACATCAGCGCGTGGTTCGACTAAGCATTGCGGTTTGGTTAGCCATGCAATAAGTGTTCACATGTAAGCGCGGCTTAAGAAATAAGCCAGTAGAGCAGGCTCGGGTCAGTCATCAAACCCGTACCCATCGCATATCGAACAACCGGTGAGAAATGTATCATATAGTTCGCCAGTAACAGTTTCGTTGCAATACTCACATTCTGTCACTTTGTCCGTAAAATCTAAACATACAAGACAAAGATATTGGTTCCCATTCAACGGGATCACAGTCGGCTCAGAAGTTGTACTACATTCAGAGCAGTAGACAAGAGTTGGATTTATCGAATAATCCTCTGTAGAAGTATCGGGTCCTACAAGTTCCAAAACGGTCACAAAATCAAAATCCCTTTGGCAGTTGATACACTTTCCCTCGCACGGTTCTGCTATGTCTACCAATTGCTGGCAGTCGGGGCAACTGATCCTAAATATCCATCCCTGATGTTCACAGACCCTACAGCTTTTCCTGATGAGTTCAAGGTCAGACTGCTTGTGAAGACTATTCTCTAATGCTGATTCGAATTGGCATACCTGACATACAGAGAATATGTTGCCTGTTGCCTTCAATTTCGCAATGAGTGGCGAGAGTTCATCGTACTTGGCGTTGAGGAACTGCCTGTTTCTCGAAATCTTCAAATGTATATTGTTGATATCAGAGCGATAATCATTGAACACATCGTCCCAATCAACAGTTAACCAGGAGTGTAGGTAGTACCATGCCCGGCACTGTTCGGTTGCAACTTCTTGGACCACTGATGCGTCTGGAGTCGGTGAATATGATGCATTGAAAAAGTGAATCAATTTGTTGCGATGATCTCACAAAAGACCAAAACAACTGTTTTCTGCACCTCTTATTCTGAATCCCCTGACTTTCGTTAGTCGCTCAATCGCATGCTCAAACATAACAGATTTGAAATTGCCCGCTTCAAATTCTCTTTTATCCGCCTTCTTGGGGTCGCTTAAAATGAGCGTCCAATGTTCATGATATGGCCGTTGATTGACCCAAAGAAGTCCGAAGTACTCTTGACAACGTTAATAAAATTGTATTTCTTATAGAAATGATTTGTGTTGAAACGATTCTTGTTGTTGTAATTGGTTGGGCTGACGTATGAAAAGACGAGGAGATGGCGTAATATGTTGTTATGTCATCTGTTACGCATCTCGACAATGTGTCGGTGTGCTGAAATGGTGTTAATTACTATTCTGAGGGACATCAATGAATAAGAAATCGAATGGACAAGCTGACTTGCCCGTACAAATTCCTTCGGTGCCAAAGGCAAGATATGACCTTCAAGTCTTACGGTCCCTGAGGAGAATCATTCAGGCAGTTGACATATATTCCCGAAAGTTGAAGACAACTCATCAACTGACAGCCCCCCAATTGATATGTTTGCTCTGTGTGGTGGAGGAAGGGCCCTTGAATTCTGCTGCCATTTCTAAGAGTGTCTTTCTTAGCCCAAGTACAATTGTTGGTATCCTCGACAGGCTTGAATCACGCGGTTTGTTGTCCAGGGAACGGGATAGCAATGACAGACGAATTGTGAATGTAACAGCATCCGACCAGGGAATACAGCTTGCAAAAGTAGCGCCATCCCCCTTGCAGGATAATCTAGCCAACGCACTTCAACAATTACCAGTGTTAGAACAAGCCACAATTGCATTCTCCCTTCAACGAGTCGTTGATCTCATGGAAGCTGAACAACTCGACGCCGCCCCAATCCTTGAGACAGGCCAACTCAATGTAATTGGAGAAAAAGATGCTGATTCAAAAACGATAGAAAGTCAAGACCAAACCCGAAATGAACAAAGGAGCGCTTAGCTGATAATGTCGATGACGCTGGCGGGATACAAATTCGAAGGACCAATAATGACAAGCGGCGACCTCAAAACACTCCCTGGAGTTTTTGCTGTGATTACAGTTTGGGATACATCTCCTGTTTTGATAGATATAGACTCAGGTGAAAATACCCGTGAATCTGTCAAGAAACACCCCAGAAAGAGAATATGGCAAAAGCTATCAAAACCAGTCGGGCATGCTTTTGTAGTACGATATCAAACCACAGATGATAAGAAAAAACGAGAAATACTCGTAAATGACATTCGTGGAACAATGGATGTCCCGTGTGGAAACTGACGGAAGGAGAGAGAACAGAGAAATGTCTATTACAATAGGTAAACATAAGTTTGATGGTCCCTATACTATCACCAAAGACATAATGAATGACCCAGGTATCTTCGCCGTTATAGTGGCAAATGGTGATCGTGGTGCGTTGATCGATGTAGGTGAATCCAACAACATTCGAGAATGTGTTGAGATACACGGGAGTAATACCAGATGGAAGAAGTTTGCTTCCACCGGGACACTGTGTTTTGCTGTTCTATATACTCCGAGCTATGATCAAGTTGAACGCAATTCCATTGAACAAGATATCCGCTCTCTATATGAAAGCAATGCTACCAAATAGAAAACTGG
>JARGFS010000109.1 GCA_029211095.1 bacterium | reverse complement strand
TGGGGAACAATTTTGATTACGCCAAAGAATTCAAGAGCCTTGACCTGGCCGCGGTCAAAAAAGATATCAATGCCCTGATGACTACTTCGCAGGACTGGTGGCCGGCTGACTATGGTCACTATGGTCCGCTGTTTATTAGAATGGCCTGGCACAGTGCCGGAACTTACCGAATCTCCGATGGCCGCGGCGGTGCTTCGTCAGGAACACAACGCTTTGCACCACTCAACAGCTGGCCGGACAATGCCAACCTGGACAAAGCGCGCCGACTGCTCTGGCCAATCAAGCAGAAGTATGGTCGAAAGCTCTCCTGGGCTGATCTCATGATCCTGGCCGGTAACTGCGCCCTGGAATCAATGGGGTTCGAGACCTTCGGGTTTGGCGGGGGTCGCGAAGATGTCTGGGAACCGGAAGCGGACATCAACTGGGGCTCGGAAACAGAGTGGCTTGGCGACGAGCGCTACAGCGGAGAGAGAGAACTGGATAACCCCCTCGGTGCCGTTCAGATGGGTCTGATCTATGTCAACCCCGAAGGCCCCAACGGTGAACCAAGTGCCCTGGCGGCAGCCAAGGATATTCGCGAAACGTTTGCCCGCATGGCTATGAATGACGAAGAGACGGTTGCGCTCATCGCAGGCGGACACAGTTTTGGCAAGACCCACGGCGCAGCCAATCCGGATGAATATGTTGGTCGTGAGCCGGAAGCAGCCGGGATTGAAGAACAGGGACTCGGATGGAAAAACAGTTATGGAACAGGAAAAGGGGGGGACACTATCACCAGCGGGCTCGAAGGGGCCTGGACTCCCACCCCGATCAACTGGGACAACAGTTTCTTTGAGACACTGTTTGGCTATGACTGGGACCTGGTGAAAAGCCCGGCCGGAGCCTGGCAGTGGATTCCCACTGATCCGGCAGCAGCCGAGTCAGTGCCCGATGCCCACGATAGTTCCAAAAAGCACGCCCCGGTTATGCTTACAACGGACCTGGCGCTCCGCATGGACCCTATCTATTTGCCTATCTCAAAACGTTTCTATGAAAACCCGGATGAATTCGCCACTGCCTTTGCAAAGGCCTGGTATAAGCTGACCCATCGTGACATGGGGCCGCTCTCCCGCTACCTCGGACCCGAAGTCCCGACCGAGACACTGATCTGGCAGGATCCGGTTCCCAAGAGTGACCATAAATTGATCGATGATAAAGATGTCGCCGCACTGAAGAGCAAACTTCTCGCCTCAGGGCTCTCTATCTCCCAGCTGGTCTCCACCGCCTGGGCCTCAGCCTCAACTTTCCGAGGAACGGACAAACGAGGCGGTGCCAACGGCGCTCGCATTCGACTGGCACCACAGAAGGACTGGGAAGTCAACAATCCGACTGAACTGGCTGCCATTTTGAAAAAACTGGAAGAGGTGCGGAAAAACTTTAACAGCTCTCTCTCCGGAGGGAAACAGGTCTCGCTGGCCGATGTTATCGTACTGGGCGGATCGGCTGCCATTGAGCAGGCCGCCACGAATGCCGGGACCGAGGTCACCGTCCCATTTGCACCGGGCCGGACCGATGCCACCCAGGAAGAGACCGATGTCGAGTCCTTTGCCGTACTTGAACCGACGGCCGACGGTTTCCGTAATTATGTTGGAAAAGAGAACGGATCGCCGGATGAAGAACGTCTGCTGGACAAAGCACACCTGCTAACGCTTACGGCACCGGAGATGACCGTGCTGGTGGGCGGGATGCGCGTATTGAAGACAAATGTAGAGAATTCAGACAATGGTCTTTTCACCAAGCAGCCTGAGAATTTGACCAATGACTTCTTTGTAAACCTTCTGGACAACAACATGAAATGGGTGGTCTCCCCCACTTCCGAAAATCTGTTTGAAGGACGCGACTACAAGTCCAATGATCAGAAATGGACCGGCACCCGTGTCGATCTCGTTTTTGGATCCAACTCAGAACTTCGGGCAATTGCCGAAGTTTATGCCAGCGACGACTCCCGGGAGAAATTCGTGCATGACTTTGTGGCTGCTTGGGTCAAGGTAATGAATCTTGATCGTTTTGACCTGGACTGATTCCAATTCCGAACAATGGAACTGATAAGTCTGTTACCGGTTCATTGAGTCTTACCGTGGCGCCTCAAGAAATTGAGGCGCCTTTCTTTTTATGGAGACCTCAATCTTCTCCCCGCTGTCAGCCTCTTTCAGGATTGCGATTATCTGAGTCTCAGTAAATCTTGAACGTTTCATAAAACCTCCTGACTTAGTATATGCCAAAAAGCTCTACTTTAAAACTGTCTACCATATGGGGAAGCTTACGTATTCCCTGAGGTTTTGTTAGAAAGCTGTTAGAAAGTTTAGATTGGGATGCAACTGACAGAGCGAAAGAGAATTTCTAACATGTTAGTTTTCAGATGGATATCGTATTGAAAATAGGAAATTACTTATCGCTGACTTTCGGGCTCATAACTTTGAAGTCGTTGCACTACGCAGGGGTTTTGTAACATGAAGTGGGATAGTCACTTATTGGTAGCGGGGAGGGGATTTGAACCCCTGACCTTCGGGTTATGAGCCCGACGAGCTACCGGACTGCTCCACCCCGCGATCAGTATGCCAATATACAGGCCGCCCACCACAAGTCAAGCGAATTAGAAGATCATTAAGACCTCAACAATAAAACCGGATGAGCAAACATCCTAACTCGCTTTCGGCTCTTTCAACATCACCATTTTCAGGGCCGGCGGAGTCACCAGAGTCGTTATTATTACCATAATCACTACGGCAGAGTAAGTACTGGTCGATATCACCGGATGCCCGTCCAACATTAGCTTAGCACCGATTCCGGCAAAGATCAGCCCAACTTCGCCTCTGGGTACCATACCAAGACCGATCGCAATCCGATTGGTGGTCTTGTCAAAAATCGCCAATGAGCAGACCTGCTTTCCAATAATCGCGGCAATGGTCAAAGCTGCTGCAAAGCCAAGAATCTGAATTTCACCGAATGTCGTCAGGTCCACCATCATCCCCATCCGGACAAAAAAGATCGGTACCAGGAAGATGGTGATCGGTTCAAGCAAATGCTCAATCCCGTATTCCCCCCGCTCACGGAATTTTGTGTAATGAACCTCCTCAAGAATCAATCCGGCCGCAAAAGCGCCAACAATCGGCGCCAGCCCAACTTCGCCGGCAATGTAAGAGAGAAGGAAACAGACCAGCAACGAGAAAGAGAGCATGATTCCCTTTCCCCTGAGTCTGAAGGCTAAATTGAAATACCGTGGCAGCACCACCGCGCCAATCACAACCGCGCCAACAATGAACAGGAAAGCTTTGGCAATAATCCAGAGTATGGCTGTAGAACTAACCCCGTCTCCGGAGCCGCTATTAACCGCAGCAATGACACCGGCAACAACGGCCAGAATTACCAGCCCGAGAATATCATCGATTACCGCCGCCCCGAGAATAATTTTCGACTCTCGCGACTTTATTTTACCAATATCTTTTAGAACCCGAGCCGTTATTCCGACCGAAGTCGCGGTCAGAGTGGCACCAATAAAGATATGGACATATATTGACTCTTCCGGAAGGAACCATGCGGCCACCCCCCAGCCGAGGAAAAACGGCATTACAACACCGAAAACTGCCACTGTGAATGAAGCCAGCCCAACTTTCATCATCTCCTTGACGGTCGCTTCCAAGCCGACTTCAAACAAAAGCAGAATCACTCCAAGTTCGGCTAATACTTCCAAGGTGATATCATGCTTGAAGGGCTCAAAGGCGTCTATCCCAATCAGATGCAGGTTACCAATGAGCATCCCCAGAACCAACTCTCCAAGCACGGCCGGCTGTCTAAATCGCTCAAACAGATCCCCGCCCAATTTGGCGGCCAGGAGAATTACCATCAGCCCCAGCAAAATATCCAGCACGGGCCCGCCATGCCCGGAGGACTCTCCGGCAGCGGCTTCTCCCCCGGTTGAGCCAAAGGCAAGACTATAGAAGACATATACCGCGGCAAAGGCCATAAGCAGGTAAACCCGGCGGTTACTCAATAAACGCATCTTTCCTCCGCTATTTTTCTCAGTCTTTTCATTCGGGCAATTCTAAGCTTTTGCCTGCCCGGTGACAAGTTTTAATCAGCGGCCATAACAGGGCAAAATCCCTTTTACCCAGACGGTTTGTTCAGAAAATTCCCTTTCTGTCGAAAATATTACTGAAACAAATAACCAGGAACGATATCAACAGGAAGATCAACACAGACTTATAAGTTATGTTTATATTTATTGGTGCTGCCGTAGTTCTGGCCAGTGTGGCCGGAGGATTCATTCTGGAAGGGGGCGATATTCTCGCACTCTACCAGCCGATTGAAATTCTCATTATTGGAGGTGCCGCCCTGGGCGCGCTTGTCATTGCTACTCCTCTCAGTGTTATCAAGGGGATAATCAGGCAGGCCACCGCTGTCCTCTCTTCCGGGATGAATAAAAAGGATTATCTCGATCTACTGGTAATGATGTTTGAGATCTTCAACGTTGCCCGTAAAGATGGTCTGGTAGGACTTGAAAACCATATTGAACACCCTGAAGAGAGCGATATCCTTCAGCGCTATCCCAGATTTCTTAAGAATCATCATGCCCTTTCCTTCTTTGCCGATACCATGCGCGTGATTATCTCGGGAGCGGTACAACCGCACGACCTTGAAGACTTGATGGATAACGATATTGAAATCCTCCATGCCGAAGAAGAGCGCCCGTCATCGGCACTCAACAGCATGGCTGATTCCCTGCCCGGGTTGGGTATTGTGGCCGCTGTTCTCGGTGTTGTTCTAACAATGGCCGCAATCGACGGCCCCCCCGAAGAGATCGGGCACAAGATCGGCGCGGCCCTGGTAGGTACTTTCCTCGGAATCCTCGGCTGCTATGGACTGGTTGGTCCGTTGGCAGCCTCAATGAAACATCGCCTCACCGATGATCACCAATATTTGACCTGCATGAAAAACGCCCTTCTCGCTTTCAACAAGGGTGTCGCGGGCGTTATCGCCGTTGAATTTGCCCGACGGACCCTCTATGCCGAGGTAAGACCGGATTTTCTTGAACTGGAGTCAGCCTGTAACGAAACCAAGAAGAAGTAGCCGCTATGGCCGACGAACAACAACCGATTATTATCAGGAGAAAAAAGAAGGGGCATGGCGGGCACCATGGTGGCGCCTGGAAAGTTGCCTTTGCGGATTTCATGACCGCCATGATGGCGTTTTTCCTTACCATGTGGCTGGTTGGTCAAAAATCAGAAGTACGTGAAGCTGTCGCCGGTTATTTCAGAGATCCCGGGAAATTCCAGGAGGACGGGCGATCCGGAGTTCTCCAGGGTTCCTCTTCGCCGGTCAAAAACTCCGGGCAGCCGCTCAGTATCATGAAAAAAACAGAGGAAACCGGGGGCGGAAAAGGACCGACCGCCGAAGAACGTCACCAGATGAGCTTGATGGCCAAGACGATCCTTGAGAACCTCGAAAAACAGGCTGAATTCAAGCGACTGCGGGATAATGTCAAGATTCAGCTGACCTCCGAGGGCCTACGTATAATCTTGAACGAGTCCGAAGAATCTCCCGCCTTCTTTGAACCCGGCTCGGCAAAACTGCTTCAGAAGTCAGCCGTCATTCTCATCACAATTGCAAGACAATTGGGACAAATCACAAATCGTCTCGTAATTGAAGGACATACCGACGCCTCTTATACGGGCAGTGGAGGTTATGGCAACTGGGAGCTCTCCGCTGATCGGGCCAACGCCGCCAGGCAGCTAATGGGTGTTTCCGGGCTGTACGAAGGTCAGGTTCGCGAAGTGCGAGGGTTTGCCGACCAATACCCCATGATCAAGGAGAATCCGTCTGACCCCAAAAACAGGCGGGTATCACTGCTCTTGCTGTACAAATCGCGCGAACAGTATTACGATCAATTGGAACTTGGCCAGGAGATCATGGAAGAGATCACTGGTTAAGGGTGATTTAATCTTACAGATATACAGAAAAGGCCGCCCATCAGTGGGCGGCCTTTTTTACAATCGAATAGGCTGTTGGTTATTTGTCGCGAAGCTCCAGCATTTCTTTCCGAATTTCCTGAGCTATCGCCTTGATCTCCTGCATAGATTTACGTACACGGCTGGTTGCAGCCTTGTTGCCACCTTCGGCTTTCTCAACATCTCCCCGGGCCGCTTCTACAACTTCTACCAGTTTTCCATAGCTTGACATTTTTAAGCTCCTTTCATATTTGAACTTTGATTTAGTATGCTTTACACGCCATATGTTGCCTTTTTAGCTCAATAAGAGCAAATAAAAACTGTCCCAGAGCGCAGTTTTTTCTATATTGGAAGAGTAAAAATAACCAATGAATCCCCCCCGGCCAGCTCTGGCCAGGGGCTTTTGTGCTGTGAGGACGGAACCACTGGAAACAAGTGTTGAAAAATCAAAGCCGATCAAGAGTCTGGAAATAGACAGCCTGTTAAACTGTTTAGTGGCCGGGCAGCCCTTCCAGAAACTCGCTAAGAACCTAACAGACAGCGACTTAACGAATAGCTCTATTTCAGGGCTAAGCGGTTCGGCCACCGCGCTATTGATTAATTCGATCGCCCAGGAAACCGGTAGACCTATCCTTATCGTCACACCAAACGGTGATGACGCCTCAGATTTGTATGATGATCTCAATTTTCTGGCCGAAACCGGCTTGGTCGGTCATTTTCCAGCCAGACAGATACTCCCTTACGATTTTAGGGCTCCGGTCGGTGAAATCATGGGACAGCGGCTATCGACCCTGAACGGACTTATTTCCGGCAGCACCAATCTGGTTGTCTGTCCCATAAGAGCGCTGATGGAACCAACCATTGCGCTGGATGAGCTCAAGAAATCAAGCCTCACGTTTGAACGGGGCAGCGAAATTGAACTGGAAGAACTTACCGTCCGCCTGGTTCAACTCGGTTTCCGCCGCGTCTCGGTTGTCGAGGAGGTCGGAGATTTTGCCGTTCGCGGCGGACTCATTGACTTTTTCAGTGCTGGCAGCGATGCTCCCGTCCGCGTGGAACTGTTCGGTGATGAGATTGAGACTATCAGGCAATTCGATGTTTCCACTCAGCGCACTATCGGCTATGTGGACTCAATCTCCATTCTTCCCCGAAGGGAAGTCCCGATAACTCAGGAATCGCTGGAGAGCCACCTCAATAAACTGCCGAACGAAGATGCTGACTACATTCGTGATCGCTACCTCAATGATCCTGAACTGCCGGGACTGGAATGGCTGTCGGTCCAGTTTGGAATTCCCAAGGGCTGTCTGCTTGATTATTTCGATGAATCCGGGATTGTCCTCACGCTCAGCCTGGGCAGCATTCAGTCTGAAACCGAAACGACAATGAAAGAGGGGGAGAATTTATATCAGCGTCTCAACCGCCAGTTGGTCTCTCTTCCCAAACCGAACGAATACTACCACACCCTTCCCGAACTGACTGATCGAATGAACAGACATGATCGGATCGACCGACTTCCTTTCAAAGGGGGAAAACCGGGGACCATTGATTTTGGATGTAAACCGCACCCTTCGCTCGGCTCACGTCTTGATCTGCTGGGTGATACAATTAAGAAGTTCCGACAGGACCGAACGGACTTCTTTATTGCCGTTGATTCCGAAGGACACAAGCAGAGACTGACCGATCTCATTGCCGAGAAAAGCGGCCTTGACTTCGTGCCCCCCATTAAAGTGGCCGATCTCAAAGGGGGGTTCGTCTGTGCCGACTCCGGTTTTGCAATTCTGACAGACCATGAGATTTTCAGCCGCTATCATCGTCGCGTCCGACGCAAGAAGTTTAAAGAGGGCGTGGCGATTTCTGACTACTCCAACCTCAATGCGGGTGATTTTGTTGTCCATACTGACTATGGCATAGCCAGATACCTCGGCCTCAAGACTCTCAACATTGATAATCGAAATCGGGATTGCCTGCAGCTTCAGTACGCCGGCAAGGACAGGCTTTACGTTCCGATTGAGGAATTCAATCGCGTCTCAAAATACTCCGGCAAGGACAGCGCCCCCACCCTGACACCGCTCGGCACGCCTACCTGGGAGAGACTGAAGAAGAAAACCAAAAAAGCGGTGACAGATCTGGCCGAAGAGCTTCTCCGCCTGTATGCCGAGCGAGAAGCGGCCCCCGGCTTTGCGTTCGGAGAGGACACCGTCTGGCTTAAACAGCTTGAGGCTTCGTTTGTATATGAGGAGACCCGTGATCAGCTTCGGGCCATTGATGAAATCAAAAAAGACATGGCCGTCACTAAGCCGATGGATCGCCTCATCTGCGGCGATGTCGGTTTTGGCAAGACCGAAGTAGCAATACGAGCCGCTTTCAAAGCGATCGAGAACGGCAAGCAGGTGGGCGTGCTGGTGCCGACCACCATTCTTGCGCAGCAGCACTTCCAGACTTTCTGTGAACGTCTGGCCGACTTCCCGGTGCGGATAGGGGTACTTTCACGGTTCCGGACCAAAGCACAGCAGTTGGAGACCCTTGAAGAACTGAAAGCCGGAAAGGTCGAACTGGTAATTGGCACTCATCGACTGCTATCCAAAGATGTTGTTTTCAAGGATATCGGGCTGCTGATTATTGACGAAGAACATCGGTTCGGCGTCCGCCACAAAGAGAAACTAAGACAGCTCAAAGCGAATATCGACACTATTTCCATGACCGCTACCCCAATTCCGCGTACACTAAATCTCTCCATGATAGGCGTCCGTGACATGAGTCTCATCTCAACTTCCCCTAAAGACCGGCTCCCCATTCTCACCGAGATCTCGGAGTTTGATCCCGGTATCATTGCCACCACTATCCTGAGAGAGATTGACCGCGGCGGTCAGGTCTTTTTTGTGCACAACCGGGTGCAGACTATTGAAGCAATGCATCGCTACCTCAGAAAAATTGTCCCTCAAGTTGAGATCGCCGTTGCTCATGGACAGATGTATGAGAAGTCGCTGGAAGGAATCATGATCGGATTCATGGAGAAGCGCTTTGATGTTCTTCTGTGCACTTCGATCATTGAGTCCGGCCTGGATATTCCTTCGGCCAACACTATCATAATCAACCGCGCCGATCGCTTTGGCCTGGCGCAGTTGTATCAAATTCGGGGACGGGTGGGGCGCTCGGCCAAGAGGGCTTATGCCTATCTGTTAACCCCGGCGATGAAACTGCTCAAGCCGGACGCGGTCAAGCGGCTGCGCGCAATTGAAGCCCATAGTGATCTCGGCTCCGGCTTTGCTCTGGCCATGCGTGATCTGGAAATTCGCGGCGCGGGGACAATTCTGGGTACCCGGCAGTCAGGCTATATTGAAGAGATCGGTTTTGACATGTACAACAAGCTGTTGGGAGAAGCCATTCTCGAGCGGAAGGGAGAAACGGTTCAGGAACTTCCCGGAACCAAGCTCGAATCAGATTTTGAACTGCTTCTGAGCGAATACTATATTGAAGACAGCCAGCAGAAGGTAGACATCTACCGCCGTTTGGCCGATGCGCGCAATCTGGACGACGTGGAGAAACTACGCGATGAAGTCTCGGATCGTTTTGGCAAGTTGGAGCAATCAGGTGAGAATCTGTTTGATGCGGCGGCGGTTCGGATATCAGCCTCTGTTTTGGGGCTTGAAAAAGTGACACTTAAGAACGGTAGGGCAAATCTCTTTTTTACCGAAGACAAGAAATTAGAGCGGCGCGAAGTTGAGGCGTTGCGTTCCGGGACGGATTGTCACATGGAGTTTTCACTGGTGGGACGGGTGCAGATATTTGTCGATATGGGGAATGTCGCCCAGGACCAACGCCTCAAGCATCTCCGCGGCATGCTGGGAAAAGTGTAGGTTGTATTTATAGGTCGATACCCCTGCGGTTTCGACAATGCGGCGTGATTCCACAAACAATCCGGGACAAACAAGTTTGACCCGGCCACCTCTTACATTCTGTTGTGGCTGGTCTTGATCCGGCTCCGGCGTGATTCCACAAACAATCCGGGACAAACAAGTTTGACCCGGCCACCCTTTGCATTCTGCTGTGGCTGGTCTTGATCCGCCCCCACGTGATTCCACAAATAATCCGGGACAAACAAGTTTGACCCGGCCACCCTT
Organism: bacterium; assembly: GCA_029211095.1. Taxonomy (GTDB): domain Bacteria; phylum Zixibacteria; class MSB-5A5; order GN15; family FEB-12; genus JARGFS01. The sequence continues at coordinate 423 of JARGFS010000109.1, read as the reverse complement.
TGCATTCTGTTGTGGCTGGTCTTGATCCGGCTCCGGCGGATTGTGACCTGCCACTTTGCTCTCATCTCAGATCGTCAGGTCACACGCGCACAAGTGCGCGCAAGACATGACGAAACTTTAAAAGTCAGCTTGGCATGTTTTGGAAAGGCTGCTTTCACCTGTGAGTCACCCTAAGCAGGTCGAAGGGTGATTGATTGAATTGGAGCAATCATGCTTCGACAAGCTCAGCATGACTTGGCCCCTTCGGTGGGTGCCACGCCCAAACTTGCTTTGGGCGTGATTCCACAAATAATCAGGGACAAACAAGTTTGACCCGGCCACCCTTTGCATTCTGTTGTGGCTGGTCTTGATCCGCCCCCACGTGATTCCACAAACAATCCGGGACAAACAAGTTTGACCCGGCCACCCTTTGCATTCTGTTGT
>JARGFS010000108.1 GCA_029211095.1 bacterium | reverse complement strand
ATACTCCGGATGGGTATAGATGGCTTTCATGGCTGCAATTAGCTCCTCTAATTTTCCTGTCCTTTTGTGACTGGTTGGAGTTTCTTCTATTAATCTACGTCCAATGGAAAATTGTTGCTCGAATCTGGTTCTCATAGCTGCCAGCGAACGTATAACTCACACCCGCCGGGATATCAAACTCACCGGCATCAATCTTACCTTGCAGGTACGCTTGAGCATCCTCGACAACGTCCACTTCTGCATACCCCGGCTTCTTATCAAAGATAACGTAGCCGATCAGGAACGTATCCTCGGCCTTGATAACCATCGGCCCACGTACAAATACAATCTCAGCAAGTTCGGTTATGGGAATCTGGGTGCCATCCTTTGTCGGTATGAGAATTCGACCAAGATCTTCAAGTGTCGTGCGAAGCTCACGAGGGTATTGAATTCTGACAGGGTATCTTTCCCGCCCTTCGACCGTAGTTGTAACTCGTTTACCACCAATAGCAACCTCGATAACATCCTGAACCTGGCGAATGGTTAGTCCGAACCGAGCGATAGCTTCACGATCTATATCTATTTCAAGATAGGGCTTCCCAACAATACGATCAGCAAACACTGCCGCTGGCTCCACGGAGGGAATTTCTTTGAGATACTTTTCTATGTTTAAGCCAACCCGTTCTATTGTCTCAAGATCCGGTCCTTTAACCTTTACGCCCATGGGTGCCCGCATTCCGGACTGAAGCATAACGATCCTGGCCGCGATTGGTTGTAACATTGGTGCTGAAGTAGTGCCTATCAGTTTACCGGCTTTAACAATCTCGTTCCATATATCTTTGGGTGATTTGATCTCGTCACGCCAGTTGCGGTAGGGTTTGCCATCGCTATCAGGGATCAAGGCGCCGAATTCATCTCTGACAAACTCGTCAGATTCGTCATCGAATTGGAATTCTAGTCTATGACCATCCTTATCAACTTTATACTCTGGTTTGTAATTGATGACCGTTTCGATCATAGAAATGGGCGCCGGGTCAAGGGGTGTTTCGGCCCGTCCAAGTTTACCCACAACCGACTCAATTTCTGGTATCGCTGTAAAGGCTTTGTCCTGCAACTGAAGTATTTCAAGAGTCTCGCCAATCGAGCCGTGAGGCATGGTAGTCGGCATATACAAGAAGGAACCTTCGTCAAGATCCGGCATAAACTCTTTACCGAGTCCCGGGAGTGTGTGATTGAGCTTCGAGTAAAACGCATTCGACTTCAACCAGTTGGGCATGAATCCTGTCATCGTACCGAATCCGAGCCATACCGAACCGCCAAACAGAATCAGAATAACTGGTAACATTAGGAACTTGAGTTTGTTGGTCAGGCACCATCTTAGAATCGGTTCATACCAACGTATGAGAAGCTGAAAGAGAGCGAGAATACTTCCCATCAGGAGAACGACAAAAATGAAATTGAGAATGGCTCCTGCCTGAACTCCGAGCGGTTCCCAGTGGTCGGCCAAAAACCAGGCTACCACCAATACAATGAGATAGTTGAAAGCCTTTGGCAAGATCGTTTGAACGTTGGTCGGAATCCTGTCCTTAAATCGTAAGAAAGCCGCAAAGACAACCAGACCCAAGCTTGTCAGCCAGAAAGCCCAGAACATGAGAACAACTCCGGCAAGAGTCAGCCCGAGAGGTATAAATTTCTTGGTAGATGAAAGACTCAACTTGCGCCCAAAGAGCACGTGGGCGAAGGTCGGGATAATTGTGAGGGCGATTACTACTGAGGCAAGCAAGGCAAAGGTCTTCGTATATGCCAGAGGTTTGAATAGCTTTCCTTCGGCGGCTTCCATCGTAAAGACCGGTAGGAAGGATACCACGGTCGTCGCAATAGCAGTCACCACGGCTCCACCCACCTCGGATGCGGCTATAAATATAACTTGCCGTCGATTCGCCCCCGGTGGTGCACCGTCTAAGTGTTTGAGGATGTTTTCGCACACAACTATCCCCATATCGACAATGGTGCCGATAGCAATCGCAATCCCCGACAAGGCCACAATGTTGGCATCGACATTGAATTGTTTCATCGCAATAAAAACTGTCAACACCGTGAGTGGCAACAGGCCAGAGATCAGAATCGAGGACCGCAGGTGCATGACCATGATCAGCACAACAATGATTGTAACAAGAATCTCATCCACTAAGGCAGTATTTAGTGTGCCCAACGTTTCATGGATCAAACCGGAACGATCATAAAAGGGGACTACTGTAACTTGCGATTCGCGACCATCGGGAAGAATCTTTTTAGGCAGCCCCGGTGCAATTTCCGCAATCTTCTTTTTGATATTCTTGATCGTCGCCAGAGGGTTTTCACCATAGCGAACAACAGCAACACCACCGACAACTTCAGCTCCGCCCTTGTCCAGAGCGCCCCGACGAATAGCCGGGCCAAGAGAAACAGTTGCAATATCCTTTATACGGAGCGGTACATTCTCACTCTGCTTTACAACTGAATTCTCAATGTCTTCAAGGCTCTCAATAAATCCAAGACCTCGGATGACGTATTCAGCTCGGTTTATTTCTATCGTACGAGCGCCTACGTCTACATTGGACATCTTAACGGCCATAAACACTTCAGAGAGCTTTATGTTATGGGCTCGCATCGCTTCTGGGTTGACATCAATCTGATATTCCTGAACATAACCTCCGATCGAAGCTACTTCAGAAACGCCATCGGCGGACTGCAAGGCATATCGCACGGTCCAGTCCTGAATTGAGCGCAATTCGTGCAAATCCCAACCACCGGTCGGGTTGCCCTCCTTATCGCGCCCTTCAAGAGTGTACCAGTATATCTGCCCCAGGGCTGTTGCGTCCGGTCCCAAAGCCGGTTGAACACCACCCGGCACCGTACTTGGCGGTAACGAATTCAGCTTCTCCAACACTCGCGACCGGGACCAATAGAATTCGACATCATCCTTGAAAATCACATAGATCGAAGAAAATCCAAAAAAGGAATAGCTTCGGATAGTTTTAACGCCTGGTATCCCCAGCAACGAAACCGTCAATGGATAAGTTATCTGATCCTCAACATCCTGAGGAGAACGGCCCATCCACTGCGTGAATACGATCTGTTGGTTTTCACCGATGTCAGGAATAGCGTCTACAGGTACTGGATCTCTGGGTAGACCGATTCCGTCCCAGTCAAACGGCGCGTTCATGACGCCCCAGGCAATAAAACAGAGTGTCAGGATGGTTATTAGCAATTTATTTTCAATGCTGGCCTTAATGATCTTGTCCACCAAAGACAATTTGGATGAATCTGGCATTTGGTTATAGTCCGTCATCAGTTACTCCCTTCTGGAGAGCGAGCCGATAGCGGTTTCTTTATCTCACCACATCGCAGCATCATGTCGCCATAAAATGAATTCCAGACCGTGTCTTGTGTCTGAATCCAATAGGCGCCAGCATTATCCATCGCCATCGGACAGTAGGTCAAATAGTAGTCCTTCGAATCCGCGTGACCAAAGGCGTCATGCAATTCTATCATACTGCTTGACAGATGAAAGAATGATGCTCGTGCATCCTTTATATCTTCTGCCGAACTTGCACTTAATGCAGAGCCAACTATGTCGTTTGAAAGTTTCATCCATAGGCCATGACCAGTTCTTGAGAAGAGCGACATATCGACTTGGCCAGCAGTAATCTTCACCTGCCCTGCAGCCTGTGTAGCAGCAGCCAAATCATCACCCGCGAGTGCCATTTGTAGATCAAAATAGGCATTATACACTGGGGTCAGAGCTGCAAGAGCCTCTTTACTTTCTAAAGAGCTTGAGGTTGAGGTTGAAGCGCCCATATCACTATGCTTTGATCCACCTGGACTTTTTTCACCGTGCTGATGCCCAGTGGAGGTCGCGCCCCCCTCTGGTGACATCATACTCGGCTTAGCTTGAATCTGAAGTTCACTGTCGATCTTGAACGCACCATTGGTAACAACTTGCTCTCCTTCTTTGATTCCTGATTTCACGACATAGAAGTCACCAGCACGAGGACCGAGTTCTACTTCTCGGCCCTCATACAATGGACCTTCATCGTTTGGAATCTCAACATAAACTACTGCTCGTTTTCCGGTTATCATTGGAGCGCTGGCAGGAATCAACAACGGCTTGTCCGTAGCCGACTTTACCTTTGATGCATAACCAAGAGATTCAGCGCGCACAAGATCCATGCCACAGACGTCACATACACCGGGACCACTTTTAACTACTTCGGGATGCATCGGTGATATCCACTTGCCAGATAGATAGTCATCAATCACTCTACCTGCTCCATCAATACGTGACTTAACCACACCGCGAACGAACATATCAGGTTTGAGCTTTAGTTCCTTGTTTTCGACAATAGCGCGCACTTGAATCGTACGGGTCTTCGGATTTACAACCGGATCAATAAAACTAATGATAGCTTCGAAGGACTCACCAGAGAATGACGGCGATGTAAACGATACCTGCTGGCCATAGCGTAGCCACTGTAGATCGGATTCATACGCTTCAAACATGACCCACAGTTTGGTGAGATCCGCTATGGTATAGATCCTGGTACCGGTCTGCACGTACATCCCCTCCTGAGCGTTTTTGTGAATCACCACACCACCTATCGGGGCATTGATAGTCAGGTGATCGGAAACAGTTTCGTCAGTCTCCATTTTCTCAATCTGATCAGCCGAGAGTCCAAAGAGTCGAAGTTTGTCACGAGTAGCCGACAATGTTGCCTCAGCGGTAGATTTCAATACTCTACTGGACGAATTGTCCAGTGCTTCAACCAAAGATAGGGATTGAAGTAGTTCTTCCTGAGTGGACAGTAATTCGGGAGAGTACATGTACACCATGTGGTCCCCCTTTTTAACAGTCATTCCCGTATAATCAGCGTAGAGGCGGTCGAGTCGCCCTGGAACCCATGCGGTTATGTAGGACAGTTTGGTTTCGTCATAGGTGACTTTACCGACCATACGGATCTCAGCTTCCGCAAAAGCATAGGTAGCAGGTGTCGTCTGGATTCGCGCAAGGCTCTTAGCAGTTTCAGACATCCGTAGCTGCCTCGGTCCTACGTCGCTACCGGATCCTGTTTCAAGAGGAATCAAATCCATGAAGCAAATAGGGCACTTGCCGGCTTTCGGAAGCTTTATCTGGGGATGCATTGAACATGTCCAGACAGTTGATTCTTTCGACTGCTCAGATACAGAATGTTCGGGCGATTCGGTTCTCTGCTCATCGCCACCGAAAAATATCGCTCCGAAGGAAAAAGCCAGGATCGCGACTGCGACTAGCCCGACCAGCCCCCCGGCGCCGCGCAACGCAAAGCGCTTAAAAAGGGATTGGATTCTCTTTTGGTCAATCATGGCTTTCTCCATCGGTTCATAAAGTCAGGTTTAGTGGTTGTGTCCTTCGTGACCAGTTGCTTTCATGTCTTTCATTTCTGCTTTTTCCTCTTCAGCAGGAGCGTCCAGCTTGGACATGAACTTTGCTGGGTCTTCATTGAAAGTCCCACGGCATTTCTTGCAGCAGAAAGCAATCCGGCGACCTTCGTAGTCCGTGAAAACGGATTTATCTTCAAGCTTCTCACCAGAAACGGGACATGCGGTCTGGATGTTTTCAAAGAGGATACCTTCCGCAGCGGCCTTCTTGAAATAAGTGTCAGGATCCTTTTTAAGTTTGGCTGAACACATGGGGCAGCAATGATAGACGCGCTGGCCTTGGATGTCGGTGTAGACAGTGGAATCAATCTTGCCACCCATCACCGGACAATTAGTCTGATTTTTCAATTCCACAGGTGCATCCTTCTTGGCGTCTTGTTTCTCATCGCCAGCGAAGGTAGTCAGCGAGGCCATTAGTAGCATCGCTACGGCGATTGTGAGTGTTCTTGTTAGTTTCATTGTGTTTCTCCTTTTTTGAAACATTTGCTATTGTTTGTCTAATTCACTTCCAGTAATCATCTCAATCTTAGCACGGCTAGTGGCGAGATCTGCCACCGCTCGCTCATAACGAAGTTGGAACGCAATAAGTTGCCGTTGTGCGTCTAACACGTTTAGAAAGTCAGTTTCTGCAACTTGATAAGCAGCATAGCTGGCATTGAGTGCTTGTTCAGCTTTGGGAATCAGGCCATCACGATAGAGACGCGTCTTTCGCAGAGCGTCTGAATACTGAAAAACGATCTTCTCTGCAAAGGCCACCAACCTGTTTTGTGCATCGGCATATCCGTATTTGGCCGCCTGTAGCTTGGCTTTGGCTTCATTTTTCTTAGCGTTATTCTTGCCGAACCAGATAGGCAGATTGATTCCAACACCGAAAACAAAGGGGTCTTTGCCGCTCTCATCCATCGAAGGATTCAAGGCATCACCGGTCTCGATATAATCCACGCCGAAAGTAAAATTAGGTGATGACGCTTTCCCAGCAAGGCGAACACCTGCTCGCTCTTTGTCAATTAGATGTGATATGGCGTTTAAGTTTGGATTGTATTGAAGGGCATTCGCTATGACTACTTGCGGTTCCACTTCGGTTTCGACAATTTCAATCATACTTGGGATGGATATAGAGATAGTATCAGGAAGATTAACCTCCGCTCTCAGACGTGCCGCCATTGGCCCAACCTGATCCTGCAAAGTTAACAATCGGTCTTCAAGTTTACCCAGTTCCACCTGAGCTTTGATTACATCAGGGTGCTTTTTCAGTGCCACCTTGTATTTGGTTCGTGCCACAGATTCCCAAAACTTAAGTAATTCAAGGTTGTCACTGGTTAGTTCTATATCACGCCCGATATAATAGAGGTCGTAATAGGCAGACCTAACGGAGTAGAACAGTTTGAGTTTCTCTGCCTGGTATTTACGATAGGCTATATTAGCTGATTCATTGGCGATGTCCTTCTTGGAACCTAGTGTTCCAAACCAGGGAATTGATTGCTTTAGGCTAAATCTCTGGTTCTGAGGTCCAACTCTGGTTTCTACATTTTCAATGAAGTACCCATATGAGAGCATTGGGTCCGGTAACACCCCGGCATATCCTGTTTTCTCCAACGCAGCTTTCCAGTGATAGAAAGCTTGCCGTAACGATGGACTCTGTAGAGCCGCATAGGCAAGATAGTCATCAAGTCCGGTCGTAGAGTCTGTGCGAAACACGATCTGACTATCAGGTTCATAAGCACTAAAGAGGGAATCAGCAACCGCCTGGTTGGGGTTAGTCGCAGAGGCCGAAATCGTCAACAGCAAAACGCTGCCCAATGATAATGCTAATGTTGCGACAGTCTTTTTCACCAAGCAATCTCCAAATCTCTCTTGAGTATGATCATTCTTGACTCCTTCTTCATTTGCCTAAACATAAAGCAAGCGGCGTGCCGATAAACGTAAGCACCAACGTTGTAACGACTTACAGTATTACGCCGAAGTTAGTCAGCGGATCAATGAAGTATATTCATCAATAATATAGAATATAGTGTGTTTTTCTCCAACGGCCTACTATATTATGTCCAAAGGGCAGAAAGAGTGTTGAGTCATCGGTTAGCTAACTTATTTTTTACTAATGAGTTGAAGGAAATAACAGCGATCTAGGGCGATTGTGGTACGAAGATTGCTATGGTAATGTTAGGTTAAGAACATAGGTATTGGAGAAACTGTCCAATGTGGACACCCAAAGCGAGTCTAAATAAAATTGGTATTCTCTCCGGCATAACAGCCCTTACCGTAGCTATTCACTACGGCTATATCTTTGAGCCTCTGTTTGGTCACATCCATTGGCTCCACGCACTGCATGGTCGATTCTGCTATATCCCCATAGTTATTGCTGCCTCCTGGTTCGGATTTCGTGGAGGAGTTTACTCGGCAACAACCATCTCAGTATTGGTTCTACCATATATTTTTGGGCAAGATTTTGAAACCCACGATATGGTTTCTGAATTTGTCGAAATAGTATTCTACTATTTCATTGGAGCCCTTGTCGGTCTACTGGTGGATAGAGAGTTCTTTGCTCGCAAGAAGCAACAAGAGGCTGAACTGCAAGTAGAGCGATCCCAAAAATTAGCACTCGTTGGTCAGATTGCGGCAGGTGTAGCCCATGAGATCAAAAACCCGCTGGCCTCAATAAAGGGAGCTGCGGACATCCTTGTTGACAACAATACGTCGGATGCGGACCGCAATGAATTTGGAGAAATCTTGCAGAGCGAAGTAAGACGGATTGACAGCACTGTATCTGAGTTCCTGGGTTTCGCCAGGCCAAAAGAAACAAAGCTTGAATTAACCGATTTTACCGGGATCATTAGCTCATGTGTGCGTCAGGTCACAGCTCAAACGGAAAAGGCCGGTATAAGAATTGAAACAGAAATTGATGATCAGGTGTTCGTCATAGGCGACGGTGAAAAACTGCACCAGATGGTCCTCAACTTGATACTTAACGCAAGCCATGCTTCAGACGAAAGTGGGACAATAAATGTATCTCTCAGTAGGACGGGGACTGGCTTTAGCGAGTTTATCGTGATGGATGAGGGTAGTGGCATGAGCAACGATGACCTGGTTCATGCCTTTGAACCATTTTATACAACAAGACCCGATGGTACAGGGTTGGGATTAGCCATTGTCAAATCAATTGTTGATAATCACCAGGGACAGATTGAGTTAACCAGCCAAGTTGGACATGGTACCAAGGCATGCGTAACCATTCCTCTTTTCTCAAGTGGAGATATGTAATGAGAATTTTGCTGGCCGATGACGATCGGTCTCTTAGGCGAGTGCTCCAATTTAAGTTAGAGCAAAACGGGCACGAAGTCAGCGCTGTCGCAGACGGTGCTGCCGCTTTAGTTAAGATGGAGTCAACAAAATTCGACTTACTCCTATCAGATATAAGAATGCCTAAGATGGGCGGCATAGAGTTACTTGAACGCGCGAAAAGCATGCAACCCGAACTCAAAGTCATATTGATCACCGCTCATGCCACGGTCAGTCAGGCTGTGCAGGCGGTTAAGTTGGGAGCGTTCGACTACATTACGAAACCTTTCGAGGACGAAGAACTGCTTGTTACCATCGAGAAAGCGTTTGAATTCAAGAAACTCGAAAGTGAAAATATAACACTTCGAAAGAAACTGCAGCAGGTGTCGAAGGCTCCAAAGCTCATTGGTGTGTCTGTGGCCTTTAAGCAGATGATGTCCCTTGTCAATAAGATTGCGGAAACAGATGCGACCGTACTCATCACGGGAGAATCAGGCACGGGCAAAGAGCTAATTGCTAAAACGCTGCATTACAAGAGTGGACGGTCAAGTGCGAATTTTGTAGCCATCAACTGCGCCGCTATCCCCAAGGACCTCCTGGAATCGGAGCTTTTCGGGCATGTCCGAGGATCATTTACGGGCGCCGTAAAAGACAAGAAAGGTAAATTTGAAATGGCCGGCGGAGGAACTCTGTTTCTGGATGAAGTTGGCGATATGGCAGGGGATCTTCAGGCAAAACTCCTGCGCGCCCTCCAGGAGCGGGTAATCGAACCTGTGGGCTCCGAACAGCCAGTCGAAGTAGACGTACGAGTTATAGGAGCCACTAATAGCAACTTACAAGAACAGGTAGCCAAAGGCGCTTTTCGAGAAGATCTGTACTACCGTTTGAACGTAATCCCGATCCAGATTCCCAGCCTTAAAGAGCGCAGGGAGGATATCTCAATTCTGGTACAGGAGTTCATCAAGAAGTTCTCGTCGAAAGACGACATCACCGTATCACCCCAACTAATGGAAGAGTTGATGAACTATTCGTGGCCAGGTAATGTTCGAGAACTTGAAAATCTGGTTGAACGAATGATTGTCCTGCGACGGGGAAAAACGCTTACCTCCAAGGACCTTCCAGAAGAATTTGGCACATTTGATCCAAAACGCTCCACAGTCAATCAAGACAAGGCGCCGACACATCTTACCTTTCGCGAAGCAGAAATCTCGCTCGTAAGCGATGCGCTCGAACGGTGCGGCTGGAACCGCACAAAAGCGGCCAAGTTTTTGAATGTTCCTCGTCACGTCTTGATTTACCGAATGAGGAAATATGGTATTGAAGAATCAGAATCGTTGTAATCGGTATGACTGCTGTTGCTACTAGAATATTTCTTCAATCTTCTTGAATAATCCTGTGATATTCTGGATAAGTGGTCCGGGAACGTCAAACAGCCAAGAACTCTACTTATGAATTGTCTACTTGACAGGGAAGCTTACGATACAAGTTAGGCATTGTGCTGGCAACCAATAGTTACCAGCACCAATCGGTCCAATGACCTCAGCGTACTGATGGCCAGGCAGATCTCCATCCGGAGGTTCTGACTCAGCTATACCCACATCCCGTGGGCGGCAGACGCCCCCGCGTGTCCTGAGCTTACCGAAGGGTCTGCCCCACTCCTGCAACGCGTACTTTGATCACTATGAATAAGAGAGTTTGATCTAGCAAATTTGTGCAACAAAAAACGTCAGGAGCGCACGGCTCCTGACCTATACTTACTGTCGCTGCTCTCCCCTTATCGCCACTTGTTGCCCGCAGTACGAAGCAATAGAAGTGGCTATGCCATGTATGGCGGAGAGACAGGGATTCGAACCCTGGATAGAGGTTATACCCCTATAACGGATTAGCAATCCGCCGCCTTCAGCCGCTCAGCCATCTCTCCGTCTATAGTCGATTCGCTGGGAATATAGATTCAGAATAGTGGAAGATCAAGACTTTTTCGTGCCGGGACAACCACCAA
>JARGFS010000107.1 GCA_029211095.1 bacterium | reverse complement strand
AGCTCAAGACTAATCCAGATGCCGCTGTATATAAGCGTCAGAATACCCCTGACATCTATGGGCCAGTGGCTTCCCAGCATAAAGAGGTAGCAGAAAAGGGTGAGGCCAAAGAAGAGCTTTATACTCCCTTCTCTAACTCTGGTTGTCACAAAGCTGAACAGGGCAAAAGAGAGCATCAGAACTATGAGGGCCGGAGCTAATAGCGAAACAAACCAGTACCAGGGATTCCTGAGGTTCAAATCCAGATAGTCCGGCGGAATGTTTAACAGGCAGAGGATATGGGCTATCAGGAAGAAAAAGGCAAGTGCCAGATAAAGCAGGGCTTCAAAGTGATCTTCGTGATAGGACCGAAAGCCGACCGCCGCAAAAAAGAGGGAACCGGCCAGCAGAGCCATAAGCTGCAACAATGTTACATCAGTAAATATTTTTATCAGTTCTTGTTCCACGGAGTGGACCTCCGTGAGAAGTTGTTGCAACATCAGTGCCGAAATGATGAAATCCGTCCTGCTTAGCTTGAACTGCTTGTCAGTATTCAATTTATCGGATCAGTCGACGCAGGCTTCTTTATCTCACTATGAACATAGATGCATCTGGACTGCAGTAGATGTAGCCAATCAACCTTTGAGGCAGTTCAGAATCTGGCCGATATACATGCGGTGGTAGTCCTTGAGGGGATATTCCTTGTCAATACTCTGATCCAGAAACTGGGTCGGCTTAAGGTCTTCAAGATATATCTTCCGGCACTCCAAAACTAACCTCGCCTGATCAAAGTAGACTGACCCATGTTCGCTGGCCACCGGGATCAGACCGGCTTCGGCCACTTTGTCGCTATCCCGTCCGGATTTTGTGCCGCAGATTTTCAGAGCCGCGCGTTCGGACTCTTCAAAGAATGAGAGCGTAAAGAGATCAGCTTGCTCGGTGAATTCATAGGTGTAGCGGGTCGGCCGGACAAAAGCAAAACAGACTTTCCGGTTCCAGAGTTCTCCAAAAGTCCCCCACGAGACAGTCATCGTATTAAAACTGTCAATATTGCCTGCGGTAATCAGCCCCCAGTCTTTGGCGATTAGCTTGAAAAGGTTATCTTTTATCTCTGTTGGGTCAATTTTCTGCAGTCTACCGGACATTCTGAATCTCGCTATTATTTGTCGTTTTCATCTTTCCATCCCAAGATAGTTAAGGCGCGGGCGAGCACAAAGCAAAATGAACTCGACCAGATGCAATATTTAATGTTTCAAAAGTGGAGCTGATAAAGTATATTATTATTGTGGACAGGCAGTTCGGCCAAACCGAAAAACTACTGGCTGTCAAAGCCCAAGCGTGTGCTTGAGTACCAAAGAGAACTCCGCTACTGTCCTACATCGATACCTGAGTACACAAGACTGACAGACCCAATCTAACCGCCCTATCGGTGCGCCAGGAGATTGCTATGAAGACATTCGTTCTGATGACCAAAATCGCATCGCAAGACGCGCACTTGGTTGAAGTTGGTGCAAAAATGCAACAGCATGACCGTTCGAGCCAGGCCTGGTTGGAGGAGATCAAAACCAAGTGCCCCGAAGTCAGATTCAAAGCGCACTATGCCTTGCTGGGCTACTGGGACTTCATGGCTATTTACGAAGCTCCCAATGATGAGACGGCGGCCAAAGTCTCTCTGATAAGTCGAGCACGGGGGGCCTATCAGGTTGAAAACTGGTCAGCAATTTCGTATGAGAGGCTTCTGGAGATCACCGAAGAATTAGGCTGAGCCGCCTATTTGGCTCAGTCAAAGAAAGTTGATATCTCCGAGACGGACTTCTTCTTGATATCCGGAACTTTCGCCTCCGAGTCAGGATAACCCACAGCTAAAAGCAGGAACGGGGTCTCATGTTTGGGACGCTTTAGCAGCTCCCTCAGAAAGGCCATCGGGCTTGGAGTATGTGTCAGGCAGACCAGACCCGCGTTATGAACGGCCGTGATCAGCATACCGGTCGCAATTCCAACCGATTCGTTTATGTAGTAGTGCTTCTGGATACTGCCATCCTGTTCGACTTCATGCTTTCGCGCGAAGATCACAATTAGAGCGGCGGCCTTGTCAAGGTGCTCTTTCTGTTCGTTGGTTCCCAGCGCCTCTAAATCCTTAAGCCAGTATTCCGGAGCTCGCCGGCTGTAGAATTCCTTTTCTACCTTTTCAGCCGCTTCTCGAATGCGAGACTTCATCGACTTATCGGTCACCACCGCAAAATGCCACGGCTGCATATTTGCGCCGCTGGGAGCGCTGCCTGCTGCTCTTAAGCAGTTTTCAATCAGATCGCGGGGGAGAGGTCGGTCAGCAAAATCTCTGACCGTTCTCCGGCGTCCCATCTGATCGGCAAATGCGGCCGCTCTGCGCCGCATCTCTTCAACTGGTATTTCATTCCATTCTGTAAGCGGTCTGAATTTATACTCGGCCATTTACTCTCTCCATCATGGCGAACTGATTTTGATAAATAAAAAGAAAATGGAGGACAGAATCAAGGACAGAGAGGCGGAGCCGGTCCTTGCGGACGGAACAGGTATTCGACCAGGAAGGACAGATCGGAAATGTCAACCTTCTCATGCGGATCGCCGTTGATGTTTCCTTCTAACTGACAGGCGGGCGGATAACCTCCGTCAAAGAGATACTCGACCAGCTTGACCAGATCGGCAACATCGACATGCTCATTCAGATCGGAGTCGAAATTGCCGCGTATCCCCTGGCAACCTTCCTCACAGATCGCATAGGTAGCCACATTTGAGACCGGCGACCAATTCCCGACTTCGTCCGCAGCCCTAATCGCAAAGAAGTATCGCGAGCGGTCCTCAAGGCCGGTGACGGTAATTTCCTGTGGCTCCCCCGAAGGAAGCGGTGTCGGCTTCCCAACTGTCAGCGGCTCACAGGATTCCCAATTTGATTCCAGTATCGGAAATCGAGCCATGCGGATATCATACACTGTTGCCACTCCGGTCATGTTGTCATCTCCGGGCGCTTTCCAGCGAAGGATTACCGAGCCTGCCCAGGCAGACGGGGCCATCGCCAATACCAATAAAACTAAAATGTGAAATCTAAAATGTCGCAGCGGGTACCAAAGGTTGAAATGTTGTCAGCTCCAGCAAGTTTGCTCCTGTTTTCGCGACTAAGGTGCACCGCTGAAGGATGCATGTCAAGAAAAAGAACTATTAAAGTTCAGGGAAGCAGCTTCTGCGATTTAGGGAGGGATGCATCTACGTAGGCGACTCAGTGAAGAATACGTAAAAAGGGATGCGAGTCCGTAGTTACTCCCGAAGGTTCGGCTACTCTTATATTGTGGACTAATTCAATCGATGGGCGAGCGGCGTCCAAACCAAAGCCGTTTCCCTCAAGAGTGTTCTTGTAGATCACGGTATGCAGATCGGAGAATCCTCCGGAGAATTCAATCTCCTCACCATCGACCGTAATCGATCGGTAAGTGCTCTGCGAGTTTTCTACAGCTTCAGCCGGGAGGTCTTCAGCATCAATTGACAAAAACCACTGGACGCGCGCGTTCTTGAGTTCCAGGAAGCCACCCGATTTAGTCGGACTGGCATGATGAACTTTATTTGATTGAACACCATCAAAGAGCCACATAAAAAGGTCAAAGAAATGCACGCCGATATTAGTTGCCAGTCCGCCGGAGCGCTCCGGCTGTCCTTTCCAGGATACCAGGTACCAGGGTCCGCGAGAGGTAATATAGGTCAGGCGCACATCATGCTTATGTCCCGGTGGGATCTGCTCAATCTTCTTTTTCAAGGCCAGTAGCGTGGGGTGGACACGAAGCTGCAGAACAGTATAAATTTTGTGACCGGTCTCATCTTCAATCTCTTTCAGAGCATCAATATTCCACGGATTAAGCACCAGCGGCTTCTCGCAGATAGCGTCTGCGCCCACACGCAGAGCAAATCGACAATGGGCATCGTGAAGGTAATTGGGGGAGCAAATACTGATATAGTTGACGGCCGTATCCCCATTGAGGCGACGGAGTTTTTCAATGTGGCGATCAAAGCGCTCAAACTCCGTGAAAAAACGGACATCCTTGAAAAAACCGTCCAGCACACCGACAGAGTCATGAGGATCGCAGGCAGCGATCAGATTATTTCCGGTCTCCCGGATCGCTTTGAGGTGCCGGGGGGCGATATAACCGGAAGCACCGGTAATAGCAAAATTATGTTTCATTCTCTCCCTAATCTCTCCAACCTTCAAACGGTAAGCGTCCCATATGCGCGTACTCGTTTGAGTTCCGAAGAAAGTCCCATTTTACTCTCTTGGCAACTACTTTCTTTGTGGAGGGTGGAGGCTTTATCTTGAAGCGTAACTTACCGCTCAAATTGGCGTAACAGTAACTAACTCCAATAATTTAGACCGGTTGCAACCTTTAGTGAGTGCTGTCGGTCTGATTGGCTGAGGAGATATTACAGCGCGGGACAGTCTGTTTGTCCGCTCAATTAGTGCAAATATAACCGGAAAATAAGGACTCGTGATGAAACTCAGAGGGAAAAAGAAGTGGATAATCGGCCTGACCGTAGTTGTTGTGGCAGTGATTGGCGGTCTCAATCTAATTGGAAATGGCGAAGAGAGGACCAGTGTTCAAGCTGACCTGGCTATAGTTGATGATATCTCGGAGATTGTGACCGCGTCCGGGAGAGTCCAGCCAAAAACCAAAGTAGATATAGCCTCCGAAGTATCAGCCCAGATTCTTGTCATATACGTCAACGAAGCGGAGGCTGTCACTGTCGGTCAGCCCCTGATTCTACTCGATACCGCACAGTTGAGGGCCGATCTGGATCAGGCCAGTTACAATCTGGATGAGATAGAAGCGCTAAGAATCGCGGCCAAAACCACTTTTGAGCGTGACAAAATCAAGTTTAATCGACAGGAAAAACTGTACAAACAGAGACTAACTTCCGAAGACAGCTTCACTGACGCCCGTTTTGCTGCCGAAAGCGCCAAAGCGAATCTGGATGCGATGACCGCCCAGGTCAATACGGCGCGGGCCCGTCTGGAGAAAGCCCAGGACAACCTCTCCAAAACGACCATTGTCGCACCCATGGAAGGTGTGATCACTTTTATGAGCGCCGAAGTTGGCGAGATTGCTCAGGCGCAGACCGCCTACACCCAGGGTAAAACACTGATGACAATCTCCGATCTAACCATCTTTGAGGTGGAAGTAGATGTCGATGAGACAGAAATCGTAAAACTCAAACTCGGACAGCCTGTTGATATTCGAGTGGACGCCTTGAGCGAAGACAGTTTTGCCGGGACGGTAGTTGAGATTGGAAACTCGGCTACAATAACAGGGCAGGGTACAGATAATTACGCAACAAACTTCAAGGTTAAAGTTAAATTTAACGAGGCAAACAAGTCCATCCGTCCCGGTATGTCAGCCGCTGCCGATATTCAGACGGCGCATGAGAATGAGGCGATATTGGTACCTTACGCCTCAGTCGTCACCCGCGAATTTGATCCGGACTCGTTGAAGAAGAAAACTCCGGTGCAGAGCAGTGGAATCCTGGCCGAAACCGTACATGCGGCTGATCTGGATGATGAGACCGATCCGGAAATGGACAGCAGCGCCGCCAGAACTTCGTATAAGAAAAAGAAGAAGAAGATCAAAAAGACAGGGGTCTTTCTGATTGAAAACGGAAAAGCTGTTTTCAAGGAACTGGTGACCGGCATAGCCGATGATCGGAATCTGGTTGTCCTGAGCGGTCTCAATCCGGGTGACACGGTCATCTCAGGTACGTTTCAGACATTGCGCAAGCTGACCGAGGGGGAGATGGTCACAATCGATGAAGCATCGCAAAAGAGAATGGCGGAGTTCAGCGAGTAACCTGACTGAGCGTCCACTATGATCTTATTCTCACTGGTAAAAGAATCACTATCCGCTCTCTGGGCCAACCGGCTCAGGTCAACCCTGACAATCCTCGGCATGGTTATGGGGATCACTTCTGTTATAACGGTTGTCTCCACGGTCGAAGGGATGCAGGCTAATCTCGAGGACACTTTTGATACTATGGGCCCCCGTACTTTCATGGTGACCCGTTTTGGTTTTGGGATGACAATGGCTGAGTACCTGGAGCGAATGCGGAGAAAAAAACTGACCAGGGACCTGATCCCTGCTATCGAAGAAGGCTGTCCGGATTGTGAATATGTCGGAGCGGAAGGGTATACCTCGGCTCACCTCAAATACGGCAAAACACGGATGCGATGGGTGGAGGTGAGCGGTCAGACTCCCAATATTCTTGAAATGCGTGACCTTGATGTTGCTCGGGGTCGCTATTTCAGTTGGGAAGACGATCGCAGACGGCGTCCGGTGGCCTATATCGGTTCTCGCGTTGCGGAAAAACTGTTTGGTGGAGAGGACCCGGTGGGGAAGAAAATCAGGGTAGACCAGCACGAATTTACGGTGATTGGCGTGGCTAAAAAACTGGGGGGGATGTTCGGAGATGAGATGGATACGTTCATTTCAATTCCGCTGTCGACCCTGCAAAAACTCTACCGACAGCCGGGCAATCCGGTTAACCTGATTGTCAGTACCAGAAACCTGACCCAGATCAATGCGGCTATGGACCAGGTCCGGGTGGTTCTCAGGACGATGCGCCGCATACCGTATGAACAGGATGATGATTTTACAATGGTCACGCCCGATGCTGTCCTCAGTTTCATCAATAATATTACTCGAGCCTTTCGTGTTCTGATGGTTTCGCTCCCGCTTCTTTCAATCGTGATCGGGGGGATTGTAATTATGAACATAATGATGATCTCCGTTACCGAGCGGACTCGTGAGATCGGAATCAGGAAATCTATTGGTGCCACTAAAAGGGCTGTGCTCGCTCAGTTTTTGTGCGAGTCTCTTGTGTTGTCGATAGTTGGTGGGATTTTCGGTGTTACGGCCGGGATTGTCCTGGGGGGGATGGTTCTTACCCGACTGTTGGATATCTACACCACGCCCACAACCCTTGCTGTCATTCTTGGGTTCGGAATTTCGACTGTAGTCGGACTCTTCTTTGGAGTCTATCCGGCCCTCAAAGCGGCTAAACTTGACCCGATAAAGGCCCTTAGTTATGAGCAATAAGAGTCAAAAGCTCGCCGAGGCCCGCGAAGGAATCCGTCTGGCCATGCAGGCAGTCAGGGCCAATAAGTTCCGCTCGATCATGACAATCGTTGGAGTGATGATCGGAGTGGGAGCAGTCATTGTTGTTAATACAATAATGGACGGCTTCAATGAATATGCCTACGCCTCAGTTGATAAAATCGGTTCCAATGTCATGTACATACATAAGTGGGACGACAATACTGACTTTGAAAATCTGACTGATGATCAGCGCAAACGGAAAAATATTACTATGAAAGAAGCGCTGGCGGTGCAGGAGATGTGTCCGCTGGTCAAGGCTGTCTCTCCGGAGAAGAAAACATACAATAGCATTGCCCGATACAAAGATAAGTATATCAGGAATCCGGATGACTTCCGCGGCTGCTGGCCAACCCAGCCAATTGTGGCGGCAAGAGATGTCTCGCATGGACGTTTCATCGATGAAAATGATATGCGTCGGGGGGCTATGGTCTGTGTTATTGGGCCCGAGGTCGCCGACGCGCTCTTTGATGCGAGGCCCGAGGCGATAGACAAAGAGATTACCATTAACGGAAATCGCTTTCGCGTTATCGGCGTGCAGGAAGAAGTGGAAGATCTCTTTGGAATTAGCGAAAACGACTTTCTCTATATCCCCATGACTACCTTTGATCGTATTTATCCCGGTACGGAGCGAGTCTATCTGATTGTCAGTGCCGTTTCCAAAGATAGCTTTGGCGAAGCTCTGGATCAGGTGATCAATGCTCTCCGGCGGGTCCGGTCCGTAAAACCGGAAGAGGAAAACAATTTTGGAATTGAAACGCAGGAGAAATTCAAAGGGGAAATCAGCGATATCACCACGAAAGTGCAATTGGGCGCGACAGCGGTAGCCATGATCGGGCTCATGGTTGGCGTCATTGGGGTTATGAATATCATGCTGGTTGCGGTCACTCAGCGCACCCGAGAGATCGGTGTCAGAAAAGCGGTCGGGGCCCGGCGCAGCAATATCCTATTTCAATTCCTGGTGGAAGCGGCCACCCTTACCGGACTGGGGGGAATTGTCGGGATTATCTTTGGCGCCCTTATCGGCCTTGTCGTCACCAGCGTTCTGGAGTGGCGATATCAACTTTCACCGCTCTGGATACTGCTAAGTCTTCTGGTCTCGGCCGGTACCGGTATTGTGGCCGGAATGTATCCAGCCTGGAAAGCAGCCAAGGTTGACCCGATCGTCGCCTTGCGACATGAGTAATACAGTTTATCAATTATTAGTCGCGAGCCTTGAGATCAGCCGGTCGTATTCCTGAATTGAATTCGACCAATGGAAGCGATCCATTCCCTTTGTTACCTGCCGCAGTTCCATAGGAGTTTCCCCCCTGCTAATGGCCTGACAAGCAAACGAAAGTTTGGAGACCAATTGCTGACCGGTACCATCGTAGAAAAAAGGACTCTCTTTCGGACTGAGGCCATCATCAATCAGTTCCGGGTAGGAGAGTCTATTCGGAAGCAGTGGCCAGCAGCCGGAATCCACCGCTTCGATCAGACTAAGGCCAAAAAATTCATGATCGGCCGTAGAGACAAATATGTCCGCTTCATTCAAGGCGGCCTCATACTCGGCTCTTGACTCCAAGTAGCCAAAGTGATCGATCTGGTCGGAGAATTCTCTCCGGGCCGAAGCAAATACTTCTGGAACATCAGAAAAATTCTCACCCAGAACAGCCAATCTAAAGTCAATCCCGCTTTTCTTGAGCTCCGCAACGGCATCGAAAAAGAGAGTCGGATTCTTGTCATGTTCCCAGCGTGCCGCCCACAGGATTCTGGGCGCGGTTCTGGATTCAATCTGCCGCGCCGTTCCTCCCTTGATTCCCGGATACATCACTCGCGCTTTTGATCGGACAGTATCGATTTCATGGTCAAGATTGAAGTCCGGCATCTTTTTGAGAAACCTCTTCATCTCCCCAAGAAAATCCTCCTGATGAAACTCGGAGTTGAACCAGACTTCGTTAGCTTTCAGGGCAGAGCTGAAATTACTGAACGCAAAGTGGCGGTCCCGCTCAAAGTCATCCCGAAAAGGATAGGTCAGCTGATTTTCATGGAAATAGATAATCGATGGTAACTGCTGCAATTCCGGTCGTGCCAGCCCAACAAATTCCGGCAAATTCAACATGTCGGAACAGAAGATCAGGTCAAAATTGTGAGACCGGAGCGGCTGTTGCGATAGCTGTTGGTTGAAAGTGACTGGAGCGTGGCGCATACGCCATTTCCATTTGAACGGGGGAAGAGTTAAGATTTCCCATTCATGCCGACTATGCTCGATTAGCCCGTTTAGAAAACTCTTGTGACTGCCGCCATAGTATGGTTCCAAAGCGAGCACCTTAGCCGATTCAAGAGCAGTTCCCTTTTCATTCATAAGCTCAGTATATGTTAAAACAGTCAGGTGGACAACCATGTTAGTTTTGTCTGGGCTGAGAATTTAACCCCTTGATAATTAACGGAAACCATGTTAAAATGGACGAAAGAAAAAGCCTGAGAACAAACCAAACAGGACCTGAAGAGGCTACTGAAAATATGGATAGTAATCTTCGGTATAATGTCGCCGATAGACGACTGGCCTATCGCGGTCAGCAAGAGACGCTGCACTTTGATGCTGATCGGGTAATTGAATTCAATCACCGTCACAAGTCCGTCCTCAAGAACTATGACATCGAATTATCCGGCTGTGATCTGATCACACTTAGCGGGCAGATTAATCAGAAATCAAATCTGGGCTCACTCCGTAATCGGCAGGTCCGGCAGTCGGTGATTCTTTCGGCCGCGTTGTCGGCTATCTCGGTAGGGCTTCATGGTCGTGGTAGTCTGACCACCTTTCCCAAAGAGGCCCAGACCAAAGATCTGGCCAACAGCCTCAAGCGGGCCAATGACCGGACTGCTGCCCAGGTCATGGCCGAAGTACTACAAACCACCACCGAGACTCTTCCGCCGGGAGAGGAAGTCCTGATCGAGTCGGCAATTACCGAAGGTGTTCGGGTGAAACCGGGGAAAGAGGCGGGTGGCAATCCAACCATCTCGGTCGGGGCCGTCTTTGGAAAACAGCCGCATCGTCAGCGGTACGGACTCTCTATGCCGCGTGATGTCACCATGCTCTCAATGGGGAACGATGTCATCGACGGCACCACCAAATCAGTTAAAGGGCTGCACTCAAGTCTGACGGCTCTCTTTGTAACCGAATCCAATATAAAAAGACATCTCCCGGATATCTATGTGCAGCGCTGGATGGCCGGTCAGTATTTTGACGAATTCAATCCTCGGGACGCCAATGAGAAGGAAGCCGCTGAAATTATTGCCAGGTCGTACAATCTTTCCGGGGTAGACAAACTATCCGCCTTTTTTCTGGATCGTCCGAGACATCACCCGGCGATGGATGCTCTCAACCGGGCTGGTGTGGCAACACCGTTCGACAAAGATGGAGACCTGTTGCCGGCCGTGGTCCTGGGGCTGGATGGGCTCTGGTTCCCGGACGGACGTGGTTTGCACTCGATGATTGGAGAAATCGGGGGGTCTGCGGAATGGGCGGTCGGTGTCCTGCCGCTGGTCTGGCGCGGGGGACAGGCAATTGGTATGCTCACCAGTCAGTCTTCA
>JARGFS010000106.1 GCA_029211095.1 bacterium | reverse complement strand
ATCGTTTAACCAGTATTGAATCACTTAGCTCCGGGATCGGTATAACCAAGGCCAGCAAGGCCGCCGCCAGCGCCGCAATCAGAATTCGAGCCAACTGAATCCCCAGTCTCTTAAACGAGATCGGAATCCCTTTCCCCGGCAGGTTGTAAATCAAAAGTCCGCAGTTTAGAAGTCCGGCAAGGGAGGTAGCTGCGGCCAGCCCGGCAAAACTGAGCAGTTTGATCATCGGGTAGTACAGGGCAATGTTGATCGCTACTGAGAGAATGGAAATCCTCATCGGCGTCCGCGAGTCATTGTGAGCATAGTAAAACGGAACCACCACCCGGACGGTGGCAAACCCGATCAATCCATAAGAATAATGAAACAGGGCCTGAGACGTATTCCTCATATGGTCGGTTGTAAACGATCCCCACTCAAACACGAGTGAGACAATCTGCTCCCCCATAACGGCCAGAAAGACGGCCGAAGGAACCAGTACAAAGAGGTTTAGACCAAGCGTCTCATTGAAGAATTTCACCAACCCTTCACTATCTCGTCCGGCCACCATCTCGCTTACTTTAGGCAATGCAACCGTCCCCAGAGCTACCGCAAAGACACCCATAGGAAAATGCATAAGACGATATGAATAGTTCAGATATGATAGCGAACCTTCAACCAGAAACGAGGCCAACAAGGTGCTGATGAGAATGTTCAGCCGTCCGGCCGACAGCCCCACGATCATCGGTGTCACCAGCCTGATGACCCGCCGGAATCCTTCGTCCAGAAAATTAAATATCAGCTTGAACCGAAAGCCTATCTTCCACAATGAGGGCAATTGAATGGCCAGTTGGCCCAGTCCTCCAAGAACCACTCCAACGGCCAGCGTATAAACCGGTTGTTCAAAATATTCATAACCGAGAATTACCGTTCCTATCAAGCCGACATTGAACATGGCCGAAGCCAGAGCGGGGATTCCAAACCGACCATAAGAATTAAGCATCCCCATGACAACTGCTGAGAGGGAAACCAGCAACAGGTAGACCATCATAATCCGGGTAAGGCTTACAGTCAGTTGAAATTTGAGCGGAATGGCAACAAAGCCGTTGGCGGTCAAATAGATAATAGCCGGTGCGCCGATTATACCCAAAACTACGATTATTCCAACCACCGCCAGTATGGAACTAATCAGAACCGAGGCCAGGTGGAAGGCCTCTTTCTCACTTTCTGAAACCAGTTTACTCTTGAAGACGGGGATAAAAGCGCTGGACAGGGCTCCTTCGGCAAACATATCTCTAAGCAGATTGGGGATTCTAAAGGCGGTAACAAAGGCATCGGTGGCCATTGAAGCGCCAAAGAAATAGGCCATAACCTGCTCGCGTACAAGGCCTAAGACACGAGAAAAGGCGGTGGCCGAAGAGACTATTGAGGTCGATGATAAAGTCGATCTCTGCTTAATATTGCTTATTGACAAATACTACCCGCCGATTATATTACGCGTCTGTTTTTGAATGATAATATGGAAAGGACTGTTGATTGCCAAATCATAAATCTTGCGCCAAGAGAGTAAAAACCTCGAACGTAGAGCGCATTCGCAATCGCGCTTCTCGCTCGGTACTCCGCCAGGCGGTCAGAGAGCTCAGAGGTGAAACCAACAAGGAAGTCGCCCAGAAAAAGCTGGTTGAAGTAACCCGGCTCCTTGATCGGGCGGCCGCTTCGCATCTGATTCACGCCAGCAATGCTGATCGCAACAAATCGCGCCTGACTCAGTTTGTGAATCGCCTCAGCTAAGATCGATCCGATACGGCTGAAAAGAAAATCTATGCCTCGCTTGTCAATCGGCAGCGAGGCTTTTCTGTTTCTTCCCGCAATCCATACCTTTCCAATTTTCATACTGGAATCTATGTCGGCAGAGAATTCACGCCAACAAGTATTCTAAAGCAGCCTTAAAACAAAAAAGGCCGGGAATCATTTCCCGGCCTCTATTATCAATAATGCGAAACTGTCTATTCTACGCAGCCGGTCATCGGTGGCGGTCCGGCAAGAAAGAGATATTCCACAAAGTATGTGATGTCGGATACATCAATGGCGCAGGAGCCATCCACATCAGCACCGTTTACTGATACCGGTGGTGGTCCGAAAGCAAACATGAAATCAACCAGATAGACAAGATCACTGATATCAACCATTCCGGAGCCATTCACGTCACCGTTGGTCTCGATGATCGCTGATTCACCAAACTCCTGTTTAACCTTGGTAATTAATGCTCTGGCCGAGGCCTCGGTCAGGAATTGAAGCGGGAACGAAAGGATAATTCGCTTCTGGCCGCCAACCGTCTCAAACAGTACCCCGCAAGGGTAGCCTTCGTATATCGGATTGTCACTGAATGAATCAAAAGAGTAGATGGCCACCGCACCGGCACGGTAACTGAACTTGGATACATTGGGCAGATACTTAAACAGGTTGGTCGTATCAACTTCAAGGTTCGGCCAGCCCAACAGCCCGTTGGCCCCGGCGAAGTCCATGGCCGCACTGTACTCATGCCCAGTTAATCCGAAATCATCATAGAGGATATGCCCCGGGCTTATGTTTACCGGTGCCCAGTTTTTGACGGTGCCAAACCCGCAGATCAGGACATTGGTGGCATCATACATATACCAAATCAGTGAATCTTCGCTATCAGCGATCAGTTTTGGGGACAGGTCATCATCGACCCAGATGACCGAAGAATACTGTCCGAGAGTGGAACGGCTGACTCCCTCGCCGGGATTTTCTACCCGGGCCACGGCGTATGGCGTCATACCAAAGAGAGTATCAAAAAGCTCTTCTTGATCCTCCTGTGGAGGCATCGGGCTTGTCTGAGAGGTTTCATCAACCAGCAGAATACCACCATCAAAAGTAGCGGCATAGCTGCTGACTTCGGCTGAAAAATCTGACTCGTAGCCATCGAGGTCCACGGCGGTTATCTTATAAAAATACTCCGTCTGCCCGGAAATTCCACTGCTGTCGATATGGCTGGAATACGGGTAGTTGTCTCTGAGCAATTGGTAGCTCAATCCTTCCACCGAGCGGTAGATCCTATACCCGGCCAGGTCCCCCTCCACATTGTCCGCCCATTCAAGAGAGATGGCGGAGCTGAAAGGGCTGGCCGACAAAGAAAGAGGCGCCCGAGGGAAGACCAGCGGCGTCAGGCTGTCTTCGACCGCATAAAGCGCCGGGTAACCATCGGCAACAGATCCAACCACCGAGACATAATATGGTACGCCCAGAGTCAGACCGGTGAGACTATAGGAACATAACCCGGGGGGAATAATCACTGAGTCAGTGTAGCTCCCCGAACTGGTGCCATAGTACAAGACATAGTCATAGCCAGCCGTGCAGTCAGTCCAGAAGACTTCGAGTGACTGGCCATCGCCGAGGTCTGATATCCTGTCAATAAAAGTGGGATGGGCCGAGTTGGCCGCAATCGCCAGCGACGCTGCCGCACCGCGGGCAACTTCTTTGAAAAACGGAAAGTTCATCTCCGAGGTCAAATCAAGATTCGTGTGCCAGCCGGGATAATTGAACTCAGTCTCAATGTTATCGACAACGTTGAATCCGGCATTGTGGAAACTGGCATGATCCGAAGAAGTCCCCATTCCGGTTATAACCGGTACCGCCGAGCTTACCCGGTTGGTGGCATCAAAAGTCATGTCGCGATAGGCGGTCACTGCTCCGGACGAGACCGACAAGTTCCAGTTTGGATTGTCGCCGGTATAAGCGACCATGTCATAGTTGAACATGACTTCGATATCGGTGCCGTTGGAAGCGAACTCGTTGGCCGCCGCCCCGGAACCAACCAACCCGACTTCCTCTGCCGAGAAGGCCATAAAGATGATCGTCTTGCGGCACGGATAGTCCGACAGGATACGTGCCATCTCCAGAGTTAGTGAAGTGCCGCTGCCGTCATCATCGGCTCCAGGCGCATAGTCATACGGACTGGTAAGCTGGCCGTAGGTAATGGAATCATAGTGGCCACCAATCACAATCACTTTATCCGGCTCCGCATATCCCTGCTTGACAGCCATGACATTGTATTGCCAGCCATTGAAATAGAAAGAGGGGGTGCTGACATCGGTGTAGCCGAATTCAACAAACTTGCTTACCAGCCAGTCACGGGCGGCGTCTATTGAATCAGTGTAGATATACCTTGTCTGAAAGTTCATCAGCCGTTCGTCATAGGAAAAGAGGGAGTCCTGGCTTACCCTATCGGCCAGACTGTCGGTGGGAAAGTCGCTGATCGCTGACAGAAGTGACAGGGCCGGCGGTGCCATGAATGAAATTCTTGTCTCCTGCTCCGAGAGTTCCTGCACAAAATAGTCCTGATCAATCTGGAGCGACCGAGCGGAATTGGCCGGGAATGCTCCCAGACTTTTTCCATGCCCCAGCTCCACCACCACTCCCAGTTGGGAAACATCCACAGCGGACTCATACGGAGATCGTTTGAGAATCAGAGAGACATCTTCGGCGGCGACCTCCGTCAGAAGCGTTCGGTACTCCAGATGGCTTCGGTCCAGCAAGCTTTGAGCGGTTTTATCCATTGACAGGACAAACTGATTCTCTACACGAGTGAGGGCGGTCGGAACAATTGATTTCAAGACTTCAGCCTGGTAACGATTCCCAATGGTGACCATTACGATATCGTCAGCCGCGGCTGTTGCAATTCCTGAAATGACCAGGATCAATGACGTTATTACAATATTCCGAAGCGTTTTCACCGATTCCTCCAGACGCCGAGGGCGAAATTAATCAGACGTGAGACCGGGCAGCAAATGAGCGCTGCATGGCAGTAAGTTTCTACTTTAAAGGTAGGAGGAGATGCTTCTTTGTCAAGATAATTTAGATTCTGGTATCCAGTTTCAGAGTTGGATCCCTTTTTGCCACGGCTTGAAGGATGCTTTCCTGTTTATTCTGCTCTCATGGGCCAATTGAATCTTATGGTGGGAGGGGATCGACGGATAATCTGCTACAGAGATAAACGCTTTGTTCTTTTCCGGCGGCAGGTAACCGATAGTCGTGCTGATTTTCCGGTTCTGCTGACGCACCAGTTTAAATCGTTCGGAGTCGGGCGGCATATGTTTGCTGTTGCCGGTGAAAGCAAAGATGAATTCCGGATTGGAGGAATGAACCCGAATAGCGCTGATTTTTTCCGCCCCAAGGTTTTTTTCGATAAATTTCACCAGAGCAAAAAATGCCCCAAACTCAAGATCAATCATCTCCCCCTCCGCCCGGCATCGAAACTGGATTCCATAGTCAGGAATCGCGAATAGTATCATCCCAGCATGGAATCCATTTTGACGAAGATATGGATCAAGATTGGGGATACGGTAGGCGGCTATGTAACAGGCTATGGGGTCTTTCGGTTTGTTCATACCCTGGATTTAAGCAAGATGAGTGCCAGCCGGGCGGACCAGGCTCAAGGGATCAAATCAGACAGTTTTCTATCAATCAGCAGGTTTTGGGGGTGCCTAAACAGAAATTGGCTGAATCAGACCGCAATAATTAATCAATTGACTGCATCAATTCTGTCTTTAACTCCTGAGACGCCTCAATATATTTACCATTGGCAGAGGCGAGGATTTCTCCCTTGGAGTTGGCAACATCTCCCTCGGTGAGATAAATCTT
Organism: bacterium; assembly: GCA_029211095.1. Taxonomy (GTDB): domain Bacteria; phylum Zixibacteria; class MSB-5A5; order GN15; family FEB-12; genus JARGFS01. Next base: position 5,337 of record JARGFS010000106.1, on the reverse strand, counting down.
CCCCCTGGATTTGATCACCTTCCCTCTAAACCTCAGTTCATCCCCTACTCTGACCGGAGCAATAAACCGAACCGTCATCTCTGCTGTGACGGCGTATTTGTCAATAGCAAGAATCGCCTTAATCATGACCTCGTCCAAAAGCGCCGAAATCACCCCACCATGGTAAATACCCCGATACCCCTCAAAGGCATCCGAGGCCTTTAGTTCGCAAAAGGCTTCTTCGCCGTTAAAATAGAAACGAGCCTTAAGGCCATGCTCGTTTTTGTCACCGCAAACAAAGCAGTTGGAGTATCTCAGAACTTCTTTCAATTCTGAATTCATCCCCATCCCTTATGACTTCTCCAACAGGAAGGCCATTATAGCTTTCTGTATGTGGAGTCGGTTTTCCGCTTCATCAAAGACAACCGACTGTGGGCCATCGATGACCTCATCGGTGATCTCTCTTCCCCGCTCTGCCGGAAGACAGTGCATGACAATAGCTCCCTTGTCCGCCCTGTTCAGTATTTTACTGTTGATCTGGAACTTGGCCAGCTTGGCCGCTTTTTCTTCGGCCATCCCTTTTTGTCCCATTGAAGCCCAGACATCGGTGTACAGAACATCCGCCCCGTCGGCAGCTTCATCCGGATCTGCGGTGATGACGATTTTGCTGTCCGGATTTGCCTGGCCCTTTTTTACTATCTCCGGATCGGGGTGGCAGTCTTCGGCAGTACCAATTCGGAATTCAATCGGAATCAGTGAGGCCAGATTCAGCCAGCTATTGGTAATATTGTTCCCATCTCCAAGATAGGCGACAACGTATCGATCTTTTGGCTTGAGATGCTCGGTGATGGTGAAATAGTCACCCAAAATCTGACAGGGATGGACTAAATCTGTCAGACCATTCACGATTGGGACCGTGGCGTGCTCGGCCAACTCGACAACATCGGACTGATCAAAGGTCCGGATCATAATCAAGCCCACATAGCGTGAGAGGACCTGGGCGGCATCGGCGACTGTTTCCCGCTGCCCCAATTTTATTTCAGGCCCGGTAACATATATGGGGGAACCACCTAACTCAGAGATTCCAACTTCAAACGAGATACGTGTTCTGAGTGACTCTTTGGTAAAAATACAGGCGACCGATTTCCCCAAAAGTGGTTTGGGGCTGATTTTACCCGTTTTCATATCCCGACAGAGGTCGAAGACCTGATTGACTTCGGCGGCGGTAAAATCTGTGATCTGGCAGAGGGAGCGTGGCATAAGTCCTCCAAAATCATCGTAAAACGTTATCTTATTTGAAACTAACCAGGCAGAATAAGCTCTAAATTGCCCTCCCTGTCAAGACGACAGGCTCACATTTTCCTCAAAAACGGCTGAAAGGAGTTCTTTTTTTATGTTGCCAGATATTAGACAAACCGGCTATTCTTTGCAGGTAAAATCTCCAATACGAGAACTGATAATGAGATCGGGGAGATTAAGAAAGTAATAAGTGAACTCTATTCCATATTCGAGGAGGAAATCATGAAGGGAACTATGAAGTTAGTGGCGGTTACGGTTCTGCTGATGGCAATGGTAATGCCGTTGCAGGCGAAAACGGACCTCAGCTTTGGTGGTCAGATCCGAAACCAGTCATTTGCAGCCAAGACCTCGTTTGACACCGCGGCCGAATACCAGTCGTACGATCTTCTCCGCACCAGATTCAATATTAAAGCGAGGGTCGATGACAATGTGACGGTCTTTATTCAGGCACAGGACAGCCGGACTTACGGACTCGGCGGCTATTCCGGAACAACCAAGGCCGGAAGCAATGTCGATCTCCATCAGGGTTACTTTGCTATCGACAATATCTTTGGCGAAGGCTGGGGTGTGATGGCTGGCCGGTTTGAGTTTACCAAAGGGAATCATCGTGTCTTTGGAAATGTCGGCTGGAGCAATGTCGGTCGTTCCTGGGACGGCGGTACCATGTGGTACACTCAGGAGAAATTCACGATCACCGGCTTTGGCCTGAAAATTGCCGAACGCGATCCCATTGGTGGCACAACCTACCTGAGTAACCAGGACTATACCGTCTATGGACTGTATGGCGAGCTGAATAAACTAAACCTCGATCTGTTTGTGCTGTTTGAAGAGGATGCTCGAAAAGTCCTGAAAGTAGCGCCGGTGGCTACAATGACCGACACAACGGTTGAAAAGGCGATGGAGCGATTGACCCTTGGCCTCTACTACCACCGGACCCACAACAAGTTCGATTATGAAATGAACTTTGCCTTACAAGGCGGAAAGTATATAGCCTGGAACCAGGACAATTCATCAAGCAACTACCTCCACGGTTTTGAAATCGACTATGGCGGTATGATGTTTGCAGCCGAGGCTGGCTACTCGTTCATGGATTCTCGCAATACACGCGTAGCGGCCGGAGTTGACTACACTTCGGGTGACAAGACAAACGACACCAAGGACAAGGTATACCGGAATCTATTCTGGACCGGTCACAAGTTCAATGGCTATATGGATTATTTCGTAAACGGCGGACCAAATGGCCTGATGGATTTCCTGTTGCGTGGCAAAACCGACATCACCAATGGATGGACGTTCCTGGCTGATTTGCATCTGTTCTCTTCGGCACAGGACTACGTGGCCGATGATCCGGCAACAGCAGCAATTGAGACTTCCAAGGATATCGGTATGGAGATTGACCTGACGGTCAAGACTACCAGAGTCAAGGGCATACTGCTTCAGGGGGGTGTCTCTTACTTCAGCGCCAAGGATGACTATGCCGGAATGACCGACTCCGATCCGGGCGTCTGGTCATACACAATGGCTACCGTTAATTTCTAAACTCTCCGGACATTTTCTATATTTGGGCCGCTCCACACGGAGCGGCCTTTTTTTGTTGTACCCTCATAATTATTGAGCATCTTGACTAAAGTCAAAAGGTGATACTGGATCAATCATGTAGATTCAATGTAAGTCAAAATCATTACCCAATTGGACTCGGAGGAGGAGTTACAAATGAGAAGTTTCAGGATTCTGGTTGTCACGGCTATGGTGCTGGCCGTAAGCAGCGCTACGGCATCAGACTACCGGTCAGTTCCCGGAAGTCTTACCGAAGCGTCCGCCACCTGCATTGAGTGTCACGAAGACGCTATGCCGGGATTGGTCAAGGAATGGCGGTACAGCAGACACTACGGCGCCAACGTTGGTTGTTACGAATGTCACGGGGCGGAACCGGGCGATACCGACGCCTTTGAGCACAATGGTTACAATATCGCCATCATTGTCTCCCCCAAAGACTGTGCCAACTGTCACAAGGGAGAAAACGAAGAATTTCAAGCATCACATCATGCCGATGCCGGAAAAATCCTGGGTTCGCTGGACAATGTCCTCGGCGAAGTTATCGAAGGCCCGTTTGCGGCGGTGAACGGCTGCAAGCAGTGTCATGGCTCAATCGTAAAGGTGCTCGATGACGGCCAGCTTGATGCCGCCACCTGGCCAAACACCGGTATGGGTCGGCTCAACCCGGATGGCTCCAAAGGCTCCTGCGCCGCCTGTCACAGCCGTCACTCTTTTGACGTGGCATTGGCCCGTCAGCCGGAGAACTGCGGCAAGTGCCACCTTGGTCCGGATCATCCACAGAAGGAGATATACGAAGAATCCAAACATGGTATCGCCTACTATGCCAATATTGACCGTATGAATCTGGAAAGTTCCTCATGGCTGGTCGGCGTTGACTACTCTGCCGCACCCACCTGTGCCACCTGTCACATGTCGGCGACCAGAGACCTTCCGATTACCCATGACATTGGTAATAGAATCAGCTGGACTCTTCGCCCGCCAATCTCCGAAAAAATAGATGCCAAGGCTATTAAAACCGGGAAGACAGTTAAGAGCTGGCAAGCGCGCCGGGCCGACATGCAAAACGTCTGCAGTGCCTGTCATACTTCCAGCTTTGTAGAGAATTTCTACACCCAGTACGACGGGGCCGTCAATCTCTACAATGACAAATTCGGCAAACCGGCTACCGCTCTCTACAATAAAGTACGAGGTAGCGGTCTCATTTCCAGTGACATCAATTTTGATGATGAGCTGGAATGGATCTACTTCTATCTCTGGCACCACGAAGGTCGCCGCGCACGGATGGGGGCTGCTATGTTTGCCCCTGACTACACCCAGTGGCACGGATTCTTTGAAGTAGCTGAGCGCTTCTACATGGAATTCCTGCCGGAAATCAAAGAGATAATCGCTCACGCTAAAGCCGAAGGGGGCGAAAAGCTGGCTAAGGCTGAGGAGATTGAAGAGATGATTGCGGAGATTCTTGATGCTCCGGAGCATCGCTGGTTCACCGGGAATGAACCGGCTGATGTCAAAGCTGCCCGAAAGAAGGCGCAGCAGGAGTTCAAAGAGAGATATTCCAACTAAAGCCAGTTAAGTTTAGATTTACAGGAGCCGCTTCTTAACGAGGCGGCTCTTTCTTTAACAGCCTGATATTCTTCTTGCAAACGGTAACAGTACGGCCAATATTCCGTAACAACTCCTGAAAGGAAGTTTGCCGAAGGATACTACTATGAGTGGAAGAAAAGCACTATTTGGCCTGGCCCTGATTCTAATTGGTGCCCTCTTGCTGGGGCGAAGCACCGGCATATTCCATTACGGTTTCGACGATCTGTTCGGTTTCCTGCTCCCCCTCGGACTTATTGCGGCCGGTATCTGGTTCATAGTGCGCAGGAAACGGCAGGAAGACTTATTAAACTATCATGCCAGAGCGGAATCGGTCCATGTCAATGTCTCTGTTGATGGAGACAACAAAGCCTCTTCCGGCCATTCAGAGTATTCAAGTTCCAGAGTATCGCAGGCGCCGGACCAGGATGCCCGGGGCCGTCAGAAATACAGTAAATTTCTGGGCGACATGTACGTTGACTGCAGTGATTGCAATCTTGAGAGCGTGGAGATATCCGGATTTTTGGGGACTATCGAAGTAAACCTGAGCCGGGGGAAATTGCGCGATGGCCTCAACCGACTGATTATCTCCCACTTTATTGGAGATATCCGAGTCCTGGTCCCACGAGATTTCGCTTACTTTGCCCAATGCTCAAACTTCATTGGGGAGCTTGAACTGGGAGCCAAAAGCACTTCCGGCTTCAGCAACAATGTCGAGACCCACTCTCCCGGATACGAAACGGCCTCGCAGAAGCTTTACATTTCCGCCAACAACTTCATCGGCGATATCAGAATCGTTCTTGTTTAGAGGATATAGCGGCTCAAGTCCTCATCTTCCAGAATCTCAGACAGTGTCTTCTCCACCATTTGCGGAGTTATACTGACTTTCTTCTTTTTCCCTTTGGGTGGATCAAAAAGAAT
>JARGFS010000105.1 GCA_029211095.1 bacterium | reverse complement strand
TTATATGTCAGGTCACAATTCTCGCTCGCGAGAATCAAGACCTGCCATAACAAATTGGAGGTTTTTCAACAAGCCCTAAATGGTGGGCCACAGAGGAGTCGTGATTCCTACTCTCTAATGATCCCGGCTCGTTTGAGGGCACGGGCGAATTTGGACTCTGATTGCCGCTCAAACGGAATGTCCAATGAAGAAAAGACTTTGCGAAGGGATCTTTCGACCGGCTCTATCCGAGAAATATCTGACAGTTCCAGTTCCATTTCATAATCAACGGAGCCATCACTGAATTCAGTCTTGTCGATCTCCAGCATGTAATTCTGATCATCCATTTTGAACAGTTTACGCTGCCGGACATTGTCAAACTTGACGAGTCGGGCAAGATCAACATTCCCCACCAGGGTTTTGATATACTGGATAGGCATGACTTCCAGGCTCATCACATCAGATTGGAGCTCAATTATGGCCATCGCTACCGGCTTGTCAATCTGAGCTTCAATCTCCTGGCGGACCGATGCAATCCCGGACTCGGTACCAATACTCTTGATAGTGACCAGCCCCCGCTTACTCTCTGCTCTTACCCGCATAGCCCAGCCAGCTTCGGCCAGCTTGCGGTCTTCGGTATCAAAGAAGCAATTTACATGATGAACTTCGTCCTCAATGTGACCAAGAAAGCCGATCAACTTGAGGTAATTGGTGAACGAAGCGAGATCAATTTTGATCTCTATTTCGCGGCTGATTTGGGGGTTATCACTCATATTGTGCAATATATCAGAATTCTATGGGTGCGATGCAAGCTTTTTCCTTGTTCGCACCCAATCTTATTCTATTTACCTACTTCTGGTAAGTGGTCGTGATTTCATCATGGGTATCCGCATCATAAACTTTGTATTCCTGAAGCGGAATGGTGGTATCGCGGATGACATTTATTTCAAACCGGTGGATTTTCATCAATCGGCCCACCCGGTTGTTCCCATTGTCGGCCATGGCCTGGGCCAACTCAGGGTTCACGACCAGGTGATAGTTTTTGTATTTTTTCGCCGCTCTGGCGCGCATAAACCAGCGCTCAATCTTGGTCGCCATCGTATCTTTGGAGAGGACGCGCCCTTTTCCTTCGCAGTGAGGACAGGGATCGGACAGTTGATGCATGTGCGAGGGGCGAACTCGTTCGCGCGTTAGTTCCACCAGTCCAAAGTCTGTCACCGGATTGATAGCCCGCTTGGCGCGATCATGCCGAAAACAGCGCTGGAATTCTTCGTACAGTTTTCTTCGGTTGTCCCGGCTGTACATATCGATAAAGTCACAGACAATCAGCCCGCCGATATCGCGAAGCCTAATCTGTCGGGCGATCTCTTTGGCTGATTCCAGATTCACCCTGAGAATGGTTGCTTCCTGGTTTTTGCTGCCGACATACCGCCCACTGTTGACATCGATTGTAACCATAGCTTCGGTCTGCTCGATAATCAGGTAAGCGCCCTTCTTTATCCAGACTTTTGGCTCCATCATGCGGTCAACTTCCGGTTCCAGATCGTACATGTCAAACAGGGGTTGATCCCCTTTGTATAATTCAACCCTGTTCTTGAGTTCGGGGGCTACCTGGCGTGCAAAACTGGCTACTTTTTTATAGTCCTCCCGGTTGTCCACCAGTATTTTTGCGACATCGTCGGTGAAAACGTCTCGAATCATACTGACCACCATCTCCGCCTCTTTATGAATCATCGACGGGGCGGGGGAATTGTCCGTCTTCTTCTTCAGTTTAGCCCAGAGTTTGAGCAGACGTTTGATATCAGCTCTCAGGTCACTTTCGGTCTTGCTTTCCGCTTCGGTCCTGATAATTAGCCCGAACCCTTCCGGTCGGAGTGGCTCAGCTATCTTGCGAAGGCGTTTGCGTTCCGGCCAGTTGCTGATTCGTTTGGAAACGCGGATGTGGTCATCATCGGGCACCAGCACCAGGTATCGTCCCGGGATTGAAATCTCGGTGGCAATCCGGGGTCCCTTGGTGGAGATTGGCTCTTTGATGACCTGTACCAGGACTTCCTGATTCCGTTTCAGGACCTTTTCAATAGCAACCCGCTTTCCTTTGCGGACAATATCCGCCGGGGCTTCTTCTTCATCGTCAGCATCATAGTCACGACCGGTATCCTTGCCAACATCGCTGGCGTGCAGGTAGGCTGCTCGCTCCAGGCCTATATCCACAAAGGCGGCCTGCATGCCCGGCAGGACGGTGCTGACGATCCCTTTGTAAATGTCTCCGACCATTCTCTCCGTGTCTGGTCGTTCAACGCTAAACTCAACCAGTTTGCCGTCTTCCAGAATAGCGACGCGCTTCTCGAAGTCAGTCGAGTTTATCAAAATCTCTTTTTTCATGTTTTCTCCTTAGCCCCTGATTCTATCTCTCCAAATACTTCCCCTGCCTTTGGTTGCTGTCCGTTGATAAACGAACGGCCGTCCATCGGCTTCTTCCCTTCGGGCACTACTTCCGCAAGCTCCACCGGTCGGTCGGCTGTGGTCACGAGCAGTCGCTTCTTGTCCGGAACAAGCGTTCCGGGCCTTGTCACATCGCCATAGCGGTCCGGTTCAATATCATGAACCAGACTGGCCCGGTAGACTTTCAGCTTATGACCCCGGAAAAAGGTATAGGCTGCGGGACGGGTTGAAAGGCCGCGCACGAAGTTAACCACCTGGGCGGCCGGCATGCCAAAGTCTATCATCCCGTCAAAGGGACTGAGTTTGGGGGCCGGGCTGGCCTCGGACTCATCCTGGTGGGTAGGGGGAACAGCCTGTTCTATTTTCTCCAGCGTCTCCAAAAGGAACGGGCCGGATATTTCAGACAGGCGATCATAGAGAGAGTCGAAATTTTCTCCATCATGGATGGTTATTTTTTGCTGGTGAATAATATCACCGGTATCTACAGATTTTTTTAGATAGAAACTGGTCAATCCGGTTTCTCTCTCGCCATTGATCAACGCCCAATTAATGGGCGCAGCGCCTCGGTATTTTGGCAGAAGCGAGGCATGAATATTAATTGCTCCCAGTTTTGGGAGGTTGATCAGTCTCTGGGGGAGAATCCTGAAGGCAATAACCACGAACAAGTCCGCCTTGAGCGCCTCAAGCTGTGCATACAGCTCATCGCTTTTCAGGCTGGCAGCTTTGATCACCGGTATATCGACCTGACAGGCCGTATCACAGACCGGTGTAGCCTGAACTTTTTTGCCGCGGCCGGATTTCTTGTCGACTCCGGTTACTACCGCCAGCAACTCATGGTCACTCTGGCAGAGGTACTGCATTGGTCGACAGGCAAATTCCGGCGTACCCATGAAAACAATTCTCATGTTACACACCACCGTGGGAGGAGATTCGTCATCAGGACGATTCTACAACAGGAGCGGGAAGGAACGCGAACAGTCTCGATTGCTATTCCGAAACCATTCGGCAAATCAGGAGGCTTGAGACAGCTTTCTCAGGCGGCCACGAAGCATCGTGCGCGCCATTGACGATATTTTATCGATGAAAAGTTTTCCCTCAAGATGATCGTATTCATGCAAAATAGCTCGGGCCAGAATCCCATCGGCGACCATCTCAAACTGGTTGCCGTCCAATCCTGTCGCCCGCACTTTTACGCGGGCCGGACGAATTATCTTCTGGAAAATTCCCGGAAATGAGAGGCAACCTTCTTCCATTTCAATTTCATCTTCAGTCTCAACGATTTCCGGATTAATAAATACTTTGAGGGTAGCTGTCATGTCGACCGCAGAGAGGTCGACAAGAAATATTCGTTTGGATTGGCCCACCTGGGGTGCGGCCAGACCAAGGCCATTGGCCTCTTTCACCGTGTCCACCATATCGGACACTAAATCTTTGATCTCCTGGTCGATCTCTTCGACCGGCTTTGCTACTTCCCGCAAAACAGGGTCACCATAATTGACGATCTGTCTCTCTGCCACGGTTTTTCTCCCGTAAACTCTACTTGTCTAATTTCGCAGCAATAGATGACTTCAAAAACTCGAGTTTATTCTCTCCTCCGGTTTTGAGGACCACCCGATTTCTCTCTTCATCAATGGCGAATATTACGCCAATCAAACCGCTGCTTGTTACAACTTTATCCCCTTTGGACAATTCTGCCAAAAGAGATTCATGTTCTTTCTGTTTTTTGCGCTGGGGGCGGATCATCAACATATACATGACCACAAAAATCAAGCCGAACCAGATCAGCATGACCATTCCGCCGCCACCACCATCGGGCTGTGCGCCCATCAAAATAGGCCAATTCAATTGCCTGAACTCCTTTTAGTTATCGACATCCTGTTCAATTTCTGCACACGGGCAAGGCCCGTTTTTCCCTGGCGCAGTATCTCAAAGCTCGATTAACTCGCCAGATCGCTGTGCCACAGTTTTAAAATATATATCAGGCGACCATTAATGCCAAGCCAAATGTTCTCTCACAGCGTATAACGACCTGCCGAATAGATAGTTCCCAGGCCTCAACTCAATGGGGACCAGAGAGTTAATAGCTCCGGTTTCACCTAAGGCAGGCTCTTTCTGGCCGGGCCGATGACAAATTCAGTTGCATTGGGGGGCCGATCAGGCTAAATTTTAGACTGATTAGTCTATTTTGGTCAAAACAACTGAATAAGTGAGGTCGGCATGCAGATGATCCACAAAGCAAGTATTTCGGGGGCGGGAAAAAAACCGAGGTTCTGTCTGGTGGCAGGAGCAATTGTGTTAGTTATGAGTCTGATAGTGACACCGGTGAGCTCGGAACCGGCCGGTTCGTATGATGACTTCGAGACACCGGAAACCTGCTCAGAATGTCATATGGCCATCCATACTCAGTGGCAGCATGCCATGATGTCTCAATCGTACACCCATGAGTGGGATGAGATTGAATACTTCAAACTGGCCGTACCCCATGCCGAGAAAGATGAAAAGGTGGCCGAAGTCAAGGCTGGCTGCAATGGCTGTCACGCGCCGCTCGCTTTTCATGCCGGAGATATCCCACCACCGCGGCCATCGGAAGGGAGCCGAGCCAATGAAGGCGTTTCCTGCGATGTTTGCCATACGGTAACCGGCTTCACCGGGGATACCCCCTTCAATTTCAATTTTATCTCTTCACCGGGTGAAACCAAGTATGGTCCGCGCAAAGATGTCGAGTCAGGCGGGCACGAAGTTGCCTATTCGGACTTCCTCTCAACGCCTGAATTCTGCGGGACCTGTCATAACGAAAAAGATCCGTACGGAATCTGGGTGAAATCAACTCATCTCGAATGGAAAGAAGGGCCCTACGCAGCCGAAGGCATCCGGTGTCATGATTGCCACATGACGACCGGCCGGATGCAAACTGCCGAAGACGGCAATGTCTACGACGACGCCAGGCTGCATCTCTTTCATGGTGCACACGATGACGCCAAGGTTCGCGGTACCGTTGAAATACGAATATATCCGGAAGCTCCTGCGGTCAAGGCGGGGGAAAAGGTGAATATTTCAATTGCGCTGTTTAATCAGAAAGCGGGACACAAATTCCCAACCGGTTCGGTCGAAGACAGGATTGTCTGGCTCCATGTTGAGGCAGTCGATGCTTCCGGTCGGAGTTTCCACCTGCCGGTCACCCCGAAAGGTTTTGAAGGCGAAGAGTATACGATTGGTGCCGACGAGTTTGCTTATCAGGATATGGGTATCGCTCTGGACGACCCTGACTTTGCCGGTGTGCAGCGGGATGGTATTCCGATTGGAGACCGCATCTTCCGGATGGCCTATTTTGATCCCCAAGGAAGAATGACTATCCAGCAGTGGAATACAGCTTCGCTTGGCGTTGATTACCGATTTGGACCGCGTGAGACAAAGCTGGAGGAGTATTCTTTTACGGCTCCAGCCGATATCGCCGCCGGACCGGTGACACTCAAGGCTGTTCTCTATTACCAGAAACTGGTCAAACCGGTTGCAGACTTCCTGGGTGTCCCTGAGGAAGCATCAAGATCGGTCGTGGTGAACGAACAGTCGGTTATGATTGAAGTTGGACCATAGAATCATCTCGAATAGACTTATAGGTCGGGAGGTTTGCCCTCTCGACATGCCCCGGTATACAAGGGCATAGAGACAAGAGAGAGTAGGCGGAACTCTTTAGCAGTTCCGCCAAGCTCACTGGCAGAACCGTTAAAGAGTTCTGCCTTATTTAGTTGAATCTCTTAATCGGTGGGCTCTTCGGAGTTGGTGTCGTTGTCATCTTCGGCTGGATCAGTGTCCGCATCGGACTTCACTTTTGAGGTCCACTTCGATATCTTCTTGGCCAAGCCGGGAATAGCGTCAATAAGACCTTCCCACTTACCTTTGCCCGCCGGAAGGAACTTAACGTCATCTTTGGAAACGATGATAAAACCGGCCGGTTCAATTTTGGCGCCACCGCCACCACCGCCGCCAAATCCGGAGCCATGCTTCTGATCTTCGCCCTGGCCGCCACCCGCTCCAAAACCGACTGAAACTTTCACCACCGGCAGGATTGTAGTATCGCCTGCCTGAACGGGATCACCAACCACTGTCTCGGAAGTGGCAATCTGGCGTAGTTCGCCAACCACACCTTTGAGAATTTCTACTACGTTATTGTCAGCCATCCTGGCCTCCTCTCTTTTTTCCTATCGCCAATTTCATTAATTCTCTTAACGGAAGCACGCGAAGCGTGCTAATTGTATGATACAAGAGCTTGTAAATGGGAAGAGCAATTGATCCTCTGGCAGTGCCGTCAAATGAGGCACCGGTCCAGTCCGGAGTGTAATGAACTCTCCCCACCGTATGGGGGGCTGCGGCCAATGCCGCCTGATAATAGCCAAATGCCTTGCCAGTCATATCGGGCGAATCAAAGCCGCCGCGTATATCGGCTCTGAGCTCTTCAACAATCAACGACTTCAGAATGGATACCAGGTAGCCAAAGATTGCCGAAGAAAGTTTTGGCAGTAACCGCAATCCCTGTTTCCAGTCCCGCTGGCGTTGTTTCTTTTCCTTGGGTGGTCTAGTTTTTGTCCGCTCTTTGTCTTTGGTCTCTTTCTCAGGCTCAGAGTCATCTTGTGTCAGGGAAAGCTGCTTTATACCGATGCCGGCAAATTTGATTCGACCGGAGCCGGTGGCAAAATCAAGCTCCACTCCGGTTCGGCCCAGTCCTGCAAAAAGTGATTTCTTGCCGGGGCCAATAACGAACCTGACCCGGAGCCTCAAGCTGAGTATAGCCAGACCAATGACAAATACTGTTAGCAAGAAGTAGTACATACTTACAATATATACTGTCGGCATTAAGCGAAGTTACAATTAATATGCAAAACGCCCGCGAATTCGGGCGCTTCACAATCAGGTACTGATGATGGGTTTATTCAGCTTTGGAGAGGACAATTTCGGTCTTGAACCACTCCTCAATTCGTTCCGGCTCCATATCTCCCTTGCCTCGCATGCCTTGCGGCATCCCGCCACCTGATTTTCCGCCCATCCCGCCCCGTCCGCCGCCGCGGCCTCCACCGATCCCCTGGGGATCAACAAAACTCGGGTCCCTGTGCCCCAGGCGTGGCTGATTCTTGAGCTGGGAGTATTCCAAACCTATTCCCACTTTTCCTTTCTTACCCAATTCAATTCCATCCGGGGCAGAAAGCGAGTCGCCCAGCGGAATTCGGAACTCGTAGACAAAAAAGGAAAACGAAGTATCAAATGCGGCCGCCACCGGGTCAGCCCCATCAAGAGCATACGACCGGGGGGAACGCCACCCTTCGCGATAAGCTTGTAGTTCGATTGCATCGGGCTTTTCGGCTCCGGGCATCTCTGCCGTCTTTTGATCCTGTCGACCCGGTCTGCCCGGCTGTTTCATCCCGGAGTTCATCTGGTCAGGGGAGAGGCCGTTGTTGTAGCGAAGCCGATAGTATTTTTCTTTCTTGCCCTGATTGTCCAGCCAGATAGTCAGGTTGTGGCGCCTGATCATGGCCGCCTGAAGTGGTTCGCGAAATCTCAGCTGCAGGTACAAGTTTGATTGATCGTGACAAATACCCAGCACGGTTCCTTCGTCATTGTGATAGTGGACATCAAGATTGCTCCAGTCGTCAATCTTGCCATCAATGACTATCTTGGAGTCTATCGAAAGAGATCGAATCTTATCCGCAGCCCTGACATCACTTCCACCCCATACAATCAAGATCGCCAATACTAATAAAACTGTTCGATAAATTGTTGAAGAAACCATACGTATCAACGACTCCAGATTTATTGTTCCTATTTCCAGTTTGACAAGCCGGTCAGACAAATAGATTAATATGGTTTTTTGTCTCCTACTCCGACCTACAACCCCATTGGTTCCCATAATAGGGCGGGAGAAATTGAACCGTGCGAAAGTAATTCATCGTGGAATTCCCCCAGATCAAAACTGTCTCCCAGCTTTTGTTCGGCAGCCTCGCGGAGCCGCATTATCTCGCGCTTCCCGGTCAGGTAGGTCATCGGCATGGTGGGCATGAGGGTATACTTGCGTACTTGTTTGCGAATATAACTCTTCCCTGATTCGCTGTCAATTTCGAGCACGTCGATCATCCAGTCAACACACTCCTGGTAAGAGAACTGGCCGGTGTGCAGCTTTACATCGGCCACTATCCGGGCCGCTCTGAATCTGATTCCTCCGAGAATACCGAGCCACTGAGCCGGGTCTTCCTCGCCAAAAAGACCGGCTTCGTACATCATCTGTTCGCAATACAGAGCCCAGCCTTCAATCATAAGTAAGTTGGTTTGCCATTTGCGCACCGGATCGGCATTCTGTCCGGCCAACTGCATCTGCAGGTGGTGCCCCGGATAAGACTCATGCACAGCTGATCCTTTGAACCCACGACGGTGCACATAACGATAGCGTCCCTCAAGCTGGCGGCGATCCAGATCATCCGGAATTGGACGTACGTAAAAGTAGCCGGTCTGACCGGAATCAAAAGGGCCGGCCGGCTGATAAGCAATTCCGGCAACCATGCTGAGGAGAAATGGCGGCGTCTCAATCACTTTTACGGGCGCGATATCGTCGGGAATAGTCACTATGTTGTTCTGTTCTATGAAGACCTGGATCTGGTTGACTTCCCAGTTGTAGTAATTGAGGATGTCATCCTTGGTGAAAACATTGGGTATGTAGACGGAATCACTTCCGTTCTGATGCTGGGACTCAACATACGCTTCGTACTCCGAATAAGCCTGACTCGCTTCTTCCAGGAGATTGGTGCCGATAGTAAGCAGCGAGTCGCTGTCAAAGTCGAGCGCGTATTCATGAAGCAATTTGTAGTCAAAATTATCTTTCCCGATTGCAAACGGAGAATCCGAGTCCTTGGGCAACTCTGAAAGAAACAGAACAAAGTCGTTCATAGCTTCGCGTGCGGCCGTGGAGTACTTGAGAATATTGTCAGCTCTCTCTGGGAATTTCTGCATCAACTCCCCGGCGACCTCCTGGTAAAACTTCATTCCGGACTCCAGGCTTTCAATGGCTGCCTCAACGTAAATCGATGGAGGGGATTTCAAATTCTCCTGGGCCGTACTGAGGAAGGGGGGGACGGCTTTCATCCGGTCGATGACGGTGACAACTTTTTCATTCAACGGCGCATGCTGGGAAAGCATCAGGAAGTAAAGCCCATTTACGACCTCGTCAACGTACAACTGCGGAGATTTCTTGTGCCACTGAATTCGTTTCAGGTCAAGTATGGCAATATCAACGTTGGATTTCAAGAGTTGGTAGTCAATTTTCTGATCGAGACCGAGCGAAGCTCCTTTGTACTTGTACAGTTTCTGTTCAAAACTGGTAAGTTTTTTCAGGAATGCTTTGACTGATTTTGAGGAATAGTCGGTGAAGCGGTGATCGTAGTGGTGAATCCCCATCTCGGTTGAGTGAACCGAGTAGAACGATTGGAGTGATTCGAGAATCTCGGCTGCCAGCTGTTCAAAGCCCTGCTTGCTTTTTGCGGCTTCAGTATCAGAACCGGCCAGGATAGCCAGGCAGGCCAGAAGTATCGCTATTGTTGAAAATGTCCGTCGCAAATGTCTCTCCTCCTAATCCATTTTGTGGGAGAATTTATGGGATATGGTACTCATTGGCAAGTCTTCTTAATTCCTTTTGAATACCGTCACCAGTTCAATGTGACGGGTATGGGGGAACATATCAATCGGCTTTACCACACTCCGTTCATAACCGGCATCTACAATTGATCGTGCATCACGGGCAAAAGTAGAGGGATTACATGATATATACAGAATCCGTTTGGGGGTCAACTGCAGCATTCGTTTGAGTGCCTTGGGATGAAGTCCCGCCCGGGGGGGATCAATAATGACGACATCAAAAGGCGGCTGAGTTGGGTCGATGCTTTTCAGATAGTCCTTAACGTTCCCCTCAAAGAAGTTGATATTCTTTATTTCATTCAATGCGGCGTTTTCTTTGGCTACGGCGATAGCATCGGCCACCAGTTCCACCCCTACCACTTCCTCAACATACGGGGCGACCAGGATTCCGATTGATCCGGTCCCGCAATAGAGGTCCAGGACCCGTTCGTTCTTTTGCGGTTCCAGCAGGTCAAAGCCGGTCCGGTAGAGGGTCTCGGTCTGAATTGTGTTGGTCTGGAAAAAGGCGTTGGAGTTGATTCTGAATCTGCTTTCAAACAGGCACTCCTCAATAAACCCCCGGCCATACAGGATTTTCTCAATTTCACCGGTCGCAATATTCGATTTTTGACCGTTTTGATTGTGAACGATTGTCGACACTTGAGGAACAGCTTCCCGCAATCCGGCGACATACCGTTCACGATGCGGGAAATCTCCGTAATTTGTGACCAGGTTTACCATCAGGTCCGAAGTCCTCTTGGATTGGCGGATCATAAGAAAGCGCATAAATCCGGTATGTTCAAAGACATCGTAGACCGGTATTCGTTTTTCGCGGATAAACTCTCTGGTCCAACCCACAACGGTACTGGCCGCTTTTGACTGCAGGTGGCAATGGTCAAGATCAAAAATCTTGTCGAAGCGACCCCGTTCATGGAGACCGAGCGTAAAGCCCCGTTCTTCGCTGGTATCAACGTTAAACGAGAATTCCATCTTGTTTCGATACC
>JARGFS010000104.1 GCA_029211095.1 bacterium | reverse complement strand
ATCAAAGCCAGCGGCGAAGCGAACTTGACCCCACCAAAACCGGAAAACAGCTCCTGGGCGTAACGGGCACAAATCTGTATCGGATGGAACATCGTTTCAATTGGCAGCAAGACAGCCACGGCACAGATATTAAAAAAGTCATGCAGCATGGAGCCCCCATAGGCACGCTTGAATTCATCCCCTTGTGTGATATGCCCCAGCGAAACAATGGTGTTGGTCACCGAAGTCCCTATATTCGCTCCCATGACCATCGGGATGGCCGCCTCAAACGATAACCCACCCTCGGCTGTCACTCCTGCGGCAACCAGACCAACGATAATCGATGTCGATGTTGAAGAAGACTGGATTACGGCCGTGGCCAGGACACCAATCATCAGGCCGACCAAGGGATTAGAAGTTGTCTGGAAGACGGTCTTGGCAAATTCTTTGCCAAAGAGCTTAAACGCTCCCCCCATCATATTGATGGAGACGATAAAAACATACAGGATGGCAAACAGGGCCAGAATTTTGAGCACCAGCAGAACAGGCTGCCGCGTTGCTGTAGAAAAATCTGAGGTAAACCGCCGGTTCTCTTCGGTCACGAAACAATTCGCCTGTTCTTGCTAATCATTCACTAATACAACACTGACAATCGCAGCCGAATATATCGGCCCGATCCGAAACCGTCAAGCAAATCGGAATAGATTCTGAGATTAATCTGACCAAATTGTCCGGTTTACGCAACCTACTGTTTCTTGCCCGCTGAGGCTACAATTTGACCGCCTGTTCGAACATACTTTGAGCAGGCCCGCCGTATACTATTAATATCTACCGAGGCTAATTCGGCCAGGAATTCATCATCCCGATCCTTGGAATAACCCAGGAACTCGTCCAGACCCAGGTAGTAAGCCTGGTTTATACTAGAGAGCTTGGCACTCATCAGTCTGCCCCAGATTTTGTTTCTCGCCTTGGATATCTCGGCCTCAGTCGGTCCGTCAAAAGTGAGCTTCTCTATCTGAAGATTAATACCGTCGATAGCCTGCTGATAGTTCTCAAATGAAGTCCCAATCCGGCAGTAGTACCAGCCAAAGTGGCGGTCGAATTGGTGACCGGCCCCGACCGAATATGCCAATCCCTGTTTTTCACGCAGTGTCTGGTATAAGCGGGTTGAGAGAATACTCATGGCCACCGACAGCGAAGACTTTTCTGTCTCTTCCACTCCAACCAAAGGACCGCCCACATAAATGCTGATCTGTTCCTTGTCCATCTCTTCATGGACGTTGATTGTTGTGATCGGCAGGACGGGGGCGGAAGCAACGGCCGACTGAAACCCGGTTGAGGTCAGCCTGCCATAGCTCCGATCAATCCAGTTCATTATCTCGGCAACGGGACGCGCGGTTACTATAGTCAGAATCATGTTCTCTGAAGAATAGAACTTGGAGTGGTGCTCCACCAGGTCTGCCTTTGAAATCATACCAATGGACCGGGCATTCCCCATAACCGTCCGGCCGTATGCGGAATCTCCCAGCATCGTCTTGTAAAAGAGGGCCTTGGCCACATCCGACGCCTTCCCACTGTTGCGCATGGCCACACCAATCATTGACTGGCGCACGTTTTCAATCTCAATGGAATCAAATGATGGATTCAAAAGCATTTCCGAAAAAAGATAGAAGCCCTTCTCGGCATAATCATCAATCGTTTCGAACTTCAAAAAGGAGAAACGACGACTGGTATAGCGGTCATCATACGGTATCCAGGGATTATCGTAGAGGGTCGTATTGGCTCCGATCGCGGCCAGGTCACGGGTAAGTTCCCGACCGCTCCGCGTGACAGTACCGCGCTCGACCATGCGGTTGACAAAATCGGTTATTCCTTCTTTCCCCGGCGGCTCATTGACTGTCCTGTTCTTCCCCAGGACATTCATGGCAAATATCTTATTTCCCGGCCTTGATTTTACAAATACCGTCAGACCATTGGCCAGTTCTTCCCGATGATACTGAGCCTCATCCCTGAGATCAAAACTGACCTGTTCGGTCGAAGGATAAACTATCTGGGCGCGCGTGGCCGGATCATAACCGGAGAATGTAACCGAATCAAAATGGCCGGTCACCTCCTCAGCCGTCATGGTCTGCGGAATGAATCCGGTCTGGCCGGAGTCAACCGGACTGACAACGGTCGCTACGAAAACTGGTTCCGTAAACCAGTTGCTGGCAGCCTGGCGACATTGATCCCAATCGACCTTGGCGATCTCGTCCGGATATGCCTGAATATAATCCCAACCGGCTGTCATCATCATGGGTGCAATCATAAAGCCGAGATAGTGCAGCTTTTCCGACATGTAGATATCCTGACAGCGGGTGGAAGTTATGATTCCGGCGATAGCATCCGGGTCAGCCGTATGGTTCTTGATACCGCTTATATGGCTTTGAATCAGGCTAATAATTTCATCCTTGTTACCGGCATCGGGCGTGATAACAGAGATTTCCAACCGTGAAAATTCCTCGTACGTCGCCAATGAGACCGAAGCTTCGGTGGCCAGCGGCTCCGCTCCCCCTTTTAGGTCTTTCATAAGGGGTGAGATGTCGTCCATCCCGAGATACATGCTCAAGAGATCGATAGCCAGGTAGTCTGTGTCGGATACTTTCGGCGCAGCATAGGAGAAATTGATATATGTTGAAGGGACATTGGCGACCGTATCATAAATTGTCTGCCCGGTTAGCGCTGTGGTCGAGTTGCCCAGAGCGTTGTGCTCAGCTGGTGCGGCGGATCCGGCGGGCAATCCGACACTCGAATCGGAAAATTGGCCAAAGACTGACTTGACCATAGTCTTCATACTGTCGCTCTGGAAATCACCTATCACCAGAAGCGTCATTTTTGACGGAACGTATGATTTCTTCCAATAGTCAATGATTGACTCTCGCGGGATATTCTCTATAAAGGCCTTAAAGCCCAGAACCGGACGAGCATAGTCCGTTCCGGCATAGGCCTTTTCTACAAAAAACGCATCGGCCGCAGAACCAGGTGAGTCGGCATCCCGGTTGATCTCTTCGATAACCACTTTGCGCTCTTTTTCCAGTTCATCGGCGGGGATAATGGAGTTGAAAAGCATATCGGCCTGCACAGTCATTCCATAGTCAATGTACTGGCTGGGCAAAAGAACCAGGTAGGCGGTCATCTCTTTTCTGGTGAAGGCGTTGATATAGCCGCCAAGGTCACTTATGGAATTGTCCAGCTCCAGGCGTGTCAGAGACGTTGTCCCGTCAAAAAGGAGATGCTCCAAAAAGTGGGTAATCCCGTTTTCATACTTTGACTCGTATTTGGCCCCTGATTTGACAAAGAGCATGGAGGCCACCATGGGTGATCCATGCTGCTCCTGCAGGATTACTTCCAGTCCATTGTCCAGCTGGAATGTTTCCGATTGGGCAATTGCAGTTGATCTGCCGACAATAATGAATAGGAGTAAAACTGAAACGGAGATCAAGTACCTGAAAGACAATTTGGCGGGCATGTTAGTATCCTTTTTTGACGCAGTTTTTGGTTCCCCGAGCCTTGTTTATCCTTATTCGGGGCAACAGGTTATATTATGTCACCAAAGGCCAAATGTCAACTTGTGCCGGACACAGAATTTGATTGACTAAAACAGGTTTTGGACTATATTCGCCCTAATCTTATGACTACAATAATTTACAAGACAGCCCGATTTTCGGCAGAGATTTCCCGTTCTCTTTTGGTCCTTATTCTTTTTGTCGGGTTCATTTCGCACGCCAGTGGCTTGCCTTCACTTTTGAAGAATGTCGGTATTGAAAACTGTCTTGAAGAGGCCGCCGTAATCCCCCTGCTGGAGTCCTCGGAGTGGGTCGATGGCGCCCCGGAATCAATGACGCCCAACGGCTATCCGCGCGAGAACGAACAGGCCTTTATTGCCTGCAACGTAACTTCTCATGACTCAAACGGCTCGCATCAGGTAATCCATTCATCAACCGCTTTTCACCAGTTTGATTTTAGTCGAAAAGGCGGAGATTTCAAATCTTCGCTAATTATATCTTCTTCGCAAGTTTCCTCAGATTTGGGCCGCCAGTTCAGACTGGTTGGAGCCAAACCTTCCGGCACCAGCTAAGTGGCATTGCCATAAGCAGCGAGGCTGCATTTTTTCTATTCTCGAGATTTGGGTGAACCCAGGTATCGATTAATTGAGAACAGCTGAAACAGCTGAAACAGCTGATATTGAAAATCAAAATACATTTGAAGTAGAATCATGTAGAAAGGTTTTGCATGTCCAAGAACAACTGGCGAATAATACTGACCCTCATTCTGGTAGTGGTGGCGGTAGTTGCGTTCTGGAACACCTTCAAGCTCTGGACCATGAGCGAAGATGACCGGATTGCTATGCAAGAAAGCGCTCCCGGGGATCTGCTGCATTTACAGCAGCGAGCAATCCGCTTGGGACTCGATCTACAGGGCGGAATTCATGTCGTCCTGAAAGTTAAGATGGAGGAATTGGATGCGGGTGCCAGAGAAGGGGCTGTCGACCGAGCCATTCAGGTCATCCGTAACCGTGTCGATGGACTCGGGGTGGCTGAACCGGTTATCCAGAAACAGGGGAATGACCGCATAATTGTCGATCTGCCTGGCTATACCGATGCCGAGCGGGCCGAAGAATTGATAGGTCAGACCGCGTTGCTTCAGTTTAAACTCATGGAAACAATTGACAACGCCAATCTGATTCTCAACAGGATGGACTCGGTCATCAGTGAGCATGAAAAAGCCAAATCAGAAACTGCGGAACCGACTTCGGTTGTTGACGCAGCCGAAGAAACGGCCGAGGACACTACTGCCGTTGAAGCAGGCTCCAAACGAGACATTCTTGCTGAACTCACGGGTGATTCTGTAACAGCCGAAGATGACTTTGGTTTTGATGAAGAATTCTCTCTGACCGAACAAAAGAACCCACTGTCATCCCGACTTGAACTAACCCAGTTCAGCAGCCGTACCGGCGTAAGCTGGCCCGGCTATACCGTCTCCAAGCAGGATCGGGAACTGATTGACCGTTGGCTGCAGCTGCCAGAAGTCGAGGCTGTCATTCCCCGCGATGTCCAGCTGAGTTGGTCCACCCGTATGGAGATTCGGAACAACCGCGAAGTGTACCAGCTTCATGTGCTCAAGCGCAAAGTTGAATTCCTCGGCAAGTTCCTTGAGAACATTGCCCTTGGTCAGGACTCTTATGGCGCGTATGTGGTTAATTTCCAACTCTCCGGTGATGGTGCGGCCAGATTTGCACAGCTCACTGGCGCAAATATTGACAAGCCGCTGGCTATCGTCCTGGACGATAAAGTGGAATCTTCCCCGTTTATCAATTCCAAGATTCGCAAGCGCGGTCAGATTACTATGGGAGGCTCCGCAGGAATCAAAGACGCTCGCAACCTTGAGATTGTTCTTAAGGCTGGTGCCCTCCCCGCTCCGGTAGAGATTATTGAGAAGAATGTCGTTGGTGCGACTCTAGGGGCTGACTCAATCAGCAAAGGCTTCTATTCTTCGCTGGTCGGATTACTGCTCGTTATGGTGTACATTGGCATATACTATCGCCTGTCTGGCTTCATTGCCGATATCGGTTTGGTGTTCAACATCTTCTTCCTCCTGGCTGTGATGGCTGGATTGGGAGCCACGCTGACCATGCCGGGAATTGCAGGTATCATCCTCACGATTGGTATTTCGGTAGATGCCAACATTCTGATCTTTGAGCGAATTCGTGAAGAGCTTCGCACCGGTAAGACCGTTCGAGCATCTATAGATGCCGGGTATAATCGTGCGTTCGTAGCTATCTTTGACTCTCATGTAACCACGCTGATTACAGCTGGCGCTCTGTTCCTTCTCGGAAGCGGCCCGATTAAAGGTTTCGCAGTCACCCTGTTCTGGGGTGTTTCGATCTCCCTGTACACGGCCTACATAATCACTAAGCAGGTTTTTGATTTCCGTAAGGGTTATCAGAAACTAAGCATATAATCGAGAAGGAATAATAGAATGTTTAGAATAATTGGTGAAACCAACATAGACTTTATCGGAGTACGTAAGATTGCCTTCTTTTTCTCCATCGCCCTTGTGGCTCTCGGCATCTTCTCGTTTATCATGATTGCTACCGGAAAGGCCAATCTCGGGATTGATTTTGCTGGCGGCGTCATGCTCAATGGCTACTTTGACAACGAAGTTACCATTGATGAAATGAGAGCGGCTGTCACGGCTGAGTTCCCCGAAGCTCAGATAACGAAAGTTACGGACTTTGAAGCTTCCCCCTACGCCTTTATCATTAAGGTGAAACAGCCGGAGACCGAAGCCGAAGGCCGTGAAACTGAATCAGCCCTTAAGGCGATAATTGCCAGCACCTTTGCCGGCAATAATTTCACGATTGCTTCCAACCATATTATTGGACCGGCTGTCGGTGAGACTCTTCGCAATGATGCCCAGAAAGCTATCTTGCTTTCATTGTTCGGCATTGTTGTCTACATCTGGATTCGATTCGATTTCCGCTCCGGTATTGCAGCAACAATTGCAACTTTCCATGATGTACTGGCCGTTATGGGTATCATGTACATCCTCGGATTGGAGTTTGATCTTCTGATCGTCACCGCCTTGTTGACTCTGGCCGGTTACTCGCTCACGGACACGGTGGTGGTGTACGACCGAATTCGTGAGAACCTTAAGAAGTTCCGGACCAAAGGCGAGTTTACGGTGGCCGTGAATAGTTCCATTAACGAAGTTCTCTCTCGTACAATTAACACTTCGCTGACCGTACTATTTGTTGTCGGCACGCTGTTTTTCTTCGGCGGAGAAGTTCTTCGCGGATTTGCCCTGGCACTAATTCTTGGTGTACTGGTTGGAACCTATTCTTCGGTTTTCGTGGCCTCTCCAATCGTAGTCGAATGGGAAGCCCGCTCACCAAAGCGCTTCAAATAACCCACGTTGTGGGTGTCTTGCTTCGCATGAACCGAAGCAGATAGCAACTTCACAAAGCCCCGCTACCCGGCGGGGTTTTTTTGTGGATTGTTTAGAGAAGTTCATTCTCTCGTAATCCAGTCTCATTCTGTTAGTTACAGCGAATTGGGTTCGTTTTGTCATTTTCTGTTTTCGCGTTGCTAATTTGGTGATGAATCCGATTGAAGGTTCAATAGGGCTCCTTGATTCGCGAGGCGATTTCTCTATTTCGGCTCTCATACATAGGGGCTCATTGATAGAGTCACTGGAGGATTAGCGGTGAAATCGTATGCGTGGCTCAAGACTCACCTCAGGGGCTATGGTACCCGTGCTCAACGATCAAAACAGAAACTCACCTAAAAGGTCGGCCACCCGCCCTCGCCGTTGTTAATTCAGCGATGATTCTGGATCGGGGTGCATAAGGGGTTTTCCCGAAAACAATGTGACGAGATTGGCTCATAGTCTCTTGAGATGGGCCGGAATGTACTGGCAGTTGGCCGCGATTCTGAGCGCTTACAAATCCCACCGCAGGCTATCGGGGTCTTGGTAATACCGAATTTTAGGGCAGTATCCCTGTGATGCTACTGAAAAACAACAGATGGAATTATCTGACCCTCTCAAAGCGTTCAGCGTGTATTGTAACCATCGAATTCAAGACCATTGTGACCGGTGAATCTTTAGATTCGCCGGTTTTACATAGCTCGTCAGCCAAATACTCAGCGAACCAAACAACATGGCAAACTAACCCCAAATAATCACCTATTTCCCTCGAATTTTACAACGAAATCAGCACTTGAACTGTATATTATATAGATGTCTTACTTAGCCAAAATCCTGACCGTCACCGCGCTTGCGGTTTTGCTGATAATCCCAGCCGCGCAGGCCCAGCGGGATATTATGAACCTGATTGGGGCCGCTCCCAAAACTCCGCAGGAAGCCGCCATGAACCCGAATCCTTCGGCAGTCAAGGTGGCCCGGCTGCATTATTCCGGCGGCGGCGACTGGTACTGGGGCAGCAGCGCCATACCGAATTTCCTGCGCTATCTGCACAATAACACTTCCTTTCCGGTCGATACGATTGAACGGCAAGTGACCATCATGGATCCGGAACTGTTTCAGTATCCGTTTCTGTTTGCGACCGGACACGGGGTAATCAAATTTGGAGCCGAAGAAAAAGAACGACTCCGGGAGTATCT
Organism: bacterium; assembly: GCA_029211095.1. GTDB lineage: Bacteria > Zixibacteria > MSB-5A5 > GN15 > FEB-12 > JARGFS01. The sequence continues at coordinate 2,980 of JARGFS010000104.1, read as the reverse complement.
CCTGGCCGGTGGATTCCTGTTTGTGAATGATTCTTACGGGATGGATCAGAATTTCCGGGCCGAGATGTCCGAGCTGTTCCCGGAGCGGGAGGTGGTAGATATTCCGTTTGAACACCCCATTTATCACTGTTTCTATGATTTCCCGAACGGACCGCCGAAAATTCATGAGCATGACGGCAACCCTCCCCGGGGGTATGGACTGGTTGTCAATGGCCGCCTGGTACTCTATTTCCTGGTCGAGTCAGATATAGGGGATGGCTGGGAAGATGCCCAGGTGCACTCTGACCCGCCGGAACTGAGAGAGAAAGCGCTCAAAATGGGCGTGAACATACTTAGCTACGCAATGTTATACTAAGAAACTCCATATTGGAGTTTCTACTGCCGATAATATATAGAACCGCCGTAATTCTGCTAATTGAGGACGATTTCTATGAGCCGACTTGATTCAACCAGAAGACTGACAAAAGTGCTGAACCGGGTACTGATAAAACAAAGGCTGGTCCTGTTTTTGGCCGGTCTGCTGACCACCGGTACGGCCGTAGTTGCGGCCGCTATCGTTATCTCGCTGGTGGCCAACGTTCTTGTCCTGCCGGTCTGGTTTAAGATATCGGTTCTGTCTGTCACGGGAGTCGGAACACTGCTTCTGTTTGGTCGGTTCGCGCTCAGCCGTCTGTTTGAAGGGGATATCGACAACGTGGCGGTAACCCTGGAAGAGAAGTACCCGGAGCTAAAGGGACGGCTGATTGGAGCTTTGCAGTTTGCCCGCCTCAATAAGGGTTCCGGCTTTTCCGAAGAGCTCATCGCTCTCAACGAGCGGCAGGCGCTTGAGAAGGCGGAAGGGGTCGATTTTAATAAAGCGATGAGCTTTTCCGGTCTGATCAAAACCGGCCGGAATTTAGCTCTGGCCGGAGTGGCCGCAATTCTGATGCTCGCCTTCTTCCCCGGCCTGTTCAGCTACTCCTACGAAGTTTTCTCAAATCCAACTACAGTTATTGCTCCGCCGCTGGCCTATTCTGTCGTGCCTGACCCCGGCAGTACCGAGTGGGTCAAATATCGCGACATCAGAATCGGCGCCGCCATAACCGGGGCAAGAATCCCGGAAGAAGCGATCATATTCTACCGTCTGGCCGGAGGCCGCTGGCAGGAGTCGGCCGTTGATCTTGAAAAAGCATCCCGCTCGGCGGGGACATTCGGCGACTCGCTGAATGTCGGGGTCACACTCAGGCAGATAAACAAGTCATTCGATTACTATGTCAAAGTGGGCCGGATTGAGACCGAGATTCAAGCGGTTAATGTAGTGGATCGTCCGCGTGTGACGGAACTGAAACTCTCTATCTTCTACCCGGACTACACCGGTCTGGAACCGACCGTAATCGATGAAAACAACGGTTCGTTCTCGGCTGTGGTGGGCAGTCGAGTGAACCTGCAAGCCATCACTAACCTTCCAATTGAAAAGGCAGAACTCGTTCTTGATGATTCCAGCAAAATCAACCTGACGGTGTCCGACAAAACAGCCAAGACCTCGCTGCAGGTGGAGAACTCTCGAGCATACTATATCCGGCTCGAGGATCATCTTGGCGAAGAAAACCCTGACCCGATCGAGTATTACATTACGGCCATCCCGGACGAGTATCCTTCGCTTGATGTACTCCAGCCCGGTTTTGATGTCAATCTCAGTGATGAAATGATGTTGCCGATCAAGGTCCGTATCTTTGATGACTTTGGTTTTTCATCGCTGGTCATGAAATACCGTGTCCACTCGCAGAGAAGAGTCTCAGATGAAAATGTGGCTGTCCTGCATTTTCCGGATCGGATAAAAACCGAGGGGGAGATTGAGTTCAACTGGGACATGGATCAGCTGAATCTCAATCCGGGTGACTATGCCGAGTACTATTTTGAAGTTGCCGACAACGACCGTATCTCCGGTCCCAAGATAACAGCCTCGCGCCATTTTGTCGCCCGTCTTCCTTCGCTGGAGGAGATCATCTCCCAGACTGAGGGAGAAAGTATGAAACGGATAGTGAAAACCGAGGAACTCCTGAAATCCGGCAAAGACCTCTCCGAGCGCATGAAAAATATCTCCAGAAAGCTGCAGGCCAAAGTGGCTGAGAAGAACAACTGGGAGCAGAAAAAAGAGCTGGAATCCATGCTGGAGAAAAACCAGGAGATAATGGAGCAGGTCGAAGAGATGGCCCAGCAGATGGATCAATCGGTGAAGAAAGTAGCCGAAAGCTCCACCATGAGCCGGGAGATTCTTGAGAAACTGGCCCAGATTCAGAAGCTGTATGAAGATGTCTCCACTCCCGAGATGCGCGAAGCACAAAAAAAGCTGATGGAAGCTCTGCAGAAGATGGACCAGAGAGAACTGCAGAAAGCCATGGAAGACTTTGAAATGTCGCAGGAGGAACTCCTCAAGCGTCTGGAACGAACTCTGGCCCTGCTTAAGAAGATGCAACTGCAACAGAAAATGGAAGCTATGCTTCGCAAAGTAGAACAGATGGCCAAAGAGCAGGAAGAGATTAACAACGAAACCGACAAGGCAAAATCAGACCAACTCTCTAAACTGAGTCCACGCGAACAGGAACTGAAAAAATCACTCGAAGCTCTCAAAGATGAACTGGCCGAACTGCAGAAACTGATGGAAGAGCAGGAGGGCGACCCGCCCAAAGAGGCAGAAGAGTTCAGCGAAGCGGTCAAAAAGACTGACGCGGAAAACAATATGCAAAAGATGTCTGAGGCGATGAACCAGTCTCAGAAATCCGAAGCTGACAAGCAGGGGAAGAAGGCGCTCGCCAAACTCCTTGAGATGATGGACCAGATGCAGCAGAAGCTGGCCTCTATGAAAGGGGGAGACCAGGAAGCTATCAAGCGGGCCATGAAAGCTGCTATCGATGACGCCAATTACCTTTCCAATAACCAGGAAGAACTACTGAAAGAAGCGGCCAACATCTCCCCCACTTCCATGGTCCTCCGTGAAATG
>JARGFS010000103.1 GCA_029211095.1 bacterium | reverse complement strand
CATTTGGGTCCCACTCCATTTGCAATTACCTATCCGATTCTTGCTACATTGCTGATGTGGCCATTTATCTATCTGAAGGAGAATAGAATATGGACAATGGAGTATTGTTGATGGTCGCATTACCGGTCATTGTGGCCAGTTTCTTTTGTTTGGTCGCAGCTTTCAGACTGAGAACCGAAGAGCATCCGCCCTTCGGTTCGTTGAATCCAAAAAACTGGGTACCACTGCACAAAATGAAGAGATTTTACACACCAAGGGGGTATCGCTACCACGTGGTTGGTTGGTCTCTATTCTATCTGAACGGTGCTCTGATGATCTATTACTATTTGAGTAAGTAAGACTTAGAGGTCATTGGGTGACTGGCATTGTTCCATGGGTTTTGAGAGCGACGGGAGAAACAACGTGAGTCATCTGAGGCTACTGTCCCAAAAGGAGAAAGCGTATGACAATCGTTGCGAAAGAGTGTGTGAAAGCGTCACCAGCGCGGATTATTGGCCACATGTTCGGGACCGCCATCGGTGTAGGCTTTGCGATCATAATCGAATCTGCTGGCCAACCAACGCTCGGTTGGTTTGTCGGTGGTACGATCATTGGGCTGTCGGCTGCGATCAGTTTCGTTCGACCGGAGAAACGGTGGACAACGCGCAATTGTGCTCTTATTGTCCTCGCGGGAATCGCGGGAGCCGCTGCTAACTATCTAATTAAGAGTCTATGAGGAGGTAACGATGGAACTAGTCTTTCAAATTGCTTCGTTGGTTTTTCTCGGGACTGGGCTGATTCTTCGCGTCCAGTGCCGAAAGTACCGCACTGAATTTGGTCAGTCGATTCAGTGGTACAATGTAAAGTATTGGCTGATGCCCTGGGCCACTGTCGATCTTCTGACAAAACAGGGGCATCGCCTGTTCTCAACTTCGACGGCGCTCATAATGCTTGGACTCGTATCTATCCTGGCGGCGCAGTTGGGCGTTTTTACAACTCCGTGACAGCCTCAACTCGTAGTAACGGGACTAGCATCGGCTGCTAATTGAACTGTTAAATGTTCCGGAGTGAGTGCTGAGCCTATAGAAATAGCTCTCACTTTCCAGGAGGACCAATCGGCAAACATCGGGGCACTCAGAATCTTACAAAAAAGCAGCCCACTTACTTAGTGTGGGGCTGCTTTTCACAAAAATCCGTGGTATCTATCGGCTCAGCTACCGGGGGCCGGAGTCGCCACAGGTGTCTTTAACGATCCAGTTGGTGTTACCGGAACCGAACGTAATCGTCTGCTCGGTAGGCTCAAAGACAGCATTGACAGTCCAATTGGTTGAAAGGTCAAACGGGTCGGCGCCGCCACAATAATTGTCAAACACTCCTACAAATTTCGCCGAACCAGCATGAGGACACTCAAGCTGATTGTTGACCAACTCACCGACTACGTCAGTGGCAGTGAAGGTGAAATCAGAGCCGCCACCGCAGGTCATGGTATCCCTTGTCACGTCGGTTACGTTCCAGAAACTCGTAGAAAAGGAGCCCGAGCCGTTGATTCCGATTGTGTCAATACCCAGAGGAGTGAGCACAAGATTCTGGCTCGATACGTTGAGGGAGGAATCTGTGTCGCTCTCTGTTTTCTCAGAGGTACTGATCCCGGCGAGGACTTTTGTCAGTTCGGCGTCATTCGGAGTCATCACAATCTGCGTCCCGTGCCAGAACTGTACTGAGTCCTCGGTGATGCTCTCAAAAAGAAAGTCGGCTTTGTCGATGGCAATCACAGTATCTGTTTGATACCAGTACTGAGACGATTCATGAAAAACCGGATCAGAGAGAATGGCTACCGACTTGGTCGGCGGCATCATTATCTGGCCGGCCAAGTTCAGGGCCGCTTGAATGCCGTCGCCGTCCGACTCGTTTAGTTGTGAATACTGGCCAACAAAGGCAAGAAATTGCAAATCAAGCAAACTTCCGATAATGGTGGAATCCACACTTCCGCCGCCGCCGTCACCAATGATAGTGTCGACAGTTTTTTTGTCTTCTTCGTCGTCGCTGCAGCCGATTGCCATTGTCAACCCGGTAGCAACCAAGATCATGATCAATCTCTTCATACTTCTCTCCATAATACTATTGGTTGGTTTACAAACTTTGACCAAGAAAACCCATTAGAGAGCCACAGGCAAGCAACAAACGAGTATGCAGGTCAATTTAGCCTACGTTCCATTAAGACAACGACCCAGTCGTTCTATTTTTTTCAAGTGGACCCTGGTGCGGTAACGTATTATATTTTCAATAGTTCGCTACTCCGGTAGCGACCAATCGGAAATTTCACACACTCTGAGCTTAGGAGCGAGCACTCAATGAAATTAGAATTCGTTTTGTCTATTATGATCACCTGTCTCCTATTAGTGTCACCAGTTACCAGGTCGGCCACCTTGCTGACAGCGGTCGAAATTGTAACCGGGCTGAGCGACCCGGTCCTGCTCATCTCTCCCCCCAACGACTCGGCCCGTCTCTTTATTGTGGAACAGGGGGGGCGGATTCGGATATTCGAGGATGACAGCCTTCTGACTCTCCCATTTCTGAATATCTCCAGCCTGACCGCACTGGGAAGTGAGCGGGGATTACTCGGTTTGGCTTTTGAACCGGACTACGAGACAAGCGGTCGATTCTACGTGAACTATACAGACAACTCCGGTAATACCGTAGTCAGCCGATATGCCGTCTCCGGCGACCCTGATCTTGCCGATGCCTCAAGTGCTGAGATCATCATTGAGATTAACCAACCTTTCTCAAACCATAATGGAGGGATGATCGCCTTTGGTCCGCTCGATGGGCAACTATACATCGGCATGGGGGATGGCGGCTCCGGCGGGGACCCTCAAAACAACGCACAGACACCGACAACCTTGCTGGGGAAGATGCTTCGTCTCGACGTGAGCGGATCAGGTCCCGGCTATGCCGTCCCGGCAGACAACCCCTTTGTCGGCAGCCTTGACACTCTCGCAGAAATATGGACCCTGGGCCTGCGCAACCCGTGGCGGTTTTCATTCGACCGAGCTACCGGCGATTTGTATATCGCCGATGTTGGACAGGGTGATCTTGAAGAGGTCGATTTCCAAGACGCCGACAGCGATGGGGGCGAGAACTACGGATGGCGCCTGAAAGAGGGATTAAGCTGCTACAATCCTTCAACAAACTGTGATCCGATGGGGCTCCTTGATGATCCTATCCACCAGTACAGCCACGGCGGCTCCCCGTTCCGGTGCTCAATCAGTGGCGGCTATGTCTATCGCGGGTGTGCCATCGCCGACCTGAGCGGCACCTATTTCTTTGGTGACTATTGCAGCGGTCAGGTCTGGTCTTTGAGATATGACGGGGTTAATCTGACCGAATTTCAGGATAGAACAACCGAACTCGGGCTACCTTCGATTTCAATTTCATCGTTTGGCGAAGATGCCCAGGGGGAATTGTATATTATTGATTACGTGCAGGGCAGAGTTTTTAAGATTGTCCCGGATGGAGTACCCTCTACCTGCAGTAGCTGCTGCGATCAGCCGGGCGATTTCAGCAATGACGGCGCGGTCGATATAACTGATCTTACCGCTACCGTAGATTATATGTTCAACGGTGGAGCCGGTCCGTCCTGTCCTAACGAAGCCGATATCAATGCTTCGTGCGAAATTGATATCTCTGATTTGACTTACCGGGTCGAATATATGTTCAGCTCCGGTCCGTCCCCTCTGTGCGGCTGTGTCTCATGAATTTAGCAGCGGCCGATCAAATTCAGCATTGACAATGATTGATAAATAGGGTTATTTATCGGCTATGAATCGCACCACGGTACGCCTTCTCATAGTCGCTTTCATCTCAGCGCTGCTGGCCCTTCCCCTTTATGCCCAGGAAACAGTCGACGGTACTGACACGGCCGCTACCGAGCATCTTTGTGATAAGCATGGCTCCCAGACTGACAGTACAGTCACCGGTAACATGACCGGGGAAGAGCCGATTCAGGCGGGTGAGCATACGGAAGAAGCGGTTGATCGAGTAATCGGCGGAACGGAGTCGGCACCACTCCCACCTGACTGGCTGGATTTTCTGTCATCCGGAAAGTACTTAGCCTTTCTTATTCTGGCCGTGGTCGGCCTGGCCCTGCTTACCGGAGGCTGGATTAATTACTGGGTTCGTCTGGTACTGCTGTTCATAGCGTTTGTACTGTTTGGCCTTGACTATTTCTACCCGTTGCATCCCAGCCCCATGTGCGGCGTTACCAAGCTGTTCATGTTCAAGTTTACCTGGGGAGAGTTCTTCCCCGCATTTGCGGCGATGTTTGTGGCTATCTTCATTCCGAGTCTGATTGGTCGAAAACTGTTTTGCGGTTGGGTATGTCCCCTGGGGGCGCTCCAGGATTTGATAAACAAAATCCCACACAAATTCAAGATCAAGCAGTTCAGTTTCTCACTATTCAACGGGATAAGAGGAGCTTTGTTCCTTATGTTTGTGCTCGTCTTTTTTGGGGTCAAAGATCATTTAGTCTGGCTGGCTACGGATATGCAGATTGATCCTTCGGTGGACATATGGACGGCTTATTCAGCATATAGTATTTACGATCCGATAAATTTCTTTGAGTTGCTGCACTGGAATGTGACGACCGGCTTCCTGATTATGTTTTCTATCCTGGTTGTTACCAGCCTGATTCTTTACCGCCCCTTCTGTTATGCGGTCTGCCCGATCGGTTTTCTGACCTGGGTGGTGGAGAAAATTGCGCCCGGCCGTATACGGGTCGACCACAGCACCTGCAATAACTGCAAGCTCTGTTATGACAAGAGCCCCTGCCCGACAATCAAACCGCTAGTTGAAGAAGAAACATACGTCCCCGATTGCACCTCCTGCGGCGAATGTATCAACACCTGTCCTCAAAACTCAATCAAGTTTACGTTCCTTCCTTCTCGGTCTCAACCGCAGGATTGACAAACTCCAGAATATTTCCCGGTTGACAATTCAAAGCGGCACAAATACTATCCAGCGTGCTGAACCGGATCGCCCTGGCGCGCCCTTTCTTCAATCGGCTTCGGCGCTTTCAACTTTTTTTTGCCGGGCGTGCCGATAGAATATGACGGAAAAGTACTGACATTCAGTTTCACCATTGACGAATCCTCGATAGGCAAGTCATTTGCAGTCGACTCGGCCTGGTACCCGACCAACAGTTCCTGGCTCTTCTCTACCACCGGAGGTACCTCGGTTCCCTCCTGGGATGGTCCGCATGCTTACACGATTGTCCCCTGCTGTGTCGGCCCACACGGGAACGCTGACAACAGCATGGCCGATATGCCACTGGATGTGTCTGACCTCAATTCCATTATCAATTGGATGTTTGTCGACGGTCCGGCGCCTCTCTGCCCCGGAGAAGCCAATGTCAATGGTGACATGTCCGGGAGTATCGACATCGCGGATGTCTCATACATGGTCGACTACTTCTGGCTGGGTGGTCCCGCTCCACCCGCCTGTCCTTGAGAAGCTTATCGTGATTCAACAAACTGGAGATCGTGGAAGGACAGGTATTGTACGGTATTGTCATCTAATCTTTGTTCTCTTTTTCTGTACATGGTGGCCGCAGGAGTCAGCAGCCGGGAAGTATATTTTTCTGAGCTGTCGGGGATAAGTCCATACAACCCGAATGAGATCAGGGCCGGTATCCCGATCTCAATTACATTTAACCCCAGGCCGGATAGTGTTACCATTCTCGCTCTCACGATGTCCTCTTCTCTTTCCTCCCCTGACGGATCAATCTGGATACCAGCCAAATCGACACCAGCAGCTTAGCCTTCAGCTATTACGACGGCTGTGTTTTTACTCGTTTTCCCAACAACAACGGGGAGATTGTCGATACCATCGGCATTGCGGAATGGAGAATATTTGGTCCGGGACTGCCAACTGACTGGGATGACTGGGTGATATGAGTTCACACCGAACTGCTGGAATCAAGCATTGGCAAAACCTGCTGTTTTGATACTTCCTCGTACAGCGAGTCACCGAGTTTCGTCTGGTCGACCAGTGGAAGCGGAGATCTGATCCCGCTATGGGACGGCCCCTACTGCTACACGGTCGTGGATTGTTGCGTGGGGAGACATTGGAATCTCGACAACTCAGAAGACGATGCGATAAACATATTGGATCTTGATTATATGGTGGCGTACCTGTTTCTCGGCATACCGAGTCCTGTTTGTTCAAAAGAATCCAATGTTGACGCTAGCGGTACAACGGATATCTCTGATCTTACCTAACTGGTCGATTATATGTTCGGGGGCGGTCAATCGCCAGCGCCTGTGGCTAAGCAGCTATCCGCTTCTCTTTTTTACAGGTAGGGCAATGACCAGTCCGGCCAGAACCAGCAGCAGAGAAAAACCGGGCCGGACATATAGATCCCATCGCACGGTATTGATAATTGTGACCTCGTCATGGTTGTCAGGATTATAAAAGACCGTCAGGCTTTCCCCCACAACATACGGGACCAGGAGCCTTTCGGCTGTCTCCCGACGTTGGTTCTTCCCTCCAAATCCGGGTGCATGCAAGTGAGAAGTGTCAATCCTTGTATTGGAGTCCACTTCAAACTCAAAAATTACCTGCGGACGGAATAGCTTGCCGCCGCTTACTTCCGATGAGATTATCCGTCCCGAAGTAGTCGGCCAGTTTCGCCGTGCTATCGCACTGTTGACATCCTGAGACTGGGATACAAACAGAACCGAGGCCAGCAGCGCAACCGCCAGCCCAACGATTCTTATGGCGGGCAGAATTCGTTCCGGCAGCATATTGGTCAATGCCACCATACGCAATATTACGGCCAGCCCGGCTACAACCAGCAGAGTCACTACTGCAAACATGCGCCTACTCCGCCCTCAGTATCAAGCCGACCCGGTATATCTGAGCCGATGGCCCTCCGGTAAATTTGTGCCAGGGCAATTTCACGCCCAATTATAAGTCAAGCTCGGTTTCCCGCAAAGCGGTAATGGCTGATCAGTCGCTTAATTTGACGGAGGTGAGCTTATCCACCGGCACGCTCTTCTCCGCCTGACTCCGGTCCGGCCTGAATTGAACGCTCAGCTCCGGACCGTCAACTTTCAGAGCCATTGGCACTGCCGTGACGGCACGCTTAGAGCCCCCGATCCAACGCAAGCTGACTTTCTTTTTCAGGATAAGAGACTCTCCAAATGTGGCCAGACAGTCGGATTTGTCCGCATTGCTGCTGTTTCCCGGTCCATCAAAAACAAAGAAAGACCTTTCTGTTCTTGAATCAACTTCCAACCGGCCGACAACCGCTTCTTCAATCGTCTTGAGCCGTTCCCGAAAAGCCTTCCTCTGGTTAAGAGGATTTATCCGCAAAGAGAGCCTGATCAGGTCCCGATCAAGCGGACTAAGTCTTATGGGACTCAGCTTATCCTCCTTTTCAATCCGGTAGCCGTTCCTGTAGACCAGCGGGATTCTCATTTTGTAAAGGGAATTGATATCCCGGTAAGCTGTCCGCTCCGAAGTTTCCGAACGGGATGCAATCTCCTCAATTCTCAGCCCGTCGTTGTTGCGCAGAAGTTCCATTATGAACATAAGGCGCTCAGATTTTGTCATTTGGCTTGCCCCCTTGTGCAAAGTTAAGTTCATGCCATTATTCCGGACGCTACTGTTCCGGTACGGCATGAACATAAGCAGGGGGACTGACAATGGCTGTCAGTCTAATTTTAGGAACTGTATTTGGATTTCAGGCTGGTCACCAGGGCAAGAATGTTCTGGCGTAATTCGCCCGGACTGAGAACTTCGGCTTCGTCCCCAAAGCCGAGAATCCACCTCTGGATTTCATCGAGCCCGCGCGTATTTACGGAATATTCAATGCAGTCATCATCAATTTCTTTGATTGTCTCGCGGGGGTGGTGATTTCCGGCCCTGACTATTCTGGCTGCCTTCCCTCTGAAGAGGATCGTAACCCGGACCGGTTCGCCACTGAACAGTTCCCAGCTATCTTCAAAGTACTTCTCCGGTTGCACAGTCGGGTCCGGATTAAACTCATCTGTAGTAGCCCTGACCGACTTCACGCGCCCGATCCGAAAGGTTCTCAGTTCCTTCCGCGTCTGGCAGTATGCAACAAAGTAGAAAGCCCGTCCGCGGAAGATAATAAAATAGGGCTCAACTCTTCTCTTAGTGAGGCCGGATTCAATCGAGTCATACTCCAGGCTGAGCACGCGCGTCATTTCAATCCCTTTTTCTATCGTCTCAAAAAAAACAACACTACTGGGGCGATCAGTCTGCTGCGAGTTGTCGATATGGGTGGGATTATTGGTGAAGCGGCTCTTCTCTCTGACGGAATCTGACAGGATCGACTCTACTTTAGCCCGGACACGTTTGGCGATGTGGCGGTATTTGTCGGTGACTTTCAGCGGGGAGGAATCGATAGTCATCTTGAAGTACTGATATTCTTCCAGATCAAAATTGAGCGGCGGAAGAAAATTCTGCGAAGCCAGCTTGTAGCCCCGGTCATAGTAGATCGGGATATTGGCTTCTGAGAGAGCCAGGATGTCCCGGTAGATTGATCTCTCCGTCACCCCGCATTCTTCAGCGATCCGGGCAGCGTTCAGATTCCTGCGGCTCCTGAGCAGATTTAAGATGTAGAGCAATCGATCATATTTAGCCATCCCCATGGGCACAACCTCCTTGGATTAAATATAGCTCTTTGAGAGGGCAAACACAATATGGGGAAAAGCCCATACAAAAACCGGAAAGAACCCCAAGCCCGCCCCATTCTCGGATCAACCCGACCCATAACTTACTGGTCTACACATGCTTAGCGACATCAAATAGCCCGGCATCGGTTTTGCGCTATTGAGATTCAGAATAATGAAACAAAAACAGCCTCGGGAGGGGCGATGAAGAAGAATGTAAGAAAACAGACCAAAAAGTCAGATACGGTCTTTCTGGATTCATTCCTGTTCCGATTCTCGACACGGACCGCTCTGGGAATAATAATCGTGATTGCCATCCTGACTCTCATCCAATGCTCCGTGAAGAAACCGCAGTCACCTCAGTGGTCCACCAGTTTCAATGTTCCGCTGGTGAACCGCGAGTATCCGATAGAAGAGCTGGTGGCCAAGATCGGCGAAGATGACTTGAAGTTCGACTCCCTTGGAGACATCTCCTTTTCTTTTACCGAGCCGATTGATACGGTAACGTTGGCTAACCATATTCTTGAAACGGACGACCTGTATTATGTTACCGGCAAGGATATTGGACTGGTGGATATTGATCCGCCACCTACCCCGCCGGTTTCAGTCTCGCTCTCCTCAATTGTGGGCCTGGCGACATCGCTGCCCAACGACTCAGCCGCGATTGCTTCGATTGGATTTAACCTCACCAATAACCTTCCGGTTTTAACTACTTTCACCGAAGCCTCGGTGGATAACGGAAATTTCTGGACAGTAATTAACAACAACCTTGGCGTAGCTCTTGACAGTGTTGTCATGCAGGTGTATGACCTGGACTCCAGTCGCTCAATCTCGGTCGATACGCTTCCCTATCCCCTGCCCAGCGGGGCAATGGATTCAATTCAGCTTGTTCTGGACGGACGGAATATCTCCAACAGTCTTCGCCTGGTGACTTTTTGCTTCACTCACGGCGGGCTGATAGACTCAGCCTCGAGCAGGTTTGTTGAGACACGCATGTCTTACTCGGATCAGTTCGAAGTCTCCTATGCTTATTCTAAGGTCCCGGCCCTTGTGCGAGATTACAACTCGGTTGTTCCCCTGAACGAATCGGATGTCATTGATTCCGCCGGACTTTCACAGGGAACTGTCCATGTAACGCTATCCAATGAGACTCCTCTGGCGGCTGATCTGACTATTACGCTTCTGGATATCTTCGATGGCGGTACCCCCGTTACGGCGACCAGAACAGTTTCTGCCGGTGAGTTCACTGTCATCGATATCCCTCTGGCCGGGTACACCCTCAAGCCTTCGGGACCACCGGACAGCCAGGTAGTAAGTATGTGGGTTCAGTTTGACAGTCCCGGGAGCGGTGACAACCTGGTCCGTGTCTATTCGACCGATCAGTTTACCCTGAATGCAGACATCACCGGGATGCAGTTTGATTATGTCTCCGGTTTCTTTCAGCCCAAGAATGCTGACCTGAACGGTATCCAGCAGGTTATTGATGTTCCCGAGGGTTTTGATTCACTGCAGTTTGCCAACGCACAGATTTCCATTGCCATTGAAAACCGGTTTACTCTGCCGGGGCAGGTTGATCTGACCCTTGTCGCCAACAATGGTAAATCTCTCAACCTGACCGGCGCTCTGCCGCCAAGCAGCACCACTATTATTTCCAGGTCCGACTCTGCTGTGGCCGATTTTCTTTTCCCGATGCCGGACACTCTTGACATAACCGGCTCGGCCATAATGGCCGGAGGCGGACAGTTGGGCACAATCACTAATGGTGATTTTATTGCCGGCAACCTGACTGTCTTTGCACCCCTTGAAGTGATAGTCAACCCATCTACGATTGAACCGGACATGAGCGTGGAAGAGATTAACCAGGAGGATCTGGACGCTATCACGGATCATGTTCTTTCAGCAAAGTTCATCTATGAGATAGAAAACCATCTCCCGCTGGGCGCTTCGGTCAACATCTTTTTCAGTCCGGACTCGACCACTCTGTTTGCCACTCCGGAACTGGTCCTTGACACGCTGAAAGTGGCCGCAGCCCCTTTTAGCATTGACGGACTTGCGACCGGTGTGGAGACAACCGGAAGCAAAGAGATCTACCTCGACAGTCTGGACATCCAGATTCTCAAGCACCCTTTGCTTTATGTCGGACAGCAGATTCTGCTGGAAGGCTCCGATGGCCAGGTGATAAAATTCTCTCCCGATGACTACCTGAAAGTTACCGGTCGGATTGAACTTGAATACCTCTTTGACGGCGACTTTTAGGAGGCCACCAATGAAGATGCAACAAATAGTCAGCTGTGACAAATGCCCCGGTCGCTCTATCAGCGGGTTCCGGTCAATGATTGCAATTCTCCTTTTCGTTATGGCCGCACTGCTTTTGGTCGAATCTAATCAGGCAGCCTCAAGCAGTTCTGCTCGTTCTGTTGGTATGGGACGGGCGTATCTCTCTCTGGCCAGAGGGGTTG
>JARGFS010000102.1 GCA_029211095.1 bacterium | reverse complement strand
AACAGATACGGCTGGTTATGATCGCTGTATACCGGTAAAAACCAGAGTGATGAACGGCTCCCCTCCTGTAAAAGCTCCTCCTGCGTCAAACTGTTGAGCGAGAAAACCGCCTGGGCAAACTCCTTCCTGAACTGGAAACTCTTTTCTCCCCTTTGCACCCGAGACAGACCGGACAGAATTTCGTCGATCCGGATATAGTCCCCACCATCCTGCGGCTTGTACTGACCGTCTTCAAACAGATAGTCACCTTCCCCCTGATCCACTTTCAAAAAGCTGATACTACGGGCCGACCGGGACTCATCCGACAGAAGATAACTGCCGCCGATAGTCAGCGAAGAACGACTGTTCCGATAGTTATATTCCAGACCGGTCAGATAGGACTCCTCGGTTCCCCCAACCCGGTTCAGATTCTGGTACGCAAAACGGTTGCGGACGGACAACTCACCCAGACGAACATCAGACTCGGCCGTTACCCGATCTCTCAGATGCGAACTTTCCCATCCCCCCGAAAGACTGTCCTCTTCAAACCGCTCATAGGTAACCTGCAGAGGCGATGACATCAATGAGGTCTCATAACTATCATATCGCGTTCCCCGCCGCTCTCCAAAATAACTATTCTCCCGACTGCTGTGCCTGACCGATGACTTAACGGAAAGCGCCCTTTCCGGAAAAAGCTCCACTCCCGCCCCGTACATCTCCCCCGCCCCATCACCGGCCGGAGAATGGTCGGACTCGCTCAGATCAGTTTTGATCTCCCGATAGTCGGCCAGTATTCGCACCGATTTGCCCAGATTGGAAACCGACGAAAGACCGATGCGTCGTGAATCGAATATTTCCTCACGGGAGAGTATCTCCAGCGAAGGGGACAGCTGCACCAGCTCTGAAAGAACAATGCGACTCTCAGCTTCAATCAGTTCTTCGTCTTTGTCATCAGCAACTCCCTCCGGGATCATAAAATCGTACTGAAAATCGGCCGACCGGGATCGGAAGCGGTCGTAGAAATCAGCCTCCTTGCGCGAGAAAGCGGCTCTAACGAACGAAGAATCCGGACCCGACAAAAACGACCTCCTCTGCTCAACAGCCAGGTAATTACCACTGTTGTCTTCATCCCCCCTGCGTGAGAGAAGGTTCCGATCATGCTGCGTGACCTGCCAGTCTACCTCTGTTTTGCCCACAGCTGATCGTACAACCGAATGGGCGCGAAATTGATCAACCCGCTCGGCCAGCGTCAGCACCGAGATCGGCCGGTAGTCCCCGTGGCCGCTCCCCACGTAGAGATACTTCTCCCCTCCGAGAAAAAGATACTCCCCCTGACCCAAGCCAACAAAACTGAAAGCTAACGCATACTCACCGTTTGCTTCGCCGACATAGACAAAAACCGAATCAGGCAGACTATCGGCCACCAGTCGATAGCTCCCCAGACTGTCCGGACTCACTCCACTTCGGTAAGCGATATCGGCATCATCGCCAGCCTGTTCCAATACTGTCCGGTCCCGGTCACTATAGTTGCCAAGAAGCAACTGCTCCGGATTGTCTCCCTCACGAAGCCAGTCAAGACCAATCGTAATCATCGAGTCGGACACAGCCGCCCCAAAGCCGCCGCCAAACAGCTCCCTGCGGAACTCATTCTCCAACGGTTCAAAGTCAATCTCAATCCTTCGCCGTGAATCTATCGGATTATTACTGGTAAACGTAATCGTCCCGGCGGCGTAATCCATAACGTAATCCCGGTGCGCCCCGCGCTTAAGTTTCCTACCGTCCAGCCAGACCTCTTCGCTCGCCGAGACAATTGACCTCGCTTGCCCGGTCTGCTCGATCCGATACGGCCCCTGAAGGCCATCGATTCCCATAAATCTAACCGAACTAAAGCTTCCCCGGGGACGGGCCGCAACTGCGTTGACATGAAACCTCGCCTCCCGATACATGAGGTCAGCCCCGGACACCTGCTTCTCGCGACCATCTGTATCAGAGAAACGATCAGCGATCTCGATATCTCCCAGTCGGGCTATGAGCCTGTTGGAGGTGATTGAAAGATTTACCTTGTCCAGTTCTGAGATGCGCTGATTGCTCGGTCCATAGGCGGGATTGTACCCTCGGTCTGAGACGGCACCATGCACCTGTACTCCCCCCCCGAGTTCTCCCCGGATCAAAAGATCAAGTGACTGCCCGAATTCAGAACCGGTCCCGGATCTACTATTGAACCGGAATCCTTTGGTGCCGCTGATTTGAAGGTCGCCGCTGTTTCGCCGAACTTTTTCCAGAGGGGCCGGGCTGGTGGTACGACCTGATTCGGTTATGCCGGATGGAACCGGCGGACGGTTTCCAAAACCCCGGCTCAGCCACCTTGGAACAGTGTTGAACTGAATAGTGAGAGTATCGCGTTTGGTGTACACCGCCCAACTATCGAGCTTAAGCTTCCCGTAGAAATAATCAACCTGGTAGTCAACCTCCCTGACTAAGAGACGACTGTTTAACCAGACTGAGTCTGAATTGCTGATGATAGGATCGTTGGCGAGACGGAGCGTATCATTGATCTGATCACCCGTCAATGATAATCTATTCGGCGAAGCTACAGAACTTGAGGCAAAAGCCAGTCCGAGCAAAAAAAAATCATGCGCACGCCAAATAGTCGGCCAGCCCCATGATTCACAATTTTTCCTCCACCTCAATCGACAGTATCAGAATCCGATTATTCCCCCGGTCGGCTACCGCCAGACGATCTCCACTCAGGAGTACCACGTCCGAGGGGGCACGCATCTCAACGCTTCCACCCGGTAGCGATGGCCCCAATCTCAATATCGATTCACCGTAGGAGCTAAAGAGATTTAGCTCGCTGCTCCCAGCATCGACCACCCAAATCATCGACTCCATGAGCGCCGCTCCAACCGGAGATACAAGATGCGGACTATTGATTCTCCGAATATAGTTGCCATACTTGTCGTACAGTTTCAATTCACTGTTACCGGCATCGCAGACCAGAATATTCTCATCATCCAGCATGATCAGTTTCTGCGGATACTGAAGTTGTCCACCGGAAGAACCGAAGTCTCCAATATGCCGTTCAAAGCTTCCAACATTGTCAAACTGCGACAGGCGGGATTTTTCTTCGTCCGCGATCCAGACCTCGCCATAAGAACCAATAAGTACCCCCGATGGGATCCCGAATCGATCGGTATCTTCAAAATCATAAAAGTCAATCAGGTAAGCAAAATTGAGGCGACTGTCAAAAACGGAAACGCGCCGATTCCCATTTTCAGAAACAGCCAGATTGAGATCATTGTCCAGATCAAGATAGGTTGGTCCGTTGAGCAGTCCGGCGTTCCGCCCCTGTCCTCCTATCTCCCTGATCGGAAGCAGTTGGGCATCAAATTGAATGACACGGTTGTTCCCGAAGTCACTCACATAAAGATTATCTTTCCGGTCCACAGCCAGCCCGGTTGGAAGGTTCAAATCCCGCCCCATTACATCCTTGTCAATAACCTTTTCTACCAGCAATGATATTGGGCGAGACTGATCCGGCCGTCTGTCTACCCGACCCTGATGGCCGGGAGCACAGGACAGAAGCAGCAATGGCAGGAGAAACAATATCTTGTGAAAAAGATTATGCATGGGCGACCTAAAAGCCCGGATGCCACGTCAACCTAACCTGTTGAGACTGATCAAGCGGGTTGATCTGTATCTCAAGCCTGGACAACTCATCCCCGCCCAGGAAGGGATCATCGATTGTACGGGAGGACCTTCGCGCATCCCGCACTGCATCGATTATTGAGACCACTCGATTAAGCACCACCAGTCCAATGAGAAACTCAGAACGGCGGTACGCCTCCCGACTCCGATTCTTGAGCGACCTGAAAGTCGATTGCTCTTCTTCGCTCAACCAGCGCCAGTGATTTTTTGGAGTGTCGGCCAGATACGGCCTCTCCCGGTCTCCAACCCGACCGGCCGTATTGTATTCATCGATATCCGTATAAAAACCGACCAGGTCAATAAAGTCTTTATCCCGCCCATTGAGATCAGCCGATGCATGAATGGCGGCATAATCAATCATGTCATCCTCGCGCCACCCTCCGTAAATCCGGTATGAGAAAAAACCAATCCATCCAACAGCCTCAACAGCATAGAAAATTTTTGCCTTGGACTTATGCCCGGTATAGGACTCCCCCAGTCCGGGGAGCATCGCCGAATACAAACCGGCCTTCCAAACGGATTTGCCTCCGGAACGCTTCTCTGAAAGATCGCTCTGCTTCTTCCTGGCAACTTCGCTCTCAGTCTTAACCGGCTTCTGTTCAAAATCATCAAAGTCATCCTGATCAGCCATCAGGACTGTTCTCATTTGCTGTTGCAGCGGTTCCGGCTTGAGATCAATCGCTTTGGCCCCCACCGCCAGAGCGAGCAGGAATGTGAGTGACAGAACGGTTTTCATGAGGAGCTTAGAAATTATAACTAACCTTTACTGTTGGGGTATCAAAACTGGCATAGAATGACTTCAGGTTGGCCCGCACTTTCCAGTTGGCAAACTCATGATCCGCTCTTCTCGCCTGATCGTTGTGACGCTTGGTTGTGATGAATGCCTCAAAAGCGGACGCCAGATGATTGAACATCGTCACAAACAGCATCCGTTTGGACTGATCCAGCTTGCTATTGGCATCGGCTCGCATCTGCTGATATGTGTCTCGGTTTTTGGAAGTCGGAATCGGGGCCGGGTCATCCGGGTTGCTGGGGGTGAGCCGGTACCCCGGGCCACTTATATCATCAAGGGTTTCCCCATCCAGAACGGCATCGTCCCAGCCCCAGGAAAACTGGTCATACTTTCCGGTCATTTCGTAATACTGCTGAGTGTTGCTGTCAGGAAGAGTATGGGTGAAAGCCGGATCATCGGTACTGGTAACAATGGAGTCGTTGTACGCCCGGACCAAATACTCGTAATAGTCAGCCCGTGACCAGTGGCTTTCGTTGAACAGAGCAAAGGCGTCTTCCAGATCCTTGCCATCACCGTCAAGTTTGGCATACATGAACAGCGAGAGCGCTTCAACACCCAGGAATATCCCGGCTTTGGTCTTGCTACCGTAGTAATATTGCCCGGCCCCCGGAACGGCCAGCGAAAGAAGAAAAGCCTTGGTTGGTGACTTGTGGGTGTATTCAAGTCCTTTGTGCTCCCAGGCAAAATCATCAGCCAGATCGTCAGTCGTTTTGGGCGATTCCTCTTCCTCAAATTCATCCGCCGCGCTCGAAAGGCCGTACCTGACATTGGTCAGCTCGCTGTCAAAGAGAGACTGGTTCAGGTCCAGAGCCGAAGAGGGTCCGGCCAGTAATATCATAGCAGCCAGTACCATGATCTGTTTACAGAGTCTGTTCATATTTTCATATCTCCAAAGGACTTTTAATTATCTGATTACAGCAATGTCGAAAAACGCATGCTCCTCTTTTCCGGCCGCCTCCACCTCCAGAAGGCATCGATACACTCCGGGCGTGACAGCGGAACAGTCCCAGCGATACTCATTCTCTCGCTCCATAACGGCTCCGTTGATTTCGGAAATCAAAACCCCCGAAAGGTCATATATGGATATTGTCACCTGGTCAGCTCTCCGTCCCAGATAATACCTAATGTTAGCGGCACCGTCAATCACCGGATTCGGCCAGACAAAAAAGCGGTCCTTCACCAGCAGTGCATTGGCGGCCCCGGACTCTTTCAGTTTTGAGTTGTCAAATACAAATTTCCCCCCCGGATCAGCGCCAACCATCGGCCAGAACGCCTTCTGTTGGTCAAAGTCATTCGCCCAAAAATCCCAGAGGTAAAACCAGCCATCATCCCCCACATAACCGAGTTTTGCACCGGTCGTATCAGTCATAACCAACGGTGAGCTGTAAGTTCGCTCCCCGGCCGACAGCGGGAATCCGTAGGTCTCCTCATGGCTCAATGAATATAGATTCCCTTCAAAGGACGGGAAAATCAGTTCCGGTTTGTTCCGCCCGTCGAGTTCGCAGATTATCGGCGGGGCCAGCACGGCATCTTCGGGGAAGCGATCATCTATTAGTCTTGGATAGTCAAGTTTCCCCAGTAGTCTGTCATCAAACGCATACAACTTCCCAAAGCCGCCAAGCACGATATCAGGATGCCCATCAAGATCAATATCACCAATCACCGGGTCAGTAATAAACTCGTGGCCGGTCTGTTTGCTATCATAGATTGAAAATAGTGGCGAGCCACTCCCGGTTGTATCAACTGTAAAAGCGGCCAGGTCTCCGGCTTGAGAAGCACAGATCACTTCCGGACGCTGGTCGGAATCCAGATCGGCAATTACCGGATTGAGATCGAAAACTTCAGGGAGTTTCCAGGAGAGCGTATCATTCCCCTCAAGGATCATAAGGTACGCTGACTCATCCCGCTGCCCCAGCAGCGCCAGTCCGTCCCCTATCCGACAGGCTCCATATACGGAATCAACCGCAACATCGTTTACTTCCGGTGGCAAAGTATCCCAGGCTGATTTTCGATAGATCATTCCCCGGTCAGTCACTGCGTACAGGATATCGTCGAACAGCAATTGTTTCGGCCAACCGAATGTCTTAAAGGATAAATATTCATCAGCCAGGGCGTCACCATCAAGATCGACCGAGAGATGTATAGACACCTCGCCGGAATCGATGGTAGCGGGATAGCCGACAGCAACAATCTTAAAATTGGCCGTCTCTTCAAAATCCCCGGTTACCGGACCGGCTGTGATGAAATGCGGCGTGACAAAATAGGCCGGCACAATTGCGGCCGTATCCCGGCCATACAGAACCGAGTCCACGATATTGATATCAGCTCCGTCGAACCTTGAATGTGAATTATCCACGTAGGTCGCGCAAGGGCCGCAGCTTGAGTGCTTCAAAACAAACGGCGAACCATCGGTATTGAACGCGGAGACTATGGCATTGGAACCGACAATTATCTCATCAACGCCATCACGATCAAGATCATCGGCTATTACAGACACTCCTCCAACCCTGGTCCAGGCCGTATCGGCACCGACAATTATGGGGTAGTCAAAATAAGATGGGATCGGATAACCAACCCGGACCGGGAAATTCTCCACCAGCCCATCGGTCCGAACATCAAAAAACACAACTGAGTCAACTTTCTCATGACTGTATCCAACCAGTACCGAGTCACGAGTAATATTGGTGATATGGACATGACTATTGTTACCGGTGTTATCAATCGATGGTGGATTGCTGTTAGGGGTAAATTTGTCGTTGCGATCATCCCGATACAAGTCTTCATCGCTGCCGTACCCGGCATTGTAGTAACCGCCAAAGTCGACAATCCCGTCAGCCTCCACAAGCCTGATAAACCTTCGTTCCGGGTCGAGCTGCAACTGATTGTCATAGAAATTGTTGACGCCAAAATTCGCCCCCCAATCTTCACGGGCGACCGACTCATCAATATGATAGATGATCACCCCGGAACCGCCCATGAGATGATCGTACTCCCCGGTTAGGGTCTTGGTTGAATCACCCGGCCCCCAGATTACCGAAGTAACCGAGTCGGCAATCATAAAAGTTGTTTTGTTGTCTGTTTCCTGCAGGCGATTCTCTATCAGGTAGTATTCATCGTCCGAAATCGGAACCCGGGCGACTTTAATCCCTTCGGACTCCACTTCGGCTGCAACCAGCCTGATATCAGTCCCCCGCCGATACTCCACAACATCGACAAAGCCGAGATAGGCTCGTGACCAGGCACACGGAAAGACCGGATTGATACCAAAAGTTGAGCCGACTGTGAAGCCGCCAAATTCTATGCCGGTGCCAAATCCGTTGTTGTCCATCAGGGCAAAATCGCCCAGTTGGGTCCGAAACGCCCCGGTCCGGTACAGATCCACCAGCCCCAACTGATGTCCGAACTCATGCGCGATCACGGCATTGAGAGCGGTTGCCCGGTTGTCCTGACTGGCCGTCTCCGGCATCATCAAGGCCGTCTTAACGTGAGTGGAGTCGTTGTCGACCGGAACTCCACCTATAAAGATTGTCCCGTCATCGGCCTGGATAGAGTCTCCAAAGCGAATAAAACCGGTGAACATATCCGAGCAGGTGGGCGGAAATCCAATATTATTTTGCTGATCCGCTCCGGCATGGAAAAGAAATATTGATTCGTAGTCAGAGAAGACAATTTCAGGTGACACCGTATCAGCCAATCGCAGACAGTCTATGAAATACTGCTCCAGCCCGTGCACAATTGCCGGAAGCGCCTCGGACTCAGGCAGGGTATCGCTGCAAGCTCCATATGCCCCCATCTCCTGCGGCAGTTCATAGACCGAATCACGAACCTTTGGATAAATCTCCCAGGTTAGAGTCAGCTTCCCTTCGGAGACTTTATCATAGTAAAGACTGAGCGCTTTCATGTGAGCGCTGAAATAAGCGGAGTCATGCGGCGGCGGGTCTATAAAGTGTCCGTTTTCATTGAAGAAAGCAGCCGAGTCATCGGACAAATCCATATGCCCCAGTCCGGTAGTGTTGGGGTTATCGGTCTGCTCCAACTGAAAATTGTAACGAAGTACCAAAATATGAATATTCCGGGTGTAGTCCGCCGCCAGAGCCTTGTTCGGCAATGACCACGGCTTATCCCGATCCAGTGGCAGCGATATTCTTTCGGACGCAGGCGGAGTCAGGCACTGGTGAACTACTTTAGTCTCACCACCCTTTACCTCTCGTACTTTGCGTTGCCCGATCAACAGCTTTCCGTCGGCTCCGCTGGCTGTAGAAACAGCCAGCAGCCAGACGAAGAACAGAGTCAAAATCCGATTTTGAATTCTAAAATCCCTTTCTCCTGCTTTACGGCAGGAAGGCGATTGACATCCTCAAAGTGTTAGCCAGAACAACTTCATCGTTGCTGGGGATATAGGAGAAGTCAAAGCGAAGCTTATCAATCGGCCTGAGGCCAACACCCATGGTAACCGTCTTAACTTGTCCTTCGTCATCGAAAATATACCCCCCGCGCAGCGCAATCAAGTTCGCATATGAGAATTCTGCGCCACCGTTAAGGATCATACCCTCAGATGTCTTAAATTCATCAAACCCGGAATCAAACCCAACCAGCATCTTGTTCATTTCACCCGTGATCAGGAACTGGTAGTAGTCCGAGCGAAGCAGCTTGTAAGCAAACCCAAGGGCCAGGTTGGTCGGCAGTGGATCGGCCTGCGCGGCATCAATGTAAGACATCTTGGGACCAATATTGGTAATGGCCAGACCAAGGTTCAGGCGTGGTGTCCACTCATACAGAAGACCCAGATCACCGGCAAATCCGGTCGAAGTTCCCGATCCCTTTTCAGCGCCGGCACCAACATCCGCCAGCCTTGAGTAGATAATTTTCATCGAGACACCGCCGCGCAGTTTATCGGTCAGCGAAGTCCCAAAAGATCCGGTAAAGGCAATATCAAAAGCTTCAAAAGTACCCAGGGCCTGTCCCGACTCTCCGGTCCGGTTGATGGAGCCATAGGTTATGAAAGTCACGTTGCCGCCAAAAGTACCCAATCCCTCTTTGTTAGTTACCACCGAGAGGAATTCATAATACAGATCGTTGGCCAGTTCCGGCAGCCAATTCACGTGCATAAAAGATATCTCGGTCCGGCCATTGGCCTTAATGACAATCTTTTCATCATTGGCAAACCAGAGTTCGTCATCTTTGATATCTATTCCTAACACGTTACCACGATCCAGCTCTTTCAGGTCAACCCGTCGCCAGGTTTCACCATCAAACTCCAAAAGCCCGCCGGTCGTGGCAAAATAAACGGAACCGGAAGCACCGGTCACCCTATTGACCGGCATGGCGGCCGGATTGCGATAAACCCTGATCTTCTGACCGGCGCTTACCTGCTCCCCTTTCAGATCATTGATAGCAACCAGGACACTCTTGTAGGCCGAGGCATCTTCCGGACCATAATGCTTTTTGGCGTCAACCAGGTCAGTCAGACTCTGTCCGTCTTCGACTGTAATCTCGCGATAGCCCGGAGAAACCCAGCGACTGCCGGAAAACATCCAGATACCGTACTCGGTTCCAATCCAGACTCTTCCATCCCGGTCCACAAACATGTCACGGACATCCCCTTTAATAGCCGCACAATATGGCATCCTTATAGAGTTGCCCGGCTGCAAAGCGTTGTCCAAATTGAATTCTATCTTTGCCGCAACTTCAGCTTCCGGCTGAACCGGCTCACTCATAACTGCGACACTGTCGACAGCGGTCGAATCCGCCCCGTCACCAGTCATCATCATCGAATCGGCCGCCGGATCGGTCTCTACCATCGGTGCCTCAACAGCGGTCAACTCCAGGTACTTTTCGTTGACGGCTTTTATTTTCTCTCTATACAGACTGGCCTCATCACTGCTTCCATACATTGAGAACTTGGAAGTTATCGACTCCGGACTGTCCTCTATTCCAACCGAATAGGCCATACTGTTCAGCCAGTTGGTACCGTCAAAATGATACAGGTCATTGTCAATAACCGCCCATATATCGCCGGCATCTGCGCCTGAGATAGCGACTACTTTGCCCACCGGAAGAATAGTGCTGTCGGCCAGCACCGTTGCTTCAAGTCCGGCAAAAGCGGCTACGCCACGATCAGTCCCAATGTAGGCCTCGTCATCACGAGCATGAATACAGGTTACGTTATTGGCTGGTAATCCGTTCTTGGTGGTCAGAATGCGCCAACGCTTATTATTGTAGACAATCAGCCCGTTCTCAGTTCCGATCAGCAGTTCATTCTTGGTCGACGCAATACAGTTGGCTTCGCCTGAGAAGAGGATACTGTAAGGCATGGTGATCTCTTCCGGGACAAACCGGTTCCGCGCCTTTTCGATAGCGAAATTAATCTTGTCCAGCTCCCCTTCATCAAGGCCATCCTCTTTAAGACCTTTGCTGATTTCCTTTTCTATCTCACCAAATTTCTCCCAGTTGATTCTGGCTTGATCGTATGATGCCACCAGACTGTCGAGATAGCCGAGCATCGATTCACGCAGCGAGTAATCTTCGGGTACCAGGGTGGTTATAGAATCTTTGAGCGCAATTACCTGCTCTTTGGTTCGTTTGCTATTGAGCGAAGCTACCCGTGCGGCCATTCCGGCAATCTGCACTTCGTCTTCAATACCAAAGTATGATCCAACGATAGACTTGATCGTCTGGTCCGTCTTGGTATTGAAAGTCTCTTCAAAGTGCCACTCTTT
>JARGFS010000101.1 GCA_029211095.1 bacterium | reverse complement strand
ATTCATTTTAACCCGGTGAAACATAATCTGGTTGAGAGTCCATTCGAATGGAAATATTCTACGGCAGACGAACATCTCAAGCGGAGAGTGTATGAGTCGGATTGGGGAGTGAATGAAGAGATTAAGATAGATGGTGATTTCGGTGAGTGACTCAAGTTGTCGAAACCCGCCCCTCGTCAAGCTCGGGACAGGCAAAGAGGATTTCGACCTACAATGTTTAGCTCAAGTTGTGCAGGTCTATGTTCGGTATTCAAACCCGGCACAATAGCCTGCCAAGACAGACCCCACCCTGCCAACATTGGAACCTCTACGTCTCATCTCCGAAGACTCTGACACTCCCGTCTTTTATCTTGCGCAGGACTTCCGGTTCGCTAATCTTCTCCCAATATAATTACTCACATTGAGGAGAATCTATTATGCTAAAAAAGATCATACTGATATTTGTCGTTTTGTTCGTTGTCCTTATTGGCGGCGTCTATTTCGCCCGTAACTATCTGGCCGAGACAGCGGTCGAAAAAGCCGGGACCTACGCGCTTGGGGTCGAGACCAATCTTGGTTCGGCCAGTCTGGAATTAGGTGGCGGCAGTTTTGAGATGACAGACTACAAGATTGACAATCCCGAAGGATTCGAGTCCGACTACTTTTTTGTCCTGGACCATGCCATGCTCGATGTCAACACCGGGTCGGTGCTGGATGATGAAGTCGAAGTCGACTCGTTCGTGATCGCAGGGGCCAAGATAAGGCTCGAAGTGATCGACAGCAGGGCGAATTTCAAAGTTCTCATGGACCATCTCAACCAGCTGGACTTTGGCGAAGAATCAAGCGAAGAAGCCAGGTTCAAAATCGGAGAAATCAATGTCCGAGATGTCGGTGTGGCTATCTCCGTTAATTTGATGGGGAAAAAGCAGCTGGACAAGGAATTCACGCTGGATGCTTTCACGCTCAGGAATGTCGGCGGTGACAATGGTGCCACGGTTAAAGAGATAACTTCGACTGTTATGAAAGCAATTATAACCAGGGCCAGCAAATCGGCGCAGTCATTCGGTTTGAATGTCGATGTTGACCAGCTCAAGCAGGAAGCTAAAGAGAAAGTGGTTGATGAGGCGTCAAAGCAGCTCAAGGAGCTTGGCGGTTCGCTGTTGAAGGGTGGCAAATAGCCCAGATGTTTGGGAGGCATTTTTGAAATTAATCTTCATTTACGGTCCGCCCTGAGTGGGGAAACTGACCGTAGCCAGACAGTTGAGTTTGCTGACTGGCTACAAAGTCGCGCACAATCATCTCAGTCTTGATTTGGCCGAGTCCGTCTTTGACTATGGCAGCAAGGAGTTCCGGGATTTTGTGATCGAGCTACGTCTACTCTCGCTACAGAAGGCTGTTGCTAACGGCGTGCCGGGAATAATATCTACCTTTTGCTATGCCCTGAAAGAGGATGATGATTATGTCAGGAGAATCATCGGGACGGTCGAGGAAGGCGGGGGGGAAGTTCATTTCGTCCTGCTCAATTGCTCCCGTCCGGAACTTGAGGAACGGGTTTGCTCACCGGATAGGGCAGCTACCACCAAGATCAAATCCGCGGAAACCCTTCGCTCCGCTTTGAACCGGAACGAGTTGGGAAAAGAGATTCCATTTGTTGATAATCTTGTGATCAAGAATGACGAAATCGAACCGATTATGGCTGCCCGCATAGTCATTGAGAAGTTCGATTTGAATATGGTTTGAAGGAAGCTGTTAGAATCGCAGCCCGATACTGAGCGGTTGCAACGTGCTGGTGGTAACAGCCGTACGAAATCTGATCTGACGGAACTGGATAAACAGGTCGGCGAAGCTGACAAAGGGCATATCCAGGCCGACTCCATATTCAATGTACCCCTTGCTC
Organism: bacterium; assembly: GCA_029211095.1. Classification (GTDB taxonomy): domain Bacteria; phylum Zixibacteria; class MSB-5A5; order GN15; family FEB-12; genus JARGFS01. The sequence goes on along the minus strand of JARGFS010000101.1, from coordinate 9,710 downwards.
ATATTCTCAACATCGGGGACAAAACCGGTGAATCCGCCCGGTAAGTCATCTCGATCCGAAACCGACAAGCGAGCAAATCCAGCCCCAAGAATCAGGTGTGGTTGAAACGATACTTTGGGGGAGGAGATTGAGAGTCGCCCTTCAATACCGAATGTTATCACGCGCAGGTCATTGCCGGAGAAATCCGGTAATCCGGCTTTCCCCCAGTCAAAAGGGAGCCGATGGTACTCCAGTTTGGCACTGCTGTTGAGCAGCGGGAGCAATTCTATTCCAATCCCGGCCGTATAGTGAATACCATCTTTCCAGGCGAAGTCAATATTGTCAAAGGTGGAAAGCCTGGTCATACCGCCACCGGCTGAAAAGGAGAGCGGGCTGTTGATTGCTTCTGCCTGATCCACTGTCGCGAATAGCGATAGAATCAGTAGGGCCGCTACAATGGCAGCGGATCGGTATCTTCTGTAGAACTCATTCACTCGATTAATAACGAGATCGGTCACCTTTTCGTCAACATTGAAATCCTGACTTGCCACAGGTTGGGGCAGGCAAAAAAAAGACCGGGGTGATAACACCCCGGTCGGAATTTCAAAAGATATGATAATCTTTAGAAGAACTTCAGTCCGATAGTTACAGGAATGAAGCTGTAGGCTTCGCCTTCAGTGGCAACGCTGACGTAGCGGCCCTGGGCAAAGAGGGACCAGGCGGGACCGGTTTTGAGGTCAACGCCGGCACCAAAGTTGTAGTACAGCTTGTCAGTAGAGGCAGGCAGAAACTCATTTACGGCCGCGGTCAAAAGATCCTGGCCACTGAATTCGTCCTGAGTAAGATGAGCCATACCGAGACCACCAAAGAAATAAGGGGTGATCGGGGCAGCCGGGAGGCCAAAAGAGTAACGGCCATCGGTACCAAACATGGTGATCTTGGTGTTTCCGCCATCGATAGGCAGGCCGGCCAGATCTGAACCAAAGTTATGATACTCAAATTTACCAACAACCTGGAACTTGGGAGCTACTTTGTAGCCAGCTCCAGCCATTCCGTGCCAGCCCATTCCCCAACCGGAACTGAAGCCGTCGGAACTCGGCATACTTACGGCACCACCAGCATAAATGCTGAACGGATTCGGAGCGCCAGCAGAGGCGCTCATAGCAAATACTGCTACCATACCCATGATCAACAAAGTCTTCTTCATCATTATCTCCTTTTGTTTGTTTGGGTCTTTCTTTCTATTTCGTCCAAAAGGAGCTGAACCTTAACCCCAACTGTTCGATTATTGAGCAAGTTTACCGAAGTTTCTAAACCGGACTCATACCGTTATTTGAGAAAGTTTTGTGAATTAGTTCACTTGATTTCCGTCAGTTTCTTACGTATATAGGGCAGTAATGCTATTACTGATATACATTTGGAGGATTTTTCAATGTCTGGAAACAACGCCTATATAGTATCTGCTTGCCGTAGCGCGATCGGAACGCTCCACAGTGGTTTAGGGAAATTTTCTGCACCGGAACTGGGAGCTTTTGCCATTAAGGAGGCAATTGCTCGCTCCGGAATTGATGTCAAGGACATTGAAGAGGTCATCATGGGACATGTCGTTCAAGGTGGGGCTGGTCAGGCTCCGGCCCGGCAGGCGGCCATTCATGGCGGAGTGCCAGCCGAAGCAGCTGCGATGACCATTAATAAAGTCTGCGGGTCCGGGCTCAAAGCGGTTATGCTGGCGGCCCAGTCGATCCGAGCCGGAGATCAGAATGTTTTGGTGGCCGGGGGGATGGAATCAATGTCACAGACTCCTCTGGTTCTTAGAGGAGCCAAGACCGGAGTCAAGTTTGGTCATCAGAAGATGGATGACATCATGGTGTCCGATGGCCTCTGGTGCAGTTTCAATAACTGGCACATGGGGAATGCGGCCGAGAGAACTCGTGAAAAGGACGGCATCACGCGCGAAATGCAGGATGAGTTTGCCGCCAATTCTCATGCCAAGGCAGTCGCGGCTCAGGAAGCTGGTAAATTTGATGCTGAGATTTTCCCAATCGAAGTCCCCCAGCGAAAAAAAGACCCGATTATTTTCAATAAAGATGAAGGTCCACGTTCCGGCGTGACAGTTGAGAGCCTGGCTAAACTTCGCCCGGCCTTTGTCAAGGATGGAACCGTTACGGCCGGAAATGCTCCTGGTCTGAACGACGGCAGCTCGGCTACAGTCGTTGTCTCGGAAGAATACATGAAGAGCAAAGGGCTTAAGCCGCTGGCCAAAATAATTGACTATGCCGTGGCCGGTACGGCTCCGGAAGACCTGTTCTGGTCCCCGATTTACGCCGTTCAAAAACTGATGAAAAAGATGAACGTTGATATCAATCACTTTGATCTCATTGAAGCGAACGAGGCTTTCTCCGCTCAGGCTCTGGCCGATGGCATGGGACTCGGCTGGGACTGGGATCGTGTCAATGTGCATGGCGGCGCGGTCGCGCTGGGACATCCGATTGGGGCCTCGGGAGCGAGAATCCTGACCACGCTGATCTATGCGCTGAAAGATCGGTCTCTCAAGACTGGTCTGGCCACACTTTGCCTTGGTGGTGGTAACGCCGTGGCCATGTCCATAGAAATCTGTTAACTGTTCTGTCCGGGAGATATTTGAAATGGCTCTTGAAAAGATAAAACGTGTCGCTGTAATTGGAAGCGGAACGATGGGAAACGGGATTGCGCAAGTCCTGGCCGGTAAGGGGTACGATATTGACCTGATTGATATCAAACAGGAATTCCTCGATAAGGCGGTGGCCACTATCGGTAAGAGTTTTGATCGGATGATCAAGAAAGAGAAGATCACCGAGAAGGACAAAGAAGCGGCCCTGGCTCATCTTAAAACCAGCACCGATCTTTCGGCAGCAGCCACGGCGGGTCTTGTCATTGAAGCGGTCACCGAAGACCTTGGTGTTAAGATTTCCATCTTTGAACAGCTTGAGTCTCTTTGCGGACCGGAGACGATTTTTGCTTCCAATACCTCGTCTCTGCCTATCACCCAGTTGGCGGCGGCCACCAAACGGCCGGAGAAATTTGTCGGCATGCACTTCATGAACCCGGTGCCGATGATGAAATTGATTGAACTGATTCGGGGAATGGCAACTTCCGATGCGACATACGCTATGATTGAGGAGCTTTGCCGTAAGCTGGACAAGATTCCGGTTGAGGTGAACGACTACCCCGGCTTTGTGGCCAATCGCATTCTCATGCCTATGATAAATGAAGCGGTCTATACTCACATGGAGGGGGTTGCATCGATAGAGGCCATTGATGAGATCATGAAACTTGGGATGGCCCATCCAATGGGACCACTGCAACTGGCTGATTTTATCGGACTGGATGTCTGTCTCTCAATTATGGAAGTTCTCCACAACGGTCTGGGTGATTCCAAGTACCGTCCTTGCCCTTTGCTGAAAAAAATGGTTCAAGCCGGATATCTTGGACGCAAGAGTGGTCGCGGCTTTTATACCTACGATAAATAAGGAGTGCTCAAAATGGACTTTAATCTGTCCGAAGAGGAACTGGAGCTAAAAGAAATGGCCAGAGATCTGGCCAATAAGCGCATTTATCCCATCGCCTTGGAAATGGACGAAAAAGGGACCACCCCGGATGATCTCATTGCCGAGTGTGCTGAGTTGGGGTATTTTGGTTTCACTGTCCCCGAGGAATACGGCGGACTGGGGATGCCTTCCACTTCATTCATGGGCGTGCTCCAGGAATTCTGCTCGGCTTCGGCCGGGTTTGGTATTCTGTTCTCTGTTCATAATTCGCTGATATGCGAAATCATTAAGAATTTCGGCAGTGAAGAACTGAAAAAGAAATACCTGCCGCCGATGGCCGCTGGCGAAAAGATCGGCGCATATTGTATCACCGAACCGAACGCCGGTACCGATGTCGCGGCTCTTTCCACGACTGCCGTTGATAAGGGAGACCATTATCTCATCAACGGGACAAAGGCGTTCGTCACGAACGCCAAGTACCAGGGTGTCTATATCGTTTTTGCCAAGACCCATCCGGAGGAAGGGCGCAAAGGAATCTCCTGCTTTGTGGTCGATGGTGACTCTGCGGGAATCACGCTCGGCAAGCATGAGGACAAATGCGGTATTCGCGCTTCCGATACACGCGAAATTAGTTTTGATGACGTCAAAGTGCCCAAAGAGAATCTGCTCGGGAATCTCAAAGAAGGGTTCAAGATGGCCGTGACCAATCTCAATTCCGGCCGGATTGGTGTCTCTTTTCAGGCTATCGGAATCGCCCAGGCGGCTTTCGATGAAGCTCTGAAATACTCCAAAGAACGCCAGCAGTTTGGCCAGCCGATCTCCAACTTCCAGGCGATCCAGTTCAAGCTGGCCGATATGGCTACCCGCCTTGATGCCGGAAAGCTGATGGCATATCGCGCTTCCCGGATGAAAGATGCCGGTGAGGTCTGCCACCGGCAGGCATCAATGGCCAAAGTCTACTGCACCGAAATGGCCAACTTTGTCTGCAACGAAGCCCTGCAAATTCATGGCGGCTACGGTTATATCAAAGAATATCCGGTCGAACGTTACTTCCGCGATGCCCGCGTGACCGAACTGTACGAAGGAACGTCCGAAGCGCAGCGAATGGTTATTTCAAGAGATCTTTTGAGGGAGTAAGTCTTGCTGGAGAAACATCAGATTGAATTCCGCGAGCGGACCCGCTCATTTATGGAACAAAAGATACAACCCGAAGCGGTCACGCTTGACAAAGAGCAGAGGTTCCTTGATCAGCATATTAAGCCGCTCACCGACGAAGGCTTTCTGTCCATGCTCATTCCGGAAGAATTCGGCGGCAGACCAATCGACACCGTCTCCTACTCAATAGCGGTAGAAGAGGCTTCGCGGGTTTGCGGTTCGACCGGAATAACACTGGCGGCCCACAATTCGCTTGGCTGTTACCCGATTCTGGCATTCGGTACCAAGGAACAGAAGGAAAGGTATCTGCCCCGAGCGGCTAAAGGGGAATTGCTCGCCTTTGGACTCTCCGAGGCCGATGCCGGTTCCGATGCGGGGGGGACGCGCACTCTGGCCCTCAAACAGGAGAGCGGCGAGTGGCTGATAAACGGCTCCAAGTGCTGGATTACTTCGGCTACAAAGGCGTTTGCCACGATTGCTTCCGCGCGGACTTCGGACAAACCGGAAGAGAAGGCGATCACCTGCTTTATCCTGGACAAGGATGCGCCCGGCTATTCGGTAGGCAAGAAAGAGAACAAACTCGGTTTGCGAGGCAGTGATACCGCTTTTCTTCATTTCGATGATATGAAGGTTGGAGAAGAGTCCCGGCTGGGAGAGATTGGCGATGGTTTCAAGCAGATGTTGAAAACGCTTGATGGCGGTCGTATCTCTATCGGCGCAATGGCTCTCGGTCTTGGGCAGGGTGCTTATGAATGCGCCGCCCGGTATGCTTCCGAGCGAGTTCAGTTTGGCCGTCCAATCTCTTTCAACCAGGCGGTTCAGCATAAGCTGGCCGACATGGCTACGGAATTAGAAGCGGCCCGATTGTTGATTTACGAATCTTCGCGGATGAAAGACGCCGGGAAACCGTTTGGACACTACTCAGCTATGGCGAAACTGTATGCCTCCGAAGTTGGCACCCGTGTTGCGGCCAATGCTATCCGATTGTTGGGCGGGATCGGTTGCTATACCGGAGAATATCCGGCCGAGCGTATCTGGCGCGATGTCAAGCTGTGTGAGATCGGCGAAGGGACCTCTGAGATTCAGCGTCTGGTTATCGCGCGTAAGATTCTCAAAGACGTAAAGGAAGGACAGCCGCTGTAGTTCAGTAGAGTTCTGTTTTTATGGATTATACGAGAGCCGAACTGCCCAACAGTTGCGGCTCTCTTTCATTTGGTTAGAACAGGTCAAGGCAGACGGCCGGTGGCCCACCTCCCTGAAAAAGATAGTCCACCAGGGTAGTCAGATCAACGACATCCCAGGAGCCTGATCCATCGACATCAGTTTCGGCAATGCAGATTGTGCATGGTCCGCTGCTGTCGGCGAACATGCAGTTGACCATTATGGTCAGATCGGTTATGTCAATGATGTCATCAATGTCGTAGTTGACATTACCGCGAATTCTTCGACAGCAATCATGGGTGCCATTGATGTAGACAGCCAGAGTCCCACCTGAGATCACAATCATTTCAGCGTAACCCCAGTTATTCAATTCGGCGATCTCTATTCCCTTTATTCCGATATCAGGTTTGCTAAGAATGAGCGTATCCAGAATCTGGTTGGACTCATTGACATAGACTCTCAGGTCAGTGCTGGCGTCCCACATTCCGACCGGGATTTCGGCGGTCCCGTTATCATCCAATTCGGCGATAGCCATCTTCCAGGGCCAGGCATCCAGGAATATTTCGGCAAATCCACCGGGAGAAAAATTTCCGTTTCCATCATTTTCAAAACCGATGAGAGCGCTAAATGGGGTGTCCTCGTCATTGGAGCCGACCAGCAGATCAATATGCCCGTCTCCATCCAGGTCACCCGAAGTCATAGTATGGGCGGTCATGATGACATCAAGAAAGTCAGGAGGCTGGAAAGTCCCGTCCCCATTTCCGAACAGTAACCAGACTTCATGAGCGGCCTGCCCGGTCCCAATCCAGGGAGTGCCCCAATGGCAGATAGCCAGGTCAGGATGGGTATCATTATTGAAGTCAGCTGCAATCAGGTCGACCGGGTTTTCATCGACTGCCTTTTTATCCACCGAAGCAAAACCGCCAAGTCCATCGTTGTAGTGAATGTATATGGAGTCGGTATGAATATCAGCTGATATCACGGCCAGGTCAGGGCCGTTTTGTGAGTCAAAATCAGCGGCCACGATAGAGTATGGCTCCGGCAGGGTTGGCACCGTTACCGGCGCATTGAATGATCCATCTCCATTTCCGGAAAGAAATGCGATTGTATTGTTTCCTCGGTTGGTGACGGCAATGTCGAGCAGGGCATCTCCATCAAACTGTCCGGCCACCAATGAGGCTGCTTGCGGGCCACCGGCATAGTATCCGCTCATGGTCGGGAAGGCACCAAAGCCATCGTTAATCATGACCACAATGCTGTCAAGCTCAGTTGCTACCAGGTCAGGGTAAGTATCGCCGTTCAGGTCGACTGCAATCACGTCTTCGGCGACCAGATTGTAGACATCATAGGCCTGGCTCTCCGCGGACAAGAGAATCAGGGAGAATAGACAGACTCCGCACCATAGATTTCGTAGATAGTTATTCATCAGTTTTCTCCTCCTGCTGTTGAGCAGTCATGACACGGGGGCGCATGCCCTCCGGAAAACAGGTTTACCTTTCCAGAAAGAGGAGCGGAAACAAAGATATCATCATATCCGTCCAGATTGAAATCAAAACTGCCCACAACCTGGCGGCCACAGCGATCGTTAACTCCGGTTCCGTCAAAGAGCGCCTCCGGAGGACACTGGGACCACACCGGCGATACAATGAGTAACATGGCCAAAGCCAGAGAACAGTATATTATCCTGTTTCTTCCCATAGTTCCATCCCTTTGCGTCATTTCCTATTGCACAACTAATCTCTCTGTATTAATCAATTTATCCGGAAGATCATATCTTATAACTATTTTAGATATGAGAGGATGATTGAACCCGGTCTCTCTTTATCTTGATTTTTCAATCATTCCGTAATATTCTGCTTTTCAACGAGAAGGAGAGAGCTGTGACAACACGTACTATTTCTATTTATTCAATTTTCAGGCCAGCTTCTTGGGCCGCAGAACTGCCTCTATTGCTATCATTTAATCTGCTTCTGGTAGCCTGTTCATATATTTCTATCAATCTTCCTTTTTCCCCGGTTCCAATTACCGGCCAGAGCTTTGGAGTGCTTTTGATCGCTATGGCTATTGGAAGAGTGAGGGGGACGGCGGTGGTGATGGCCTATCTCATTGAAGGGGCGCTGGGACTTCCGGTTTTTGCCGGGGGGAGTGCCGGGATAGCTAAGTTCTTCGGCCCGACCGGCGGATTCCTGCTTGGCTTTCCACTGGCCGCCTGGTTGGTTGGCACGCTGGCCGACAGAGGCTGGGATCGCAACTATTTCCGCTCTGCCGCGGCTATGACAATTGGGACGGGGTTGATCTTCATTGCCGGTCTCTCCTGGTTAAGTCAATTTGTACCGTCCGCTAGTCTGTTGACTCTTGGATTGGTGCCGTTCATGCCGGGTGCGGTCATCAAAATCTCTGTGGCAGCCATAGTCTTACCCACTTTGTGGCGGTTTGTGGGTCGAGCGAGTTAAGCAACAGCGACACAATTCGATTTCAGCGGTCTAAGGGGAATATTCTGCCAATATGGGGGGAAACAGGTATATCATATCGATCTGCTTTCTAATATAGTGAATTCGATTGAATTGCACCTTCGGTTTCCGTATATTGGTATGTCAAACCGTGTTATGGTAAAAATAGGAGGAAAAGGCCAATGAAGCCGACCGAATACATTTGGATGAATGGCAAACTGGTAAAATGGGAAGATGCCAAGATTCACGTTCTGTCCCATGTTGTACATTATGGTTCTTCGGTCTTCGAAGGAATGCGAGTTTACAAGACAGACCGAGGTCCGGCTGCCTTTCGCCTGAGAGATCACACTCAGCGCCTGTTCAACTCCGCCAAAATTTACCGGATGAAGATCAACTTTTCTATGGATGAGATTGACCAGGCCATACTGGATCTGATTGGGGCCAACAAGCTCGAATCCTGCTACGTCCGCCCGGTTGTCTATCGCGGATACGGAACGCTGGGAGTTGATCCGACTGATTGTCCGGTGGATATCGCCATTGCCGTCTGGCCGTGGGGTAAATATCTGGGAGCCGATGCTCTCGACAACGGTGTCTCGGTCTGTTTTTCATCCTGGAACAGAATGGCTCCTAACACTCTTCCGGCTATGGCTAAAGCAGGGGCAAATTACATGAACAGCCAGCTAATCAAGTTGGAAGCGCTCAGTCACGGCTATGTCGAGGGAATTGCTCTGGATACTTCGGGTAATGTCTCCGAAGGTTCCGGTGAGAACATCTTCATGGTCCGGCGCGGTGCCCTGATCACGCCCACGTTTGCCGCTTCGATTCTTCCCGGGATAACCCGTAGTTCAATTATCAGAATGGCACAGGACATGGGTATCAAGGTAATTGAGAGAAATGTACCGCGCGAAGCGCTTTATCTAGCCGATGAAGTCTTCTTCACCGGCTCGGCGGCGGAAGTAACCCCGATCTCCACCATTGACAATATTCAGGTTGGGAATGGGAAATGTGGTCCGATTACCAAGAAACTGCAGCAGGCCTATTTTGACCTGGTCGAAGGGCGAGCCGAAGACAAATACAATTGGTTGACCTACGTGCCGGAGTATAAGGGAGTCCCCGTCTTATGAAGTTAGCTCTGGCTGCTGACCACAAAGGGGTGGAATTGAAAGGGCGGGTGAAAGCGCTCTTGATGGCGTCCGGCCATGAAGTAATTGACTTTGGACCGCACACGGAAGAGCCGGTGGATTATCCGGATTTTGGTCTGAAGGCGGCTCGGGCCGTAGCGACCAAAGAGGTTGATCGAGCGATCACGATATGTTGGACCGGCAATGGCATGAACATGGCCGCCAACAAGGTTAGAGGCGTGCGGGCCGGTCTGGCTCTCAATCCGGAAATGGCCCAGCTTACTCGTTTGCACAATGATGCCAACGTTCTGACGCTT
>JARGFS010000100.1 GCA_029211095.1 bacterium | reverse complement strand
ACCCAGGCATGATGTCGACACCAGATGGGTTTCGACCTGCTCAAATCCTTGCGGGAGTGCTCAATCTAAGTCATGTCGAGCTTAGTCGAGACATGTCTCATAGTAAACAATGAATCACACTTCGACTATGCTCAGTATGACTTGAACAAGAGAGTTAGAGCAGACTTATCTACGGGCGTTATTCAGACGATTGATGATAACATCACGGACCTTCTGCAAGGCCAGGCCGCGATGCGAGATCGCGTTCTTTTCATCAAGGCTCATCTCTGAAAATGTCTTCCCGGAAGCGGGATGATAAAAGAGCGGGTCATACCCAAAACCGCCGCCGGGGGTGATGCTTTCAGCGATCAAACCTTCCACTTCACCCACCACCGTATCTTCTTCGCCATTGTCCCAGTCAATTGTTATCACGCACCGGAACCTCGCCGTCCGCATCTCGGTCGGGATGCCTTGCAGTTCCTCAAGCAGTTTGCGGTTGTTGTCTTCGTAAGTGACGTTTTCACCGGCATAGCGCGAAGAATAAACGCCCGGCGCGCCGTCCAGGGCATCGACCAGCAGACCGGTGTCATCGGCCAGGGCGGGGAGGTCACAAAACTCCGCGATTCCGCTTGCTTTGAGGGCAGCGTTTTTTTCGAGGGTGTCGCCGGTCTCTTCGATATCCGGAAATTCGAGGAAATCATCTCGGGTCATGATCGTGACCGGTAGATCATCGAGAAGGTGCTTCATCTCCTTGATCTTGTCCGAGTTATTTGTCGCGAGAACGAGTTGCATGGGGGTGTCTCAGAATCCGTACTTGGCAGTTAGAGAGTCTGCCAGCCACTGTGTCTCTTTGTTGTCTGCAAGTGCAACATTGATCTGTTGCCATGACACGCGTTGGAGCAAATCTCGTTTCTTCAGCACATTCTTACACGAATGAAAGGCGAGTATGCCATCTCCGCCGTCACAGAAACTTGGATTGCGGTCATCATAAACAAGAACCACGCGGCCCTTGTTTAGCGCGGCAACGAGGGAGTTTCTTATTAGCTGATAGTTGTGACGAATTGGACAAGGAATGTAGGCCAATTCATTTCTTAAGTTAGTGTGGTTTGGTATTAGTTCCCAGTATTTAATACCTTTGTCAGTGAGGGGGCAATTGTAGTTATGCGTGTGATTGGTTGCGTAGTTGCCGTCGCATTGAGCTTCCTTGGTAATATTCCCATTCCTGTCTTTAACTTCAATTGGCATACTGCATGCGCCGATTTCAGACTCCGTGAATTTGCACTCAATATAGATTGGTAACTTACCTTTCACCTGGGCATCGACCGATGTACTGACTTTCTCCCAGAGTAGCTTCTTGTCTATCGCATGTTCCAATTCAAGTGACAGGTTGCTTGTTCCTATACCTCTAAAGGGGTAGACGCCCTCTGCATTGGAAACCTGTTCAAGAAGAGATAACTGCTTTTGCTCAGATAGATTTCCAAAAACAGAGACAGCGAGAGCTTGGCTGCTCTTCATACTTCCGAACCACTGATGGTATTTATTTGTCCCAATGTACTTGCCAACAAATCTGACGTGTAATGTTTCGTTGGACGAGTTTGCCAAGACATTTAAGTAGCGACAATTGTCCTTGAAGACAGGAGGTCCTCCCTTTTCTCTAGTACGCTCGGGGACCAATACACCCATGGGAAGTTGGGCGTCCGCATACTCCCACAGTCTTTCAGCGATAAATCTTGGATAGTTTCTCATACTTCAATACCTGCTAATATCCACTCGGGTGATGCGGTCGACCATGCGGCCCAAAAAGCGAGTCGCCACCTGGGCGAATTTATCGGGAACATCGCTTACAAAATACTGATGCTCCCCTTCCAGAACAGGGTTTTGTGACATCCCGGAATTAACCAGCGCGGACTCAGACAAAAGACGGTAAACTTCGCGGGCGGTCTCTTCACCACTGTCTATCAGAGTGACACCATCTCCCATGATATCGGCCAGGACGTTTTTCAACAGGGGGTAATGAGTGCAGCCAAGGACCAGAGTGTCGATCTCAACATCCTGCATGGTCCGCAGATAATCCTGGGCAATCAGGTAGGTTGCTTCCTTGTCAACATACCCTTCCTCAACCAGGGGGACAAAGAGGGGACAGGCGAGCGAGAAGACTTTGAGGTCGGGGTTAATTGCGTGCACGCAACGGGCATAAGCGTTGGAGCCGACCGTGGCATGAGTGCCGATAATCCCAATCCGGCCGTTGCGCGTGCGCTCCACGGCCGCTTTTGCTCCCGGCTCTATAACACCAATCACTCCGATCTCAACGCTTGGTTTGAGATCATCCAGAGCCACCGATGAAGCAGAGTTGCAGGCGCAGATGATAAACTTGACTTTGTGTTCAACCAGGAAGGCAATATCCTGCCGGGTGAACTCTTTGATGATCTCTTTGGAACGACCGCCATACGGTGTCCGTCCCACATCCCCAAAGTAGATTACATTCTCGCTCGGAAGGAGTTCGTAGATTTCGCGGGCGACCGTAAGTCCCCCAACGCCGGAATCAAAAATGCCTATCGGTGCCTCGTTTGACATTGACAGCCTTTGCTATGAAATGGTTGAGCTACGCTTTACTTAAGTTAGGTACTCTCGTACTTGGCGCGGAAGCGTTTAATCGCTTTGTAGAGCGCCTCCGCCACCTTTTTCTGATATTTGCCGTCTTTTAGTAAGTTCTCTTCGGTCTTGTTGGAGATGAATCCGGATTCAATCAGGACCGAAGGAGTAAAGACTTTGTTCAGGACATAAAATCCGGCCTGGTCCACGCCTCTGGCCGGGATGTCGAGATTACGTCGCATCTCCCGGTCGCACATGAGGGCAAAGTCATGGGACTCCGCCTGGAATTCGGTCATCAGCATATCATTGAGAATGCTCAGGATAGGATCGGCAAAAAAATCTTCGTTGCCGTTGTCTGATTCGTCACGCCCCTCTTTGAGAAACGCGGAGTTTTCCAGTTGCTCTACTGATCGGGCGGAATCATTCTTGGCTTCGGCCAGGAAAAAGACATTCCATCCGCGAACTCGCCTTTTCACCGAAGAATTGGCGTGGATGGAGACAAATAGATCGGCTGCTGCCTGGTTTGCGATTTGAGCGCGCTGTTCAAGCGTGACGGTCTTGTCTCGGTCGCGGGTCATGATGACTTTGAACTGCTTGTCTTTGCGAATCAGTTTGGCCAGCTCCCTGGCAATAGAGAGAGAGACATCCTTTTCCCTGGTGCCGCCACGACCTATGGCTCCGTAGTCGCTGCCGCCATGTCCGGCGTCGATAACAATGACATCAATTTTGTCATCGGGGCCGATAACCGCGTTGGTCTCGGCGGTGTCGATACTGAACTCGGCATCGGCAATGGATATCTGAATCCTGGGGGGATCAAAGGCCAACTTGTGGTGCCAGTTCTTGACCGGTCGTTTCATCCGCATGGAGATCTGTCCGGACCCATCCGCCTGGTGTGTCTTCAGGCGATACATGTACCGGGAGTCCCGACGGGAGAGAATCTTGGATGAATTCAGTTTGCCGTCCCGGATAGAGACATTTATCCAGTTCCCTTCGGTGACAAATATCTCATAGGCCATTTCACCGGTAAGGAATATCTCCATCAGCAAACCATTCGCTTTGGCCGATATGGCCAGGTCGCTGACATTGAAATAGTCGGAGTCAATACGAATAGATTTTTGTGAACTGCTGTAAGTGATTTTTTGGGCCAGGACTCGATCCAAGTAAGGGAAAAAAGTCTCGGGATAAACATAAAGGTCTCCCTCAAAGTACTGGGCCGGGAAAGTCATATTGTAGGTCGAGTCGTTCAGCCTGAAATAGGGGGCGTCGATTAGAAACTCAAATCTGTTGTTTGAGGTGAGATAGGAGACTTTATGTCCGACAATAACCCAGTCCAGACGTCCGCCCAGAATCTCGACCAGTTGTGACAAAGAGACATACTCCACCCGGTCAATTTTGATCCGGTCGATTTTTTCTTTGCCGCCACTGACAAAGACTTCTGTATCCGCAGCCGGAAGGGAAGTCCCAGTCATCAGGAGAATTGTCAGGGATGTTAATATAATTTTGAGCATCTGGTCCGGTCTAATAGTTGCGGTCGGTCGCCCGTTTCATTTTTCGGTCAGCATCAGCCTTGGCTATCGCCTGTCTTTTGTCGTACTTCTTACGTCCGAGAGCAATCCCAAGTTCTATTTTAACCAGGTTTCGCCGCAAGTAAATTGAGAGCGGAATGAGAGTAAGCCCCTTTTGCTCAATAGCGTCCCTGATTCTCCGGATTTCCCCTTTGTGGAGCAGCAGCCGACGATTTCGGTATGGGTCATGATTCTCATTGGCCATTTTGTAGTGCTGAATATGGAGGTTTTTCAGTATTACTTCGCCGGATTCAATCGTGGCGTAGGCATCGGAGATGTTAATTTTCCCCTCCCGCAAAGACTTGACTTCGCTCCCCAGAAGGGAGATTCCCGCTTCCAGAGTCTGCTTGATCTCATAGTCATGCCTGGCCTTGCGGTTACGGGCGATATACTTTATTTGAGCCGAATCAGTCATAACCCTTTAAGTAATCTGTCCCACCCTCGCTTGTAAACCTAAAAAAGAGCGCAACCGCTTTGGGCTGTTACTGATAGCAAGAGCTTGCCCGGTCAAGGGCTTAATTTTAGCCTGCCCATGACGATAATATAAACAAGAAGAGCGGAGCCATCTCCGCAAAAAAAAGAGGGTGGAGTTCTACAATGAGTGACAAAGCCAAAGTTCTGATCATAGACGATGATGCCGATGTCCGTGAGATAGCTTCCAGGGTTCTGGGTGGCGAAGGATACCAGGTAATCACTGCCACCAGCGGTCCCGAGGGGATTGAGAAAGCTCGTCAGGAAGTACCAAAACTGATCCTAATGGATATCAGTATGCCGGATATGGATGGATATGAAGCGACCAAATTGCTCAAGCAGGACCCGAGTTTGAGCCTGATCCCAGTGATCTTCCTGACCGGGCGGTCCGCCTCCGAAGATGACGGGCAGGCGTTTGCTTCGGGCGGGGTTTCATACATTTGTAAACCGTTTACCGGTCAACAGCTTAAAGATATGGTCAATCTGGCCATAATGTCGCTGTCGCCCCGGACTTAGCCGACTAAAGGTACCAGGATAATTACCGATCATATTAGAAGAGATTGCTAACTGTAGGATTGCCACCTAAGGAACGACCAATGTCGTATAAAATCAGTATCAACACTGCCAAAGTTTTCGTTGTCGATGATGAACCGGAAATCACCGAAATCATTGAAACCTATCTGACGGAATTTGGATTTCAGGTCCAGGTAGAAAATAACTCAACCGAAGCGGTGGGGCAGATCAAACAATACAATCCGGACATCATCCTCCTTGATATTATGATGCCGGGGACAGACGGATATGATATCTGTGCCCAGCTGAAGAAAGATGATGTTTTTGGCGCTATTCCAATCGTCTTCCTGACCGGTAAGGACCGCGATGATGACATGGGGCGCTCATTCAAGTCCGGGGCCGATATGTTTATCAAGAAACCCTTCTCCTGCGAAAGACTTCTTGAGATCATTAATATCGTTCTGATGAGTACCGGCAAGACTTTCTAAGGCGGAAAAGACCGCCTTTTTTTTGTTGACATTCGTGGTGCAGTGCACCATATTAAAGTGTGATGATTAAGGTTATCAAAAGATATAGAAACCGGAGGCTCTATGATCCGGACAACAGTTGCGTGATTACGCAGACCGACCTGGCGGATATGGTGCGCCAGGGAACCGAAGTAAGGGTGATTGACACTCATTCCGGCGAGGATGTCACGCTCCAGATTCTGGGGCGGGTGATGGTCTCACAGACATCTTCCTGGAAAGATATTAGTCAGAGCAAAGAGATTCTCAGTGAAATTATTGCCAAAGGAGGTGACAAGTCTATGTCACTACTAAGAAACACTGTGTTGGCTTCGATAGGCGCCCTGCAGGTGACCAAAGCGAAAGCTGAAAAGATCATTGATGATCTGATCAAAAAGGGAGAACTGGATAAGTCGGATCGCAAAAAGGCGGTCATGGAGTTGCTTGACAAGGCTGAAAAGTCAACGGCCGGATTCCGCAAAAAAGTGGGAGAGGAAGCAAGCAAGGCTCAAAAAGAAGTTACCAAAACTATCAAGGACTTGAGATTTGCTAAAGAGTCTGATCTGAAGAAGATCGATACCAAGCTCAACAAGCTGGTAAAAGCGGTGGCAAAAATAGAGAAGAAACTCGACACCCTCTAAAACTGAGAAAAGGCGGTCGATTATTCGACCGCCTTTTTTGTTCCTGTAAGCCCGGCTGCTTCTATGGATTCAGGGCTACTTTCAATTCCTCCATGAACTGCTCCGGTTCCACGCCATGCATGCGGCAAGCCATGTCGATAGATTCATACGCCTGACCGGGGCAATCAAAGCAGCCGGAACCAAAATGTTTCTGAAAGACATCCCGTGACTGAGGGTACTGAGCAATCACATCGCCAATCAACAGGTCAGGATTTATTTTAGAGGCAGCTTCCGAGACCGATTCGGCTCCTGTGGAGGCTTCCGGCCTGGCAAGTTCCTGTTCTATCCTTGTAATCAGATGTAGTATATCCAACCCGTGATTGTTGGCCGCCATGCCGAGGGTAACACCCATCTGCCTGACTTTGTCAATATGGCCGGGCATTCCCAGCGAAGCTAATCCTTCCCTGATCAGAAGATCTTTGATACTGCTTTTCAGGTCAATCAGTTCAGCTATCCGGCTGTTTGGGGTAACGGCCACTGCTTGGGCTGGCGGGGGAGTCTGCTCAGCCGAGGGAGAAGTCCGAGCGGTCGCAGCCGGAGCAGTTTGAGCCAAGGGTTCTTCAGTCACTTTCGGGGGGGAAAGGGAGAGCCAGACATTGACAATGAACATGAAAATCGTAATCAGCTGAACCGCCGCTGAGACGATAAAAAGGTTCGAGTAAAGGTCGGAGCCTGTTGAGATTGACAATCCTCTAAATAGCACCATTCCGACCAGGCTGACATTCCCCAGCCAGAAGTGAGCCTTGACCCAGTTGGGAAAGCGAAGGTCCGAGCCGTTGAAGCGGGGCAGTATGAAATAGCCAATCCCGTAAATCATCATTGACATGAAGCCGAGCAGATTAAAATGCGTATGGGCGAAGTAAGCGAAATAGCTGCTTTCGGCCATTCCATTCAGCATTCCAAACAGACCGGCCAGCCCAAGATAGGCCAGGGCGGCGTATACAAATCGTTTCATATATGGGGTCATCGCAAGGCTCCTTTAGTTTCCGGTTATAACCTGAAGATCGGAACGTGGAGACGACATGTCCTTGATCTAAGTCAATCCAAAGCAATCAGCCGATCTGCTTGAGTAACTCTTTTTCGTCTACACAGGCTACGCCCAATTCAGCGGCCTTCTTCAGCTTTGAGCCGGCTTTCTCACCATACAGTAGGAAATCTGTCTTGGCTGAAATGGACGATGAAACCTTGCCCCCCTGGCTCTCAATCAGGCTCTTGAAATAGGTTCGTGACTGACTGAGAGTGCCGGTTATCACAAAAGTTTTGCCCGATAATTTCCCGGCCGTTTGACTCTTTTCATAAGGAGGAAAGAGGACACCCCCTTTACGCATTTTCTCAATGAGGGCTTTGGTCTGCCGGGAGCTGAAAAAGGACTGAATGCTCTCGGCCAGAACTCTTCCTATCCCATCAATTTCGACCAGTTGTTCAGCCGTTGCCTGCATGAGTGCATCAATGGAGCCAAACGTCTCAGCCAACAGATTGGCTACGGTTTCGCCGACACCATCTATCCCCAAAGCATAAATGATTTTGGGCAGGCTTGAGGAGCGGGAGCGGTCGATTGCGGCCATCAGATTTTGGGCTCGCTTGTCGGCCATGAGGTCCAGGGTCAGCAACTGTTCGGTGGTCAGAAAATAAAGATCAGCGAGGCTGGAAATGAGACCTCGCTCAATGAGCTGCGCTGCAATTCTCCCTCCCATGCCATCGATATCCATGGCCGCTTTCGAGGCAAAATAGGCCAGGCTCCCTTCCAAATGGGCCGGACAGTTTTGGTTCAGACAGCGGTAGGCAGCTTCCCCTTCCGGGCGTACGATCTCTTTGTTACACGAAGGACACCGGGTGGGAAATTTGATCTTCTTTGATTTCGGGTCGCTCTTGTGGGCCAGGCGGACAACTTCCGGAATGACATCCCCGGCTCGCCGGATGATCACTCGATCCCCGAGAGCAACCCCGAGCGCATTGAGTTCATCTTCGTTGTGCAGCGAAGCACGCGATACTGTCACCCCGCCTACTTTGGTCGGCTTGAGGATGGCAACCGGGGTAACGACACCGGTCCGCCCAACTGAGAATTCGACTTCTTCCAGAACGGTTTCAGCCAACTCAGCTTCAAATTTCCACGCTACCGCCCAGCGTGGAGCCCGGGAGATTCGTCCCAGTTGCATCTGCTGATCAAAGCTGTCGACCTTTATGACCATGCCGTCGATCTCGTATTCCAACTGGTCCCGGAGTTCAACAAGTTTGTTGAACTGCCGACCAACAGAGGCTGCATCGGGAAAAAGTTGAGCCGGTTCCGGCAGCAGGAACTTCTCTTTTTTGAGCAGACTGGCCGCTTCGCTCTGGCTCCGGATTGAATCCGAGCTGCTCTCAGAAATACCGTAGGCATAGAATTTTAGCGGACGTTCTTTGGTGATGTTGGCGTCCAGTTGCCTCAGGGAACCGGCTGCTCCATTGCGCGGATTGGCCATAGGTTCCTGATCCGAGTTGATCAGTTTCCTGTTGTACTCCTCAAAATCTCGCTTGTGCATCACCACTTCACCCCGAACTTCCAGCAGCGGAAACTGTTGAGCCGTAGACTTGGAGAGGGTTGAAGGGATGGAGGAGAGGGTGGCCAGGTTTTCGGTAATGTTCTCTCCGGTCTGACCGTCACCGCGGGAGGAGCCGAGTACGAATTTTCCTCTTCGGTAAACCAGTTCAACAGCCAGGCCATCCAGTTTTGGTTCCGTGGCGAAATGAATTTCCGCCTCTTTGGAAAGGGAGTCACGGACTCTTCGATCAAAATCTTGAAACTGTTCCAGGGTGGTCACTTTTTGTAGAGAGAGCATCGGAATCCGGTGCGTCACAGGCGCAAATTTTGTCAGGCCGGTCGCCCCCACTGTTTGCGAGGGGGAGTCTTGAGTGACCAGTTCCGGAAATTGAGCCTCGATCTCCAGCAGCCGATCAAAAAGCAGATCATACTCCGCATCACTGACTTCGGGCTCCGCATCCTGATAGTAAAGCTGGTTATGGTGCCGGATGGATGCGCGAAGTTCATCAAGTTCGCTGATAATTTTTTGGGAAGGCTTGGCCATGATTGAAATCTATTGCTTTGTCACGTTCTCTGTCAATTAGATTTGCCGTTGTATGCAAATGAAAAGGCCCGCCGATCATATCAGCGGGCCTATAAAATTTGCAGGGGAATAAAACGCTACTGCTTTTTTGCTTCCCTGATCTCGCCATCATAACCGACCACCCAGCCAGTGGTGGCATCAATAAACGAGAGCGCGTTAAATCCCTGATCAGCGCCTTCAAGGTCTTTTACCCAATTGGCACCACCATCGGCCGTACGGTATACGGAACCATCGGTGGCAATTATCCAGCCATTGCTGGCATCGGGGAACTCCAGGCCCACAAAATGCTCTGAGATTCCGTTATTATCAAACTGCCGGGACCAGTTGAGGCCACCATCTTTGGTATGAAGAATCATGCCATGATGCCCAACCACCCAACCGGTTGAAGGAGAAATAAACCGAACCGCCCGGAGCGTTTCTTTGGTGGCGCTCTTTTGATTGGTCCAGGTTGCTCCACCATCGGAGGTATGAGAAATGGTACCAAACTTGCCAACTACCCAGCCATTGGAGGCATCGGTAAAATGCACATCCCACAGGTCAAGTTTGGGATCACTCTGAGCATTGCTGATCCTGAAAAAGCCGCTGCCTGTTGATACCGGGACGGTGCTGTCGATTGTAATGATTGTATCGGTAAAGTCAAATATCGTCGTGGTAATATCCCACTGAATGGTGGAATCAAAAGTTGTATCAAACAGAACACTATCCGGATACCAGGCGATAGTATCAATCGAACCAACCGTGTAAAGAATAGTATCAACAGTTGAATCGACAATTGTATCCTTGGCGGAATCATTGATGGCCGTATCAGCATAAATAACCGTGTTAGCACAGGCGCTGTCGGTAGTCCATTTCAGAATATGACCGTTGTTTCCAACCGCATATCCGTTGGTTGAAGAAAGAAAATGAATACCGTTCAAGTGTCTGCGAATAGGGCTGGAATTGTCGTTACAGACCAGAACCAGCGAGTCTATATCCCAGGTTGCGCCACCATCTGTGGTGTGAAGGTGTACGCCGTTGCGGCCCACCACCCAGCCATTCTTGGCATCGGCAAAGTAAACTCCGCGAAGACTGAAAGTGGTCCCGGAATTCAATGTGACCCAGGCGGTGTCTTCATACTTCAGGATTGTTCCCTCATCACCTACCGCCCATCCGAGGCTTGACGTTATGAACTGAACGTCATGGAGGACTTTATCGGTCGGTGAATCAGATACCGTGGTCCAGGAAACTTTTTCACCCAGAACCACCCCGACCACTGTTTCGTCATCATCGCAGCCGGTAATCAGGGCGAGAGAGAGAGCGAGGATTACAAATAGTGAAAGAACCCACCTCGTGCGTGCAGTTGCCTTAGATTTCATAAATCGCATATCTCCAGAAATATCTTTATTATTCCAAACTCAAAATCAGCCAGTAATTTAAGTCAATGAAAAAGGGGCTGTCAAGCGGATTCTGAGTTCCGGCCGCCCTGTCCCCGGTATTGCTCTCAAACTGGCCACTGCCCAAAGGACGACCATGCGCCAGCTTTTATTCAGCACTGGAATCTACCGGTCAAAATCAGGCTGTGGCCCGGTTCTGGCGGCGAAAAGAGGTTAGTTCTTGTCCGGCAATGTCATCTACAAGGGAAGTCATTGTTACGGCCACCAGATGGCCCGAATTATTGACGGCCAGGAAAAGATTGGCCGCTAACTGAAATGTGTGAGTCCCAGTGTCAGAGCTGTATTCAAGGCGAATACTCTCCCTGGTCTGGTTGGTTTTGATCTTTGGCTGTCTGATGGGCTGACGAAAATCAAGGAATACGACCCGAGCCTGATCGGAACCGACCGGCTCGGTAAATGTGGGGTCGACTTCCCAGCGGCGACGGGGTATGGAGACTTCGACAAAGAGGAGATGGCCGCGCCGATTTATATCATACCGGACAGACTCAGATTCTAAGTATGAGAAAAAAGGGAGGGGTTGGGTGAACCCACCAACCTGAAAATAGAGCGCGTCTTCTTCCAGTTGATAAAAACCCCGGCCGGGCAGAAGTGGCCCGGTCGGGGGGAGAATTCGAATTCGGACAGGTTCCGACACTTACAGCTTTCTATAGCTCCTTGAGTTTCTCTCTGGCCTGCTGGGCTTCAAGAGTCTCAGGGTAGTCATCAACCAGCTGCTGGAAAATCTTCTTAGCCTCGGTTTTGTTGCCTAACTCTTCGTTGGAACGGGCAATCTTATACAACGCCTGTCCCGCTTTGGGAGAGTTC